>JBIOYB010000214.1:0-12348 GCA_044869915.1 Allorhizocola sp.
TCAACGCGCCCTGCGGCGGATGCAACGCGAAGCCAACAGCCTGGGCCTGATGATCAGGTTTGACCCCATTCCACAACCTGCGTGACAAGGCCAAACCAGTTGGTGGTCAAGGCATTTTCGTGTCAGAGCACCGGCGTTCAATTCTCGCGGGGGTGTTTCTCGAAGAATTCCCATATCAGGGTGCTGGCGCCGGTCGGCCAGGAATGCCCCATTTTCGTTACGGAGTAAACGATATGCTCGGCACCGCCCGCGCAGGTGGTGGTGTAAATGTGCGTCGGCCCGCCCTCCATCTCGATGCTCTTGACCTTTTCGCCGGTGCAGCCCGCGGCCTTGGCCCAATTGTTGTTGGTCAAGGCCCATCCCTGCGCCAGCCGGTCCTGGCCGCCCTGGAAGGTGAGCAGTGAAACCGGTTGTGGCAGCGGGCGGTCGCTGGCGCCGGTGCCGCTGACCGGCGCCACCGAGCCGAACCTGCTGGGGAGCTTCTCGGCGATCTCGTAGACGACGTTGGCACCGCGGGAGAATCCGCTGGCGTGCACGCGATTCGGGTCTACGCCCCATTTCGCCGAGACGTGGTCGATCAGCTCGCCGACCGCCTCGGGTAGCGAGGTCTGATCCGGGTACACCACAAGGAATCCCTTCGCATCGGCCACCTCGTTCATGCCACTGACCTTGGGCATGTCGGATGCCGTCCCGGGCTGGCCATGAAAAATCATGATTAGGGGGTACCTGTTGCCGCGCGCGTAATTCGGCGGTGCGTGCACGAGATATTCGCGGATCGTGCCCTTGGAGTCCTTGAAGGACGCCTTGTGGTCGCCGGGCGCGGGGTCTTCGGCCGCCGGCGGCTCGGGCGATGGTGCCGGCGGGGTCGCGGATGGGGCCGAGCATCCGGCCGCGAGCGCGAGCACGGCAACGAGTGGGGTGAGCCTCATATGTCAGAACTTACATAGTGGACCCGGGACGATGTCAAACCCGGGCACGTAGTGTTGGCCGCGTGTCGACGCTGGGGTATGCGCTGTTGTCGCTGCTCGCGCGCGGGCCCGCGACCGGATACGAGCTGACCCTGCGCATGCGGCGGCCCATCGGGCACTTCTGGGTGGCCAACCACAGCCAGATCTATCCGGAGCTGGCCCGCCTGGCCGAGGCGGGGCATGTGTCCGTGCGCGAGGGCGCCGGGCCGGGGCCGCGGGCCAAGAAGACCTACACGCTGACCGAGTCCGGGCGGCACGCGCTGGCCGAGTGGCTGCCGCTGCCGCCCGCGTTCACCCCGCGCAGCGAGGTCACGCTGAAGGCCTACGCCTTGGGCAGCGCCGACCCGGCGAGGATGGCCGCGCTATATGAGGACGTCGCCGAGCAGGCGCGGGCGTCGGCGGAGCTGTTCGAGCGGGAGCTGGCCGCGCTGGTGGATGATCCCGGTCACCCGAGCTTCGGCAACTATGCGGCGTTGCGGCTGGGTGTCGCGTCGCAGCGCGACCTTGCCGAGTGGGCCACGTGGTTGGCGTCGCGCCTGCGCAAGTACGCTGGCGGGCATGACGGCGCTGATTGATGACATACTGCAGCGGGCCGCCGACGGCGGGCGGATCTCCGACGAGGAGGCGCTGCTCCTCTACACGGACGCGCCGTTTCATGTTCTGGGGGAGGCGGCCGACGCCGTGCGCCGCCGGCGGTATCCGGATGGGATAGTCACCTATCTTATCGATAGAAACATCAACTACACCAACGTGTGCGTGACGGCCTGCAAGTTCTGCGCCTTCTACCGCGCGCCCAAGCACGCCGAGGGGTGGAGCCACGACACGGCCGAGATCCTGCGCCGGTGCGGCGAGGCCGTGGAGCTCGGCGCGACACAGGTCATGCTGCAGGGCGGGCACCATCCCGACTACGGCGTCGAGTATTACGTGTCGCTCTTCTCAGCGGTGAAGCGCGCCTATCCGCAGCTGATGATCCACTCGATCGGGCCGTCGGAGATCCTGCACATGGCGAAGGTGAGCGGGGTGTCCATTGAGGACGCGGTCAAGGCGATCAAGGAGGCCGGGCTCGACTCGATCGCGGGAGCGGGCGCCGAGATGCTGCCCGACCGGCCGCGCAAAGCGATTGCGCCGCTTAAGGAGTCGGGCGCGCGCTGGCTCGAGGTGATGGAGGTCGCGCACCGCCTGGGTGTCGAGTCGACCGCGACCATGATGATGGGCACGGGCGAGACCAATGCGGAGCGCATCGAGCACATGCGGATGATCCGCGACGTGCAGGACAGGACGGGCGGATTCCGGGCGTTCATCCCGTGGACCTACCAGCCGGAAAACAACCACCTCAAGGGGCGCACCCAGGCGACCTCGCTGGAATACCTCAGGCTGATCGCGGTCGCCCGCCTGTTCTTCCACAACGTCAACCACCTGCAGGCGTCGTGGCTCACGACGGGCAAGGACGTCGGGCAGCTGGCCCTGCACATGGGCGTCGACGACCTCGGCTCGATCATGCTGGAGGAAAACGTCATCTCCTCGGCGGGCGCCAAGCACCGATCCAACCTGCTGGACCTGGTGCACCTCATCCGCAGCGCGGGCCGGATCCCGGCCCAGCGCGACACGCTCTACCAGCACCTGGCCGTTCACTGGACTCCGGCGGACGACCCGACAGACGAGCGCGTAACGTCTCACTTCTCTTCGATAGTGAACGTCTTGCCAGTAGTGAACGTCTGATGAGGGCCGACTTGGACAAGGAACCCCACGAGATCGCCGCGATGTTCGACGGCGTGGCGGAGAAGTATGACCTGACCAACACCGTGCTGTCGTTCGGCCAGGACCGATCGTGGCGCAAGTCGACTCGGTCGGCGCTCAAGCTGCAGCCCGGGGAGCGCGTGCTGGACCTGGGTGCCGGCACGGGAGTGTCCACACAGGAGCTTTCCCGCTCGGGTGCCTCGGTGATCGGCGTGGACATCTCGCTCGGCATGCTCGCCGTGGGCCGGCGCACCCGGCCGGAGGTGCACCTGGTGGCGGGCGACGCGCTGGCGCTCCCGTTCGCCGACGACACCTTCGACGCGGTGACGACCGCCTTCGTGCTGCGCAACGTGGCCAACACGCCCGCCGCACTGCGCGAGTTGTCCCGGGTCACCAAGCCGGGTGGGCGCATGGTGATCTGCGAGTTCTCCCACCCCACCAACGCCGTGTTCCGGACGGCATATCTGCAATATTTGATGCGCTCGCTGCCGGCGGTGGCCAAACGGGTGTCCAGCAACCCCGAGGCCTACGTCTATCTCGCCGAGTCCATCCGCTCCTGGCCCGACCAGCGCCAGCTGTCCACCATCATCGGTGAAAACGGCTGGACCAAGGTGGGCTGGCGCAATCTCACGGGCGGCATCGTCGCCCTGCACCGCGCGACCCGGCCGTAAGGCAAACGCAGCTTCCCCGGTCCATTGGCTAATTTACGGGTTCCAATATTTTTGAACGCCTCTTAGGCTCCGCACGTGGACTGAACGTGTCCACGGTGAAACGCAGAGCACAGGGAGGTAGCAAAGTGTCGTTATCGCTATCGGCCGGAGCAAAACGCCCGGCCCGAAGCGCATTCGCCGCCGCGGTGATGACCGCACTCGTGGTGGCGACAGCCGGCAGTGCACAGGCCAACGCGCCTGCTGCCCAGGGCGCCGCCCAGCTCTACATCGTCCAGGTTTCGGGGGAGCCGCTGTCCGGCTACAGGGGAGGCGTCGCAGGCCTGACCGCGACGAAACCGGTCGCCGGACAGAAGGTCGACGTGAATTCGGCCGCGGCCAAGGCCTACCGGGCACACCTGCAGGCGCAGCACGACCGAGTGCTGCGCGGCTCCGGCGCCGACCCGAAGCAGAAGACCGACGACTTTGCCGTCGTCTTCAACGGCTTCGGCGCGAAGCTCACCGGCTCGCAGGCGGCGAAGCTGGCCAAGGACCCGGCCGTGGTCAAGGTCTGGAAAAACGAGGTGCGCACGCTCGACACCATCTCGACGCCGAAATTCCTTGGCCTCGAAGGCGGTTCGGGCACGTGGCAGAAGCAGTTCGGCGGGCAGGCGCGCGCCGGTGAAGGCGTGATCGTCGGCGTCATCGACACCGGCTTCTGGCCCGAAAGCCCCTCGTTCACGGCGCTGTCCGAGCCCCGGCCCGACGCGGCCCTCATCGCGTCGAAGTGGCACGGCTCCTGCGACGCCGGCCTCACCAACCCGGTGACATGCAACAACAAGGTGCTGGGCGCCCGCTGGTACAACGACAGCGGACTGAACGCCCCGTGGGAGTCGCTGTCGCCGCGTGACGACGACAGCCACGGCTCGCACACCGCCTCGACGGCCGCGGGCAAAGGGCCGGTCGACGCGGTCATCAACGGCGTGACGGTGGGCAAGGCGTCGGGCATGGCACCGGCGGCACGCCTGTCCATCTACAAGATTTGCTGGGCCAACGGCTGCGGCACCCTCGACGCGGTCAACGCCATCGACGACGCCATCGCCGACGGCGTGGACGTGCTGAACTACTCCATCTCCGGTTCGCGGACGTCCGTTCTGGACCCGGTCGAGGTCGCATTCCTCAACGCGGCCGACGCCGGCATCTTCGTGGCCGCCTCGGCCGGCAACTCCGGCCCGGGCGCGACCACGGTCGCGCACAACTCGCCCTGGCTGACCACGGTCGCGGCGAGCACGCACGACCGCGCGTTCACCAAGTCAGTGACCCTCGGCAACGGCGCGACCTACACGGGCGTCGGCGTCGGGCCGGCCGTGCCGTCGGCACCGCTGATCGACTCGGTGAACGCCGGGCTGGCCGGGGCCGACCCGACACAGGTAGAGCTGTGCTTCGTCGGCACACTCGACCCGGCCAAGGTGACCGGGAAGATCGTGCTGTGCAAGCGCGGCGTCAACGCCCGGACGGACAAGAGCCGGGCCGTGCGCGACGCGGGCGGTGTCGGCATGGTCTTGTACAACGACCCGGACAGCTCGGTCAACGCCGACTTCCACTTCGTGCCGACCGTGCACGTCGCAAGAGCGGACGGGCTGGCCATCAAGGCCTACGCGGCGGGCGCGACCGCGACCGCGGCGCAGGCGGCCAGCACCACCGGTGTCGGACGGGCGCCGGACATGGCTTCGTTCTCGTCGGCCGGGCCTGCCCTGTCGGCAGGTGGCGACCTGCTCAAGCCCGACATCACGGCGCCGGGCGTCGATGTGATCGCCGCAGTCTCCCCGACCGGGGACAACGGCAACCTGTACGACGCGATCTCCGGCACGTCGATGTCGAGCCCGCACATCGCCGGTCTCGCCGCACTGGTCAAGAGCAAGCACCAAAGCTGGTCGCCCATCTGGATCAAGTCGGCGCTGATGACCACGGCAAGCCAGAAGGACAACACCGGTGCGCCGATCCAGCGCGCCGGGGTCAACGCCACACCGCTGGACTTCGGCGCCGGGCACGTGACGCCGCGCGAGATGTTCGACCCCGGGCTCGTGTACGACTCCGGATTCGACAACTGGGTCCAGTTCATCTGTGGCACCGGCCAGCTGACCGGGCCGACCTGCGACACGTTCGGGAGTATCGACCCCAGCGACCTCAACTATCCGACGATCGCGGTCGGCGACCTCGCGGGCAAGCAGACCATCACCCGCAAGGTCACCAACGTCGACCGGCACGCGGTGATCTACACGCCGAAGGTGGAGGCCCCGGCCGGCTTCAAGGTCACGGTCTCGCCATCCGTGCTGATCATCCCGCGGGGGCGCACGGCCTCGTTCAAGGTGACGATCACGCGCACGACCGCCCCGCTGGGGCAGTACGCGTTCGGATCGTTGACCTGGAAGGAGTTCCCGGGCTTCTTCGGCCGGGATCACGCGGTGCGCAGCAACATCGCGGTGCGCCCGGTGGCGCTGTCGGTGGCCGGTGAGGTCCACGGCGGCGGCGCGAGCGGCTCGTCCGCGCTCGCGGTCAAGGCCGGATTCGGCGGCACGCTGACGGCGTCCGCCAACGGTCTGGTCGCCTCGACGGTGACCACGATCCCGGTCGTGGGCACCGAGCCCAACTTCAACGCCGGCGCGCCGGCCGTGGGCACGGGCGTGGGCAGGACGACGGTCACGGCGCCGGCCGGCAGCCACGCCGCGCGGTTCTCCACGTTCGACGCTGACTATCCGGCGGGTACGGATATAGATCTGTTTGTTTATCAGGCGGGGACCAACGTCCTCGTTGGAACGAGCACGGGAGGCACGGCCGAGGAGTCGGTGACGCTGCCCGGAGCGGGCGGCTACGACGTCTATGTCGTGGCGTTCTCACTGGCGGCCGGGGCCACAGGCGTTGACATCAAACACAATCACTGGGTTGTGGGCAGCGGGTCGTCCGGGAACCTGACGGCGACGCCTGCCTCGCAGGCGGTCACGATCGGTGGCGCGGCGACCGTGACGGTGGCGTGGAACGGCCTCGCGGCCGGCGTGCGCTACTTCGGCGTCATCTCGTTCGGCAACGGCACGGGTTCGGTCGGCCAGACGATCGTCTCGGTCGACGGATAGGCCTTTGCGCAAAACCCGGCCGCCGTCGGTCACGGCGGCCGGGTTCTCATTTGTCGACCTGTTCGAACGTGTGTTTGAATAGTGCCTGTGCGCTGGACGTTGATGGACGAAGACGAGACGCAGCCGACGCTGCCGGGTGCGGTCAGGCGCACGTTCGACACGCCCGGTTTCGCCGGGATGACCTTTTACGAGGTGCGCGCCAAATCGCTGATCAACAGGCTGGGGCACAGCCGGCTCGGGTTCGAATACTCCATCAACCCCTATCGCGGGTGCACCCACGCGTGCACCTATTGCCTGCTCGGTGACACGCCCGTCCTGCTGGCCGATCGCAGCACCAAACCGTTGGCATCACTGGAGATCGGCGACGAGATCGTCGGCACCGTGCGCGACGGCCAGATCCTGCGCCAGACCATCACGACCGTGCTCGCCAAGTGGCCCTCGATCAAGCCCGGCTATCGCGTGCTGCTCAAAGACGGGCGCCGCCTCGTCGCCAGCGGCGACCACCGGTTCCTGACCAGCCGCGGGTGGAAGCACGTGGCCAACATCATCGAGGGCACGCCCAAACGGCCCTACCTGACCGTCGGCAACCTGCTGGTCGGCCTGCCCTCGTCGCCCGGCGCGGAGGACGGCCTCGTCGAGGTCGTGTCCATCGAGCCGCTCGGGCGTGACCTGCCGATGTGGGACATCACCACCGGCACCGGCGACTTCATCGCCAACGGGGTGATCAGCCACAACTGCTTCGCCCGCAACAGCCACACCTATCTGGACCTCGACTACGGCCACGACTTCAACTCCAAGATCGTGGTCAAGGTCAACGCGGTCGAGTTGCTGCGGCGCGAGCTGTCATCGGCCCGCTGGAGCGGCGCCCTCATCGCGATGGGCACCAATGTGGACTGCTATCAGCGAGCCGAGGGGCGCTACGAGCTGATGCCCGGCATCCTGTCCACGCTGTCGGAGTTCCGCAACCCGTTCTCCATCCTGACCAAGGGCACGCTGATCCTGCGCGACCTCCCGATCATCCTTGAGGCGTCGCGCCGCACGCGGGTGTCGGTGGCGTTCTCGATCGGGTTTCTCCACGAAAAGCTTTGGCGCGTCATCGAATCGGGCACACCGAGTCCACTTCGGAGACTCGAGGCGGTGCGCCAGTTCGCGGAGGCGGGGATGCGCGTGCCTGTGCTTATGGCGCCCATCCTGCCCGGATTGACCGACAGCGCCGAGGACATCGACGCCACGGTGGGCGCGCTCGCGGCGGCCGGGGCAGCGAGCATCACCGGCATCGCGCTGCACCTGAGGACCGGGGCGCGAGAGTGGTATATGGGCTGGCTCAGCGCCGAGCGCCCCGACCTTGTGCCGCTGTATCAACGGATTTACGGCGACCGGGCCTACGTGAGCAAGGACTATCAGCGGCTGCTGACCGCACGCATCCGCCGCGCGTGCCGCCGGCACGGCATGACAGATCATGACCAGCCCGCCCGCGAAATCCCCGTCACCGACCCGGATCCAGAGTCGACTCAACTGCCGGCTCAACTGCCGACTCAACTGACACTGCTGTAGAGGCAGCGTTGAGGGGCGTTATCCACAGGGCAATGGTTATCCACAGGGCGCAGCGATCGCGGTTGGACGCGGACCTCGTCCGGAGTGGATACCTACGGCGTGAGATTGCCGATAGACGAACAAGGCCCCGGTGGCGTACCGCTTTCGCGGCAGAGGCGCCCGGGGCTTAACGGAGAAAGTTTATCAGAGTCCCGGGCGGCCGCGCTGCCCGATCTGACGGTGATTGCCGAGCGGCTTTCGCGTGAGCGGCTCGGCTCCTACGGCGCATCTGCCGGCCTGGCGCAAGCGATAACGCTCTATGAATGGAACTCCGAGATGGCGTGCGCCTGGTGGGGCGTGATCGGCGATGTGGAGGTAATCCTGCGCAACGCCATGCACGAGCAGCTGTCCAGATGGTCGCTGGAGCGATTTGGTGAGCCGCGATGGTATCTCGATCCGGGCGACGTGTTCTCGGATGAAACGCGGAGCGTGATCGCGCGGGCGCGGCGGCGGGCCACCGCCGGAGGCGGACCCGAACTTCCCGGCCGGGTCGTGGCCGAATTGAGTCTGGGATTTTGGCGGTTTCTGCTCGCGGTTCGCTACGAACGGACGCTCTGGCGGGTCTGCCTCCATCGGGCGCTGCCGGGCGCCGGCCTGCGGCGACGGGCGCATGACGCGGTGCATGGGCTGCATGGGTTGCGGAACAGGATCGCGCATCATGAGCCAATCCATAACCGCCCGCTAGCAGCGCTCCATGTCGATGCGCTGACCATTGCGGGGTGGGTGTGTCCGGTGACCGCGGGGTGGATAGGGGACAGGTCGAGGGTGCCGGTGCTGCTTGCCGGTCAGCCCGGAGGGGAAGTTAGGTTCGCCTAACTCGCAGCGGGCGATCAGACCGGCCTAGACTGCACGCCGGACACGCTTGTGAAGACTTTCACGAGCGTTGGCGGGCAGGACAGGGGCGTTGGAGGTGACCATGACTCAGGAGTCAGCCAGGGCCGAGGACGACGCGGACGTGATCGTGGTCGGCGCCGGGCCGGGTGGTTCGGCGGCCGCCTATCACCTTGCCAAGCATGGCGCGCGCGTCCTGCTGCTGGAAAAGACCGAGTTCCCGCGCGAGAAGGTGTGCGGCGACGGCCTCACCCCCCGCGCGGTCAAGCAGCTGATCGACATGGGTGTGGACGTGTCGACGGGCGCGGGCTGGCTGCATAACAAGGGCTTACGGGTCATCGGCGGCGGGATCCGGATGGAGCTCAAATGGCCCGACCTCGCCTCCTACCCGGACTTCGGGCTCGTACGCACCCGGATGGACTTCGACGACATGCTCGCCAAGCGGGCGGCGGCCGCCGGAGCGCTCCTCAAGACGAATCACAACGTCTCGGGCCCGGTCCTCGACAGCGAGGGCCGGGTTGTTGGTGTTGAGGTCAAGACGCCCGAGGGGCCGACGGCGTTGCGGGCCCCGCTGGTGATCGCGGCCGACGGTGTGTCGGGCCGGTTCGCGCTCGCGCTCGGCATGACCAAGCGGGAGGACCGCCCGATGGGGGTGGCGGTCCGGCGCTACTACCGCAGCCCGGTGAAGGCCGACGACGACTACCTGGAGTCGTGGCTGGAGCTGCGCTCCAGGGAGGCAGGCGACAAGCTGCTGCCTGGCTACGGCTGGATTTTCGGGCTCGGGGACGGCCGGGTCAACGCCGGTCTCGGCGTACTCAACTCATCAAAGGCCTATCAGCAAACGAACTATCGCGAGATGCTCGTCGACTGGCTGGGCGCGACCCCGCACGAATGGGGGCTTGGCGACGAGGCCAACGCCGACGGCAAGATCCTGGGTGCGGCGCTGCCCATGGGGTTCAATCGGACCCCGCACTACACGCGTGGTTTGATGCTGGTGGGGGACTGTGGCGGCATGGTGAACCCCTTCAACGGCGAAGGCATCGCCTATGCGATGGAGTCGGGTCAACTGGCCGCCGAGATCGGTCTGCAGGCGCTTGCCCGCCCGCGCGGCCACGCCCGCGAGCTGGCGTTGCAGGCCTATCCGACCGAGCTGAAGCGCCGCTTCGGCGGTTACTACCGTCTCGGCGGCATCTTCGTGAAGCTGATTGGCAATCCAGACGTCATGAAGGTCGCCACCAGGCACGGCCTGCCGCATCCGACGCTGATGCGGTTCGTGCTAAAGCTGTTGGCGAACCTCACCGATCCGCGCGGCGGCGACGCCATGGATCGGATCATCAATGCCATGTCGCGTGTGGCACCGGCCGTGTAGGGGAAGTGGGATCGTGTCGCTCTCCGCATATATACCCATCGTTGGGCTCCTGGCGCTGGCGGCCGCCTTCGGGCTCTTCTCCGTGGCGGCGGCCCCGTTCATCGGGCCACGCCGCTACAACCGGGCCAAGCTCGACGCCTACGAGTGCGGCATCGAGCCCACGCCGCAACCCATCGGCGGTGGTCGCTTCCCGGTCAAGTTCTACCTGACCGCCATGCTGTTCATCGTCTTCGATATCGAAATCATTTTCCTGTACCCGTGGGCGGTCAGCTTCGACATGCTGGGCGTGTTCGGGTTCGTGGAGATGGTGCTGTTCATCGTGGCCGTGTTCGTCGCCTACACCTATGTGTGGCGGCGCGGCGGTCTCGATTGGGATTGAGTCGGGACTGAAATTATGGGACTCGAGGAAAAGCTTCCGGCCGGCATCCTGCTCACGACCGTGCAGGGCCTGGTCAACTGGACCCGCAAGGCGAGCTTCTGGCCGGCGACGTTTGGGTTGGCGTGCTGCGCCATCGAGATGATGGCCACGGGCGCGGCCCGCTATGACACCGGCCGGTTTGGCATGGAGGTGTTCCGTGCCTCGCCGCGCCAGGCCGACCTGATGATCGTGGCCGGCCGGGTGAGCCAGAAGATGGCTCCCGTGCTGCGCCAGATCTACGACCAGATGCCCGACCCGAAGTGGGTGCTGTCGATGGGCGTGTGCGCGTCGTCGGGCGGCATGTTCAACAACTACGCCATCGTGCAGGGCGTCGACCACATCGTGCCGGTGGACATGTATCTGCCCGGCTGCCCGCCCCGGCCCGAGATGCTGCTCGACGCGATCCTCAAGCTGCACGACAAGATCATGCACGAGCCGCTGGGCGCCAAGGGCCGCAAGATGCTGGAGGCGAAGGAGGCTCGCGAGGGCAAGCCTGTCGTCGCGGCCGGTGCGATGCCGTCGAGCTACTTCTACAACAAGAAGCTGCGCGAGGAGTGGGAGCGGGCCGCGGCCGAGGGACGCGAGGAGCAGCTGCGCATCGCCAAGTGGATGGAGCGGGGGACGCACGCATGAGCGAGCCGGCACAGGGAGGCATGTTCGGTGTCGGGGGCACCGGCGACACATCCGGCTTCGGCGGGCTCGTGCGGCGCCGGCCCGCGGTCCTTGAGGCGCACCGGCCCTACGGCGGCGACTTCGACGAAGTGGTTGACGCGCTTGAGGAGGCCTACCCGGGGCTCGGCGACGCGCTCGAGCGGGTGGTCGTCGATCGCGGCGAGCTGACGCTGCACATCGTGCCGTCGAAGATCGCCGAGGTGTGCCAGACCATGCGCGACGACCTGGCACTGCGCTTCGAGCTGCTGTCGAGCGTGTCCGGGGTCGACTATCTGGGCACCGACGAGCGCCGGCTGCACATCGTGTACCAGCTGACGTCCATGACCTACCGCCGCCGCATCCGGCTGGAGTGCGCGGTGACCGCCGACGATCCGCGCCTGCCCAGCGTCACGGCCGTCTACCCGACCGCCGACTGGCAGGAGCGCGAGACCTACGACATGTTCGGCGTCGTCTTCGAGGGCCACCCCAACCTCACGCGCATCCTCATGCCGGACGACTGGGAGGGCTACCCGCAGCGCAAGGACTACCCGCTCGGCGGTGTGCCGGTGGAGTACAAGGGCGCGGAGATTCCACCGCCGGACCAGCGGAGGGCATACAAATGAGTTACGCACCCGAACGCGAAACCACCGAGGGCAAGGTCTTCACCGTCACGGGTGGCGACTGGGACGACGTGGTCTCGGGCACGGACCCGCTGCACGACGAGCGGATCGTGGTCAACATGGGTCCACAGCACCCGTCGACCCATGGTGTGCTGCGGCTCGTGCTCGAGCTCGAGGGCGAGACCGTCACGGATTGCCGGCTTGTCGTCGGGTACCTCCACACGGGCATTGAAAAAAATCTTGAGTTCCGCAACTGGACTCAGGGGACCACGTTCGTCACGCGCATGGACTACCTCGCACCGATCTTCAACGAGACCGGTTACAGCTTGGCGGTCGAGAAGCTGCTCGGCGTCGAGGATCGGATCCCGGAGCGGGCCACCACC
>JBIOYB010000215.1:0-22495 GCA_044869915.1 Allorhizocola sp.
GACGGTGCTTGGGTGTGATGGGCGCGCGCTGGGTCGGATGAGGCGAGATCGGAGAGACAGGGCCATCAGTCGGGCGGGTGTGGGAAAGCTGCGCCTTCTGCTCGCTAGGCTTCCGCCATGCAGATCATCAAGGGCGCGGGATGTGGACGCCGGTCGCTGGGGCGGCCAACGATTGGGTGGAGCATCTGCGGGTGCCGGATCTGTCTGTGGGGACGTACTGCATCCCTGCCGGCGGTATCGATGATCAGAGCCCCCACACCGAGGACGAAATCTATGTGGTGACGACCGGGCGGGCGACGATTGTTACGCCGGGCGGGACGGCTCAGGTAGGCCCTGGTTCGGTGATCTTCGTGCCCGCGGGTGAGGAGCACCGCTTCGAAGAGGTTACCGAGGATCTCGCGCTGCTCGTGGTGTTTGGTCCGGCCTACGGCTCGCGCGCCCCGGTCTAAGCCGAGAGCGTGCTGCGCGAGGCGAGAGCGGGCTGCGCGAGGCGGAGCAGGGCTGCGCGAGGCGGGAGGGGGCTGCGCGAGGCGGGAGGGGGCCGCGCGACGCGGAGCAGGGCTGCGCGAGGCGGGAGGGGGCCGCGTCGGCGGTGCCACGGGATGGGCGAGGGCTGTGCGGGCCGGGACGGAGGTTGGCCCCGGCGAGGCGTGCGACTTCGCCTTGGATGGGGCGGGCCGCGCGGGTGCGGTGGCGGGTATGCCACGGGCAGCCGCCGCGCCAATGTGCGTTCGGAACGCCGCGAAACAGCTGCCGCGAAACAGCATGTCTAGAAGGAACGCTGCGAAACAGCATGTCTAGAAGGAACGCTGCGGAACGCATGTTGAAAAGGAATGCTGCGAAACAGCATGCCGAGAAGGAACGCCGCGAAAACATCATGCTGAGCAGAACAGAGCGGCGATGGGCGATCAGCGTAAGGCGGGCAGGAGCTCCCGTTCGGCGAAGTCGAGGAAGTCCCGCTGGGTGTGCCCGCCGATCTGCACGACCGCCACGTGGGTGAAGCCCGCGTCGAAATACCTCGTGATCGCGTCGACGTGCTTCTTGGTGTCGGGCCCGCAACTGACCTGCCGTGCGACCTCGTCCTCGGTGACCGACGCGCTGGCCGCCTGGAACGCCCGCGGATCGGGCAGCTCGGCGTTGACCGGCCAGCCCAGCCCGGCCCACCGGAACTGCTCGTGCGCCAGCTTCACGCACCGCTCCTCGTCGGGGCCATAACACATCGCGACCTGCCCGTATTTGGGCTTGCCGACCCCGCCCGCGGCCTCGAACGCCAGCACCAGCTCGGGCCGTGGCTCGGTGGCGACCATGACATCGCCGAACGCTCCGGCCAGCCCGCACGACTCGGGCCCGGAGACGGCGACACCAATGGGTACCCCATCAGCCGGCCGATCCCACAGATAAGCCTCCGGTATCTCGTAGTAGTGCCCCGAGTAGGCCAGGCGATCGCCCTCGAGCAGGGCGCGGATGATTTCCAGCGCCTCGGCGAACCGGCCAAGCCGCTCGGCGCGGTGCGGCCACCCGCCCGCGACATGCTCATTGAGGTTTTCGCCCGAGCCAAGCCCCAGAGTAAACCTGCCCTCCGACAACAGCGCCACGGTCGCGGCCTTCTGCGCCACGACGACCGGGTGGTATCGCTGGATCGGGCAGGTCACGAACGACATGAGCCCCATGCGCTCAGTGGCGTGTGCCAGCGCACCCAGCACCGCCCAAGCGTAGGAGGAGTGGCCCTGCTCTTCGAGCCACGGGTAGTAGTGGTCCGAACAGACCGCGAAGTCGAAGCCGGCACGCTCGGCCCGTACCGCATCGTCAATCAATTGCCTAGGCGGGCACTGCTCGCCCATCAGGGTATATCCGATCTGAGCCATGTGACCGGCATTAGCCACCCGAGTAGATCAACTAACCTGTGGGGATGGAGAAGAACTTCCCAATCGACGCCGTTGACCCCCTGACCCGCGAGGTGTGCGACGCCATTTTGGCCCGTTTCCCGGACGCCATCGTCACCCGTGATGATAAAACCATTGGATTTGGTACGGATACCGGCTACAAAGGCCTCGTATTCACCGTGATCCCGGCCAAGGCCCACGTGACCCTCGGCATCGCCAACGGCGTGAGCCTGCCCGACCCGGCGGGGCTGATAGAGGGTACAGGAAAAATCCATCGGCACATCAAAATCCGAGCCGCCGCTGACCTGCGACGGCCCGAACTCGCCGACCTGATGGACGCGGCGCTGCGAGCGCGCAAACCGGGCCGGCCAACCGGGGATCAGGCGAAGCAATGGTTGTCGCGCGGCAGGGAGTCGTTGAGATAGAACCGTTCCCACGCGCCGATGGACGTCCTCGTGCGCGCAGGTTGCCCGCAGCCGGGGGGCGGTGATCCTCCAAGTTGGACGGTCGAGTGGATCGTGCCGCCCGCTTTTCTCGACCCATCATCAGTTGATCACAGGCGATGTCAGACCGTCGGTGGATGATGGTCGGGTGACAACTACGACACATGTGCATTCCGTGCCGGCCGAGGTGAGAAGCGAGCCGTGCGAGGCGATCGTGGCGCTCGCCCGCCGGAGCCTGCGGCCCTACGTCGTGGGCTATTCGGGCTTCCGCCTGTCCCAGGAGATACGCCATCGCGTGCTCCCGCTCAACCTGGCCGTCCTGATCATCGACCTGACCGGGGCCAGCCGGGTGGTGACCGGGCCACGCGCGGTCGCGACCGTCGACGGCGAGACCGGTTGGCGGGAGGGCGTTTCCATCGCGCTGACACCTGCCGGCACGCAAGCCCTGCTGGGCGTGCCCATGCCCGAGCTCGCCGGAGGCAGCGTCCGCGTCGCTGACGTGCTGGGTGCGGCGCGCGATGCCGAGCTGGCCGAGCGCCTTGCCGCCGAGCCGGATTGGGCGTCGCGATTCGCGCTGCTCGACCGGGAGCTGTCCGGCTGGCTGGCCGACGAGCCCCACCGCGACGAGCTTGTCATGCACGCGTGGCAGCGCCTGCAGGACCACACCCAACGCCTGCGGATCGGTGAGCTGGCCGAGGAGCTGGGTGTCAGCCGCCGGCACCTGCAAATGAAGTTTCAAACCGAGGTCGGCCTGGCGCCCAAGACCGTGGCTCGCGTCGCCCGCTTCCAGCGCTCGGTCTTCATGCTCGCGCAGCACGCGAGCCTGCCCGACATCGCGGCCGAGTGCGGCTACGCTGATCAGGCGCACTTCCAGCGCGAGATGCGGGCTATGGCCGGGCTCACACCAAACGAGCTGTGCGCATTCCTTCAATACAAAAAGCTGCCCGCCCATTAACGTAACAACCCATGAGGCTCCAAGGGAAGACAGCGCTCGTGACGGGCGGCTCGCGGGGGATCGGCCGGGCGATCGTGCAGCGGCTGGCTGCCGACGGGGCGCGAGTCGTTTATTCGTACCAGAAAAGTAAGCCGGAGACCGAAATCCCAGGCACGGTAGGGGTTTGCGCGGACCAGGAGGACATCGCCAACGTCTCCACCCTCTTCGATCACGTCCGTGACACGGGTCTCGACATCCTCGTCAACAACGTCGCCACGATCGGCGCCGCCCCGATCGCCGACCTGACCGCCGACGACTTCGATCGCGTGATGACTATCAATGCGAAGTTTCCGTTGCTGGCCATGCGCGAGGCGGCCACGCTCATGCGTGACAACGGCCGCATCATCAACATTTCGACCCTCAACACCATGGTGGCCTCGCCCGGCATCGCCCTCTACTGCGCGAGCAAGGCCGCGCTGGAGCAGTTCACCGCGGTGGCGGCGCGCGAGTTCGGCTCGCGCGGCATCACGGTCAACACGGTGTCGCCGGGCGCCACCGACACCGACATGCTGCGCGCGGCCAACCCGCCGGAGGCCCTGGAGCGCACCGTCGTCATGACCGCGCTGCAACGGCTCGGCCAACCCGACGACATCGCGGCCGTGGTCACGTTCCTGGCCACTCCCGACGCGCAATGGATCACTGGCCAAAACATCCGGGCCACCGGCGGCCTGCTGATCTAGCTGGACCTCCCGGAGGCCTTGATCAATTGTACGAAGGGCGGCTGGTTGGCGTAGGCGGTGTGCGGCCGGTGGCGGTTGTCGTGATGGAGCCAGGTAGCGGGCGCCTCTGGACGCTTGTGCTCAGGCTGATAGCGGCGGGGGTAGGTCCATCCGTCGGTCATGGTGCAGTGGGGCGGCTCGATCTTGCCGTTGGTCTGTGGACAGCACGGGCTCTTCTGCGGCGTGCCAGGGGGACAGGTCGATGCTTAACATCGCGAGCCTCAGGGTAGGCCGCCAGCAGTTGTTCGAGGAGGTAGCAGAACACCACCCGACACGTTCTTGACCGGCAAATGGTGGTGTCGGGCGCTGGTAGCCAGGTTGACCGCGCCGATGTCGGTGGCGATCCAGCCGGCGGCGGACAGCAGGACTATTACTGCTCGTGTTGCCGTTCGCCACTGCCGATGCGGGGCGTCGATGAGCTCGTGGTACTGCTCGTCGGTCGGATTGGCGTACACGTGTGCGGGGCCGCATACGGGCGAAGACCTCGTCGGGTGAACGTTGTGTGAAAACTCGATCAAACCCCGGCGAGGTCCTCTTATATGGACCTACATCGGCTTGGGTGAGTGACGGGCAAAACTTTTGGCCTGGGCCCTTTAGCAGACCCAGTTCCCGTAGTTGGATCCCGACACCGTCGACGGGTGGTAGAAGAAGGTGTATTCGCCGTTGTTGAACCACACGCACGCGTGTGTCTGATAGCGATTGCCGCCTATCTCGTAACCCGCATAGACGTAGAGGCCGTATCCGTTGCAGTTGCGGTAGTACTGCATCAGGGCGATCCCGTCCGGGACCGGTGGGGCAAAATGCGTCCAGCAGGACGGCGCCTGCACCGCCACGCTGTCCACAGCTGACCTGTCGGCTTGGCTGGCCAAACGCGGGGTGTCGAGCGGCATGACGACCCGCTCGGTCACCGCGGTCGACCCCTGCCCGGCGGGCATATCGCGATTCTGCGCGTAGGCGGCCGTCGCGCCGGCTGCGCCCACGAGCGTGACGGCCAATGCGACCGCGAGTTTGGCCAACGGCCTTGGATTGACTGATTTGCGCATGATGACTCCTCTCCCATTAGATCGGAGTTTATCGATGTAATTTGGTCGTGTCTATGCCATGAAAACCCTGGGCGTCACAGTTTCAGGCGTAGCGTCGCCGCGTCTGGGCGGCCAAGCCGCTCCATGATTGCCACCGACTCCTGCCACGCCGCACGTGTCCGCTTGAGCCCGCCGGCGGCGGCAATGGCCTAGGTGGTAGGCACGTCCGCCAGGCGGACCTGATCGCCGAGGGTGCGGTTACGGACAAGACTTCTGGCCACCTGCCAGCCATCCGGTCCATCGCGCGGTTTGTCCGTTGAGCGGGCGCAGGCCGTCCGGCGAGCGCCACGGCCGCCGCCTGCTCGGATAGGGTCCGCAGGCGTTGGAGTGCATGGATCTCTGGGCCTCGGCTCACTGGTAAATGGTGATGCCGTCCCCGGGGTATTGTCCGTCCGGCGGTGCCACACAGGTCGACAGCGCGCGAATCCCGACCGCGGTTGGCGGATTGGTGCTGATGACCGAAAAAGTGAAGCCGTTGCTCGGGTCTTCGCCCTCCAGCCGGGCACGCGTGTTGTCGTCCACCTCCTGATACAGCACGATGCTGTAGCCCTTGGCCTGCCATGCGTCCCGGACTGCTCGGATCTTGGAGATTTGGTCTTCAGCCGCGAGCGGGATCTGCCAGCCGCCCGCCACATAGTAGACGCCGTTTTCCGCGATGTCGCTCGTGCCGCTCGAGCAGGGTGCCGGTCCGATGCGGACGGTGCCCGGATTGGGGCTCGCGCCGCCGAGTGCCACGGTGAACTCGTTGACGTAGCGGCGGACCTGCTCCTGCAGCCCGCGCACCTGGTCCAGGGTGTCCTGCTTGACGCCTTCGCTATTGGGTGTCACGGAAGGGTTCTCCTTTGACGTGCAAGCGGTTGTGGTTGCCACCGGCACGAGCATGAGCGCTAGCAGCGCGAGCAAACGTCTCATCGCGGCGCCATGCCGTGGACGAGTTGGACCTCGGAGTAGTTGCCGACCACGATCGCCGCCTGGTTGTTGAGGCTCAGGCTTCCGGGTTGCCAGTAGCCGCCGTGGCCGGTGGTGTCGGTGCCGAAACGATTGGCGCCGAAACTCAACACATGCGGTTCGCGACCGTGGACGCCCGAGGCATTGCCCAACCAGCCGGAAACGGGGTCGTCGCCTGCGTGGCCGGCCCAGACGTGCCGCGGGTCGATGTGCAACTGAGAAGCGTCGCCGGCGTGCATGCCGGGGCTACCGGCCACCACGATGTCGCCCACGGCCAGCCCGTCGCCGCCGCGCGCGGCCTCGCCCACGACGGTGCTGCCATAGCTGTGCCCGATAGCCGTCACGTGTGAGGGCGACGGCTCGTGTGCCGCGTTGAGCCCGTTGACGAACGAGTCGAGGGACAGGCCACCCAGGCGAGACCGTTCCCAGCCGACCGCGCTGCCGTCCTTCTCGGGCGTGTCATAGCCAAGCCAGGCAATGACACTGACATCGCCGGCCGCCGGGGTCATGAGGTCGGCTGCGTGGTGAAGGTCGTTGGCACGGTCGATCTGGCTTCCCATGTTGCCCAGCACATTGGTGATGCCCGGCACGAACACGGCGGTGTGTGCCGCCCGGTCGGGATTGCCGATCGCGACCACGGCCTGGCCATCGCCCGCGTCGTCAAAGCCGAGCAGAAGCATCTGTCCGGGCCGGTTGCCGTCGGCCGCTCGCAACATTTCCCGCAGTCTGTGCGCGGCATCGCGGTTGGGGCCTTGCCCGTCGATGAGGCAGAAGTCCAGATGCGCGCGGTTGGCGACATCGCGGTCGTCGGCCGGCAGGCCGTCGAGCGATCCGAGGTGTTGCGGGAAGGCTTGCAGCAGCAGGGCCCGGTCCGCCGGCGCCACGGAGCGCCACCACTCGGCGGCCCGCATCGGGTCGCCGTCATGCTCGGGCAGGTCGGATTGGCGATAGCCGGCGAGCACGGCCACGGCCCTGGTGTCGGCCACCACATCGCGCTGCTCGAGCACGAGGTCGCCATCGCTGCCGGGCGAGGCCGGCTGCAGCCTGCCCAGGGTCTCCGCCACCTCCGCGTCGAGCCTGTCGGCGGCCTCCAGCAGCTCGTGGATGCGCCGGCGCAGCAGACCGGCGGCGGTCGCCAACTGCTGCCGCTGTGCTTGGTACTCCTCAAAATGAATGAATTTGGGATTGGCGGCCGGCAGGTGGATGCCGTCGTCGTCGAGGAGCAGCCCGTGTTGGGTGGCGTCTTCGAACAGCTGATGCAGCCGGTTTTGGATGGCACGCCAGCGGGTGGCCGCGGCCTCGAGCGCGTGGGCGATGAGCCGGGCGGTCGACGACGCGACGCGGAGCTGGTCGTCAAGCCAGCCGATCTTATGTTTCGCGTCGTTTGCGGCCGGTCCCGACCAGCCGGCGTGCTCGAGCGGCGGCACGACCTCCCGCAGGATCGCGTCCTCGCACTCGGCGAGCTGCTGTGCCTGTCGCCGCCAGCTATGCGCGGCGACCTCGAGGGCGGCCAGGTTGAGGTGGCGCAGCCGGGCAACGGTCGCGGTCATAGTGCTCACCGCCCCCGGAAGTATTGTGGGTCAACGGATGTGAGCTCGGTGTGCGCGGCCTGGTCGGCGGCGGTGTAGTTGGAGGCGGCCTCGAAAGCGCCGTTTCCGAGCGCCCCCAGCCGGTCGAAGGTGGCGGTGAACTCCAACTGCCAAAACCGGACCAGCCCGTCGAGCGCGCCGCCGCTCAGCCAGCCGTCGAAGGCGCGAGCGGCCGGCACGGTGTCGGCTTCCACGTCCAGATTGACGCGCCGCACCTTCGTGGCGGTATCCAGCAACACGGTGCCGACGGCTCGCAGCGCGGCCGGATCGACCGCCACGCCCCTGACCTCGGCTAGCTCGGCTTTGTTTCTCATCGGTTCACCTCGTGAGCGTGTGGCGACCCCGGCCGGCGCCGGCGGGACGCGAGCAAGACCAGCAACAGCACGACCGCACCGGCGAACAGCAGGCCGACGCTGCCGACGAGCAGCGCCAGGCCGACCGGAAACCGGGCGCCCGGCGCGGCGATGGGCTCGGTGGTGGCGAAGCCCGCGCCCGCCACACCGGCCGCGGTCTGCGGCGCCGGTGGCAGTGGCGCGATGTCGGCGGTGAGCGCGGCGACAATGTCAAGCGTGCCAAAGCCATGCTGGTGGTCGCGCCCGGGTGCCCCGGCATCGATGGCGGTGGCGGTGAGGCGATGGACGACGTCCCGGGCGCTCAGGCCGGGGAACTTGGCGCGCAACAGGGTGGCCGCGCCGGCCACCAGGGCGGTCGAATTCGACGTGCCCGTGCCGACCGCCCGCTGATGCCCCAGGTATGGCGTGGATATCTTGTCGCACGGTGCGGACAGCACCACCTCCGGACCGACCACGGCGGCTGGCGAATGCTTGCCGTCGCGGCTCGTGCCGCCGACCGCCACGACACCCGGATGGGCGGCCGGGTAACCGACCCACCGGTTGTGATCGGTGTTTCCCGCCCCGGCCACGACGACCACATCCTTGGCGAGCGCGTCTTCGACCGCGGCCTTGAGCACCACATCATCTTCCGGCGACGCGATCGAAATCGAGATCACCCTGGCGTCGTGGGCGACGGCCCAGTTGATCGCGGCGCCCACCGCCGTGGGCGAGCCGCCGGCCGCCGTCTCGGCGCGAATGGACACGACGGTGGCCTCGGGCGCGACGCCCCGGATCCGTCCATGGCCGACGATCAGCCCTGCCATGCCCGTGCCATGGCCGGAGTCATCGGTCAACCCATTGCCCGGACCGTGGCGGGTCGTGTCCGCGCCCGCCACCACCGAGCCGACCAGGTCTGGATGGGTGGCGTCGATGCCGGTGTCGACGACCGCAACCAGCACTCCCTTGCCCTTGGTCAGTTTGTGGGCTTCGTCCAAGCGCAGAGCCGCGACATACCACTGCCCGTCGCTGATCGGGTCGGCCGCGGCGGACATCGCCGGCCCGGACGCAATCATGGCGACCACGAGCGTCAGCACCGCGGACGGCGAACCTGTCAGGGAACTCATGGGCGCGGCTCCGTCCGGGTCGGCTCGACCTTGAGGTCGTCGGTCCACGGCGTCGCCAGGTCGGAAAACCAGTCTGCGAACGACTCCGAGGCCAGCCGTAGCTGCTCATCGGCCAGGGCGTCGGCGGGCGAGGCTTCGCCGATGACCGGCGGTACGCCGCAGGCGATCTGCCAGACCATGATGCGCTTGACCGGCCGGGCGGCATCACCACCCGCACGCCCAAGGCCGCCGGCAGCGGGCGACGCGGCCGGGCCAACGCCACCCGGACCCGGTGGCGCCGGCGTCGATGGTGGCATGGGGTAGACCCAGCTGCCGCGGCCGATCCCGGGTCCAGGCAACACATATGCGCCGCCGCCCGGCAGGTGGATGTTGCCGGGCGGCACCGGCAGCAGCGAGATCGGGGCTCCGGGCGCGGCCAACACTGGCTGCGGCACGTTTGCCACGCCCTGAAGCTCCGGCCCGCGGCGCAGTACCGGATCGTGCCCCGGGGTCGGCGGGGGCGGCACGGTCGGCTCGGCCGGCACGGCCGCGATCGCCGGGTCGCCGCCCGCTGCCTGCGCATGGCTCCGTCGGCGCGCCAAGGACATCGGCGCCGAATGCGGCTCAGGAATGGCCATGCCGGCGGCCCTGTCCGGATCGGTGTAGAGGCTCGGAATGACCAACTGCTGGCGATAGTCGCCAACCGTGGCATCCATCTTTTGAAAGAGCTCGCGGGCGCGACGATTCACGTCCTCGGCGGCATGGTCCCACCACTCGGGCACCCAGTCGGTTGTTATGCGATCCCACTCCCGCTTCAACTGACCGATCTGCTCTTTGAGAGTCTTGAGCGCGGTGAGAATCGCATGCATCCCCCGGCTGGTGGACGCATGCGCGATGGCGTCTTCTGCCATCGATCGGATCAGCTCATCCAGCAGCGGGAAGAATCTCGCCGCTGCCGGGCTGGTGTCTGGACTCCAGGCGTCGCTCAAGCTATCGCGCTGGCACCGCAAACTGTCGTGATGCGACAGCAGCAGCTGAGCCAGATTCTCGAAGCCACGCGCCTGCTGCCAGGCGATCTCGTCGTCCTCGCGGCGGACGATGTCATATAAGCGCGGAATATCGTATGCGTGCCAATTGATTGGCACCACGGCCGGCCTGGGCTGATCGAGGCGGGGCGCCACCGGGCCGACAAAGGTGCCCTTCACTCGTTGGTGTAGCGCTGAATCCGGCGTCGTCATGGTTGATCCCCACCCGCGGGCGGGGGCGGTTGGGTCACTGCCTCGGCCGCGCTGATCGCTTCGGACAGCGTCCGTTGCACGTCGGCCATCCGGCCGGCGGCAACCTGGTCGGCCTGCGCATAGTTGGCGAGGACCGCTTCGAGCGCGGCGGTCAGGATCTGCGCGCCGCGCACCTGCCGGGTGATGTTTTCGTGAGCCCGCTCGAGTGCGACGGCGAAGACGTCGCGGGCGGCCGCCAATTGACCGCCCGGTGCCGCCGAACCGAATCTGATCCCGTGCTGGATCTCCCGCTCGGCGCGGCTGGCACCAGGCTTGAGGCCAAGCTCGACGTCTGCACGCAGTGCCTCTGCAATCATGCGTAGCCCACCCAAATCTAAATCGACTCTCGGCGTCTGCTCCATCCACATCGACCCCCTGTCGCGGAGTTAGGACGCAGAGTAACCGAAAACATAGATCAATGTCGATCATGATTTATCCTGCCGCCGATCGCGTGACACGTGAAACCACTGGGCTAAAGCATTCATGCCAACCATTGGCGCCCGTATGGCGCCGGAACTATCGGCAAAGTGTCGAAGTCTGCGGCTGAGTGACTTCCGGCGAAAGGTCATTCAGCCTCCTCCCTTGCCGTCCAAAGTGACCCGCGATGGATACGCCTATGGATACTAGGTTACTGATGTAGAAACAGGCAAGAGGTTGAGCTCGCCGGCTCCAACGGTGGAAGGAAAACGCGGCATGGCCCGGCGGCAACCGATGACGGCGCTCGAAACGAGCGATCTGACGGTTGGCAGAGGCCGAAAGCCTCCGAATGGCGCGAGGACGGCGCTTGACCGCAACGGGATGCCGAGCGATGCGACGCGGCAGGCTTCTCCGAATCTCACCCGGCGATCGGCGAGGCATGAGCACTTCCAGCTGGCCTGCGGTTTTAGCGGGCGTGTGCGTCCCTCGCGGCGACCCCACTACGCGCCTACAACGCGCGAGGTACCCACGAATATGAAAAAGTGGATGTATCATGAGCCAGGCCATCAGTCCTTCCCTTTTGGACATTACCCCACGTAGGGAGGCACATGACTCAGAGTATTACTCGCCGCTCATTGCTGGCGGCAAGCGTTCTGGCCGCGGCCGGCTGCAGCGGCGTGTCCACGAGCGGCACCGGCGAGCAGGGTGCGGTCGACTTCCTGTCGACCCAGTTCACCCCGGTCGAGGAGCGGCAGCGGTTCGAAAAGATTCTGGCCGACCACGTGAAGTCCGCCAAGGTGGGCTTCAACCCGGTGGACGCGAGCACGTTCGCCTCCACGGTGCAGTCCCAGGCCGATGCCAATCGCGTGCAGGTGAGCCTGCTCGGCGGTCTGCACGGAGACCTGGCGCCGCAACGGGACCGACTGTCCGATCTGGACGATCTGCTGGGCGGGCTCGCCGACCGCCAGTTCCCCGGCGAGCTCACGACGCTCGGCCGCCTCGGCGGCTCGACCGTCAAATACATCCCGTGGATGCAGGCCACCTACCTGCTCGCGGTCAACAAGAAGGCGCTCGAGTGGCTGCCGTCCGGGGCCGACGTGCAGGACCTGACCTACGACCAGCTGCTCGCGTGGGCCACCGCAGCCAAGGCGGCCAACGGCGGCAGGCCGGTCTTCGGCATCCCGGCCGGGCCCAAAGGGCTCTATCACCGGTTCTTCCAAGGGTTCCTGCTGCCGAGCTTCACCGGTGGGCAGATCACCACGTTCCGCAGCCCGCAGGCCGCCACGGCCTGGGATTACATGAAGCAACTGTGGGCGCAGACCGCGCCCGCCTCCACCAACTACGACTTCATGCAGGAGCCACTCGAGCGTGGCGAGGTGCTCGTCGCGTTCGACCACGTGGCCCGGCTGGTCAACGCGCCAAAGTCCAAACCGGACGATTGGCTGATGGTGCCGGCGCCGCGCGGCCCGAAAGGGCGAGGCTACATGCTCGTCGTGGCGGGGCTGGCCATCCCGAAGGGCGCGCCCAAGGCCGACGCGGCCAAGGAGGTCATCAAGGCACTGACGGCCGCGCAAATTCAAGTGGAAGTGTTGCGGCAAAACGCCTTTTTCCCGGTGTCCAAGGCGGACCTGCCGTCCGACCTGCCCAAGCCGATCGCGCTGGAAGCGGCCGGGGTCAAGGCGCAGCAGACATCGTCCGGCACGGTCGTGTCGCTGCCGCCGGTCGGGCTCGGCGCCAAGGACGGTGAGGTCGCCCAGATCTTCAAAAACTGCTTCAAGGAGATCTGCCTCGACGGCAAGCCCGTGCAGGGGGTGCTTGACGCCCAGGCGGTCAAACTCAACGCGATCCTCGACGAGGTCAAGGTGCCGTGCTGGGCACCCGATCCGGCGGGCACGCCATGCAAGGTGCAATGAGGAAGCCACTTTTGCTCATAGCGCCGTCACTGCTGTTCATGACGGCGCTATTCGCGTGGCCGCTGGCGGTCGCGATCGGGCAGGCGGCGGGCGAGCCGGGCGCGTTCGAGCGCATGCTCGACGATCCCTACTTCTGGCCGGCCGCGCGCAACACGACCCTGCTCATCGTCGTCCTGCTGCCGATACAGTTCGCGTTCGCGCTCACGATGGCGCTGCTGCTGCGCGAGCGCCCACGGTTGTCCGGCTTCTACTTCTTCGTGTGGGTGATCCCGCTCGCCGTCAGCGACCTGGCCGCCGGGCTGGTGTGGCTGTCGGTGTTCACCGATCGCGGATACCTCAACTCCGTTCTAAATAACCTTGGATTTGATGGGTACGCGTGGCTCTCGCACGAAAACCAGGCCACCATGTTCACGGCCGTGGTGATCGCCGAGCTGTGGCGGGCCACATCACTGGTGTTCGTCATCCTCGTGGCCGGGCTGCAGGGCATACCCAAGGATTACGACGAGGCGGCGGCCGTGTTCGGCGCCGGATACTTCAAGCGGCTGTGGCACGTCGTGCTGCCCCAGCTCAAGCCGAGCCTGCTGGTGGCGCTGATCCTGCGGACGATCCTGGCGCTGGAGACGTTCGCCGTCGCGCAGGCGCTGACCGGGCGCAACCTGCCGCTGCTGGTGGGCGAGACATATCAGTGGTATTCGGTGCTGCAAAACCCGGCGGTGGCCACGGCGATCGCGCTCGTGGTGCTGGCCGCGTCGCTGCTCGCGGCCGCGGGCTACCTGCACCTGATGCGGGAGCGCACATGAGGCGCCGCTGGGGTGTGCAGGTGGCGTGCGCCGGCATCACCCTCTTCATGGCCGTCCCGCTATACCTGATCACGCTCGCCGCGTTCTCGAGCCGCGAGTCGCTCAACCGGTTCCCGTTGCCCCTGCTTCCCACGGACATCTCGACCGAAACCCTCGGGCGCTTCCTCGACTCGACGGGCGTCGTGGGCGGCTACCTCAACTCGTTGATGGTCGGGCTCGGCACGGTCGCCGTCTCGCTCGTCGTCGGCGTGCCGGCCGGATATGCCCTGGCGCGCTATGCCTTCCGGGGCAGGCAGCCCTATCAGCTGTTCCTGTTGCTCACCCGTGCCCTGCCGATTGTCGTGCTGTCCGTGCCGCTGGCGCGCATCTTCCTCGTGTCGGGCCTCTACGACACGACCTATGCGGTGACCCTGCTGCACACGGCGCTGGCTCTGCCGACGACAGTGCTCATCACGTCCGCCGTTTTCGTTGCCGTGCCACGGGATCAGGAGGAGGCGGGCTGGATCTTCGGTGCCTCGCCGGCCCGCGCCTTCGTCAGGATCGTGCTGCCGCAGGCGCTTCCGGGCATCGCGGCGGCGGCCATGTTCACGTTCGTCATGTCATGGAACGAGGTTCTCGGCGCGACCGTGCTCACGCTCAACCAGCGGACGCTGCCCGCGCAGGTGCTGACGACCCTTTCCGACTCGCCGCTGGCATATCGGTTCGCGGGCGGGTTCGCGCTCGTGATCCCGGCCGTGCTGTTCATCGCCGTGATGCGGCGCTATCTGCTGAACATGTGGGGGAGCACGCTGACATGAGCCGGATAGTCATCAGCGGGTTGGTCAAGTCCTACCCGGCCGCGGCCCGGCGGGCCACCGACGACGTGTCGCTGGAGGTGGCCGACGGCGAGTTTGTGGTGCTGGTCGGGCCGAGCGGGTGCGGCAAGACCACGCTGCTGCGCATGGTGGCCGGGCTGGAACGGCCCGACGCCGGGTCCATCCACATCGGAGACAGAGAGGTCACGGGCCTGCCGCCGCAGCGGCGCGACGTGTCGATGGTCTTCCAGTCGTACGCCATCTTCCCGCACATGCGGGTCAGGCAAAACATCGCCTTCGGTCTCGCGATGCGCAAGAGCCCGCAGGCGGAGGTCGACCGGCGCGTGACCGAGGCGGCCGAGCTGCTGCAGCTGACCGATCTGCTCGACCGCTTCCCGGCGCAGCTGTCGGGCGGGCAGCGCCAGCGGGTCGCGGTCGCCCGGGCCATCGTGGTCGACGCGGGCGTGCTCCTCATGGACGAGCCGCTGTCCAATCTGGACGCGTTGCTGCGCCTGCAGTTCCGGGCGGAGCTGAAAAAGATCGTGCGGCAGATCGGCGCCACCACGCTGTATGTCACGCACGACCAGGCGGAGGCCATGTCGCTGGGCGACCGTGTGGCGGTCATGCGCGACGGCCGCATCGCCCAGATCGGCGATCCGCTGACCGTCTACAACGATCCCGCGGACCGGTTCGTCGGCGGTTTCCTCGGCGCCCCACCGATGAACTTCTTTCTCACGAAGGCCGAGGACGCTCCGATCGGCGTGCCCACGGGTCTGGCGGGGCAGAAGGTGCTCGTCGGCATCCGTGCGGAAAGCATCGCGCTCGCCGATGACGGGATCCCGGCCACGGTCGAGGTGGTCGAGCCCACGGGAGCGTCCACTTTGCTGACCGTCACCACCGGGTTTGGCGCGCTCAAGGTGCAGGCGGCGCCCACCCTCACGGCCGCCCCCGACGACCGCGTGCACCTGCGATTCGACCCGGCAGCGGTGCGGTTTTTCGACCCCGACACCGGCCTGGCCCTGCGGCCGTGACCGCACCGCCACGGGCCACCCCCACGGCCACCGCACCGCCACGAGCCACCCCACGGCCACCGTGTCCGCCGGGCTTCCGGGCACCGGGAAACGGCTCCCGACCGAGCGGTTGAAGCTTCCGACTCGGCGACTCACTCATCGGCGCGAGCTGACTTTGGGGCATGGCCGGATCCGGGCGGCGGCGTCATCGAGGCGCACAGCAGCTCCGCGCGGCGAGCCCGTAGCCGGGCCTGGCGGCGGTGCGCATGGCCTGGCGGCGGTGCGCATGGGCTTGGCGGCAAGGCTTCTGCCGCCCGGGGCACCCCTATGTCCTCCGGCCGCCGCGCCGACGCGGGCCTGGCCGATGGGTGATGCCGCGGAACGCGCCGACCGAGCGCCATCCCCGTCGTGAGTCCTGCCGCCTCCGTCTCCACGGAGGCGGCAGGGGGCCGCCCGCCAGCACCTTGGCGCAGCGGTCACGCCAGTCGTGCGGCGTGCCGACCAGCGCGAATCCCGTGCCCACCATGCGGTGCAGGTAGGGCTTGCGCGCGGCGAACTCCTTGGTCAGTTGGTGTGCCAGGCTCAGCTCGTCGTGGACGAACAGCTCCACCGGCCAGCCCCGGTAACGCCGGGACTCCCGTTGCGGCGCCCTCGGATCCCCATCCGGCAGGAGCACGACGATGTCAAGATCCGACCCTGCCGTCCGGGTGGCCGCGAGCACGCTGCCCGCCAGCAACGCCCAGCGCGCGTGCGGATAGAGCTCGGTCACGAGCTCCTGCGCGTCGAGGATCGGATTCTTGGTCATGTGTCCAGAGTCTCGCCGCAAGCCCTGGCACACAAGCGATTTATTTCCGCTAGTGGCGCACCCGGCCCAGATAGGGCACGAATCGCCCCACCCGTGCGGCGTAGGCCGCGTATTGCGCGCCGTGCGCCTCACGCAGATAGGGCTCCTCCATGACGCGGACCTGTGCCTCGACGGCCGCGACCAGGATGACGAACCCGAGCACCCCGAGAATGTTGCCGGTCATCAGCATGAACCCGGCGCTGCTGGTCAGGAACGCGGTGAAGATGGGGTTGCGGATCAGCGCGAACGGCCCGCCGGTCACCAGCGCGGTGCGCTCGTTGGGGTCGACGCCGATCCGCCAGGAGTCGCCCATGGCCAGCTGCGAGGCGGCGGTCGCGGCGATGCCGAGCATGGCCACCACCGCGCCGGTCCACCGCAGGACGGGACTGTCGAGCAACGGCAGGGGATCCAGCCCCGCCATCCCCGCCAAGGGCGCGGTGGCGCTGAGGGCGATCGCGGCCAGAAGGACCGTCCTGACCCACCAGTGCGCGCCTCCGGCGGGCCCGGCATCGAAGCGCATGCCGGAGTCGCCGGTGCGTCGCCGCTGGATCAGGATCCGTGCGCCGCCCGCGACGATCAGGAACACGACATAGAGCATGATCGCAAACAGGTTCACGTTGGCACCGTACCGGACAATGTGAATCTTTTGACGGGGGGCGCGTGGCAGCCGGCTCAGCCCAACCGGAAGGCGACGACGTTGATAGGTCGTGGCTCGCCCTGAGCAGCGGGCGCCGGGCCTGCCCCGCGGGCGCCGCCCGGGCGCCGCCGCAGCACGAGGTAGGCATTCTCCGCGTCGGCGGTCAGCCGGTCGGGGCCGGCGTCGCGAATGGTGCTGGGGAAGGGCTCCTGCCAGACCTCGCGGCCACCGGCGTCCAGTTTGGACAGCCCGCCGTCGTGCGCCGCGAGGACGAAGTCGCCGGACCCGACCACGCGGGCGCCGCGCAGGGGTGAGTCCCAGGCCGCCTCGCCCGTCGCCACGTGCCGGGCCACCAGGCGGGCCGCGCCGGTCAGCACAAGATTGCCGGACACCTCGAGGCAGGCGATCGGGTTGGGCGAGACGTTCTGCCACAACACCTTGCCGTCGCCCAGCGAGCGCGCCTCGACCAGCGGACCGTCGCGCATCACGATGGCGTCGCCCACGAAACGGCCCTCCTGGCGAAGCCAGGCCTCATCGTTGCCCTCCCGTGGCGGCCCAGCCGGCGCCGTCGCGGTGGCGGTCACCGGCTGCTGCCAGAGGACGCGGCCGTCGCTCATGCGTCGCAGGGCGACCCGGCTCTCCGACCGCGTCACCAGGTGGGTCGTGTTGGCCGCGACCGTCACCGGCAGGGGTGTGCGCCGGCCGCCGCTGACCTGCCGGGGCGCGCGCCACACGATGTTGCACGCGCGATCGAGGGCGACGATGGCCGTGCCGAGGCTCACCACGGCCAGGTCGCCGGCGATCATGACCCGTTGGATCTGCACCACGATGCGGTCGGGGTTGTCGCGGCTGTGCTCCTTTTCTTCCTCCTCGGCCAGATCCTCCACGAACTGCTGGTCGCCCTTGAGCGCGTCGATCAGCCACAGCCGCCTCGCGTCGCCGGCCAGAACGGTGTCGCCCCACGCCCACAGCCGCACGGCCGTCGCGGCGAGCTGCCTGTCCCACACCGGGCGGTCCGCGCTGTCCTTTGCCGTGATCGTGGACCCGGACGACCAGATCAGCCGCTGCCCGCGGTCGATCATCACGTGCTCGGCCATGGCTCCCGGCGCGCCGGACCGCTCCTCCGCGTCGACGGCGACCTGCCACGCGAGCCGCCTGGACGTGACCGCCGGTGCGGTCGGCGACGTGAGCGCGCTCGCCTCGGGTCCCAGGCCGGCGGTGTCGGAGGGCGACAAGGGACGCTGGCGCAGGCTCAGCACCACGCCACCACCGATCGCGGCGACACCGAAGGCGCTGGCGCCGACGAGCAACGCCCGCCTGGTCAGGCTGCGCTTGCCGGTCAGGGTGATCGGGGACGAATACATCTCGAGCTCCGGCCACCATCCCGTCTCCGGCGTCGTGACCCCGAGACCGACCAGCACCTGCAACAGCTCTTCGGGTGTCGGGCGGTCCTGCGGCGCCTGCTGGAGGCACAGGTCGATGATCGGGCGGCACTGCTCGGGCGCGCGGGACAGGTCGTGCCCTCCCTTGGCCACCTGGATGATCTGGTCATAGAACGAGCCTCTGCCGATGAGCTGCCCGCCAGTGGCCGCGTAGTAGAGCGTCGCGCCCAGCGAGTAGATGTCGCCGGACGGTCCGGCGTCGAGGCCGTTGACCCGCTCGGGCGCCATGTATGCGGGCGTGCCGACCATCAGGCTCGTCGTGATGCGGACGTCGCCGCCGGACAGCGCGATCCCGAAGTCGATGATGTGCGGCCCGTTGGGGTTGACGATCACGTTGCTGGGCTTGAGATCCCGGTGCACGAGGCCCACATTGTGGATCGAGCCGAGCGCCTCGGCGAGCCCGGCGGCCAGCGCCATCACCTTGTCAGGGCTCAGCGGGCCGTGCTCCTCCACCCATTGATCGAGGCTCGGGCCCTCGATGAACGTCGTGGCCAGCCATGGGGTCTTGGCATGGGGGTCGGCGTCGACCATGGCGGCCGTGTAGAGCGGGCTGACCAGGCGGGCCGCGGCGACCTCGCGGGCGAACCGCTCGCGATATTCGGCATCGTCGGTGTATTGCTGGCTCAGCATCTTGATCGCGAGGCGGCGGCCGGTGCGGGACAGTCCAAGGTAGACACGGCCCATGCCGCCGCCGCCCAACACGCCGAGCAGGCGGTAGCCTGCCACCGATGTGGGATCACCTTTGCCGAGCGGCCGCACGCGCCGATGGTACCCATACTTCAGCGCATTCCGGGCAATCGATCTTTCCACATCGGTGACTGCGTCCGGTCGGCCAGCCGGGGCTGACCGTTCGCCAAGCTATTCGGACATACCGCTGACGCTGATCATGCCAATCGTGATGCGGTCGGCGGTGCCTCCGAAGACCACCTTCAGCTCCAAGGTCAGCGCGCCGGAGGGCGTGAACGCGGCGGGCACGGTGTAGCAGGCCGGCCCGGCGGCGGTGCGGTTGGTCGGGTCGTCAAGCATGACGAACGCCGAGTTGGGCGTGGTCATGGGGACGAGTGTCCATGATCGGGTTGGCGGTGCGGCGCCGTGCCGCGTGGGGTACGCTAGTTGAATGTTCAACGAGCAGCGCATGCCGGTGGTGTATCTGAGTCACGGTGCCCCGCCGCTGGCCGACGACGAGGTCTGGACGGCGGAGCTCGCGGCGTGGGCGAAGGACATGCCCAAGCCCAAGTCGGTGTTGATGGTGTCCGCGCACTGGGAGGACGCGCCGCTGGCGATCGGCGCGACCCGGACGGTGCCGCTCTATTACGACTTCTACGGGTTCCCGCGGCACTACTACGAGGTCAAGTATCCGGCGCCGGGCGCGCCCGAGCTGGCCGAAAGCGTGCGCAAACTGATCCCCGGCACCGCCGACGTGCCCGACCGTGGCCTGGATCACGGCGCCTATGTGCCGCTGAAGGAGATGTATCCGGACGCCGACGTGCCCGTGCTGCAGATCTCGATGCCCACGCTCGACCCGTCGACGCTGCTGGACATCGGGCGCCGGCTCGCGCCACTGCGCGACGAGGGCGTGCTCATCGTCGGCTCCGGCTTTTTCACCCACAACCTGCGCGCCATCGACTTCAGTCTCGGGCTTCATCAGGTACCGCCAAAATGGTCCGAGGAATTTGATGACTGGGGCCGGGAGACGCTGGCGGCGGGCGATGTGGACGGTCTGGCGGACTTCCTCGCCAAGGCACCCGCCGGGCGGATGGCGCATCCACGCACGGAGCACTTCGCGCCGCTGTTTGTGGCGCTGGGCGCGACCGAGGCCCAGGCCGACGTGCGGGCGCAGAAGACCGTGATTGACGGCTTTTGGGGCGGGTTGTCGAAGCGTTCCGTTCAGTTCGGCGTCACCTCGAGCTAGAGCGCGACCTTGTAGGTTGGGTTGCATGGATGATCGTTGGGTGAGGCTGAGCACCGTATTCAACTTTCGTGATCTGGGTGGGATTGCGACCGCGTCGGGCGGTGTGACCCGGCGCGGTGTCCTTTTCCGCGCGGACAATCTGGGCAGGCTCGAGGCGGTCGACAAAGAGCTGTTCATGGCTCTGGGCGTGCGCATGGTGATCGACCTGAGACGGCACACCGAGGTCGAGACGATGGGCCGGGTGCCGGAGTGGGCGGGCGCCGCGTGGCTGCACCACCACCTCGAGCACGAGATCTGGGACCACAGCACCTATTCGGACGAGATCGGCGTGGCCCGCTGGCTGGCCGATCGCTATCACGACCTGCTCGAAAGCGGTGCCGCCGACATCGCCCGGGTCATCACCCTACTATCCGATGTGGACAGTGGGCCGACCGTCGTGCACTGCGTCGCGGGCAAGGACCGCACCGGCCTGATCAGCGCGCTGACCCTGTCGCTGGCGGGCGTGAGCGACGAGGACATCGCGGCCGACTACGCCCTCACCGAGCTCAGCGAGCCCGCCTACAAGGCGTGGCTGCACCGCACCGACCCGTTGGCGTCGGCCAAGGTACACCCCGCGTTCTACGTGCACACCCCGGCCGAGGCGATGCTGCTCACGCTCGCCGAGCTGCGCGAGCGGCACGGCTCCCCGCTGGCCTACCTGAGCCGGCACGGCGTGACCGACGATCATGTGGAGAAGCTGCGCGCGGGGTTCGTCGCAACCGCGTGACAACTTCGGCACAGGCGGGCCGGACCACACTGACACGCATGATGGTGAAGATGTTGTGCGCGCTGGCGGGCTCGCTCGCCGCCGCGGCTTTGTCAACCGGTCCCCATGCGCCGGTGAACGCCGGACCATGCCAGCGCCTGGTGTCCATAGAATCCCAGGTGACGGCGGCGGAGCGGTCGGGCAGGCTGACGTTCACCGTGTCCACGCGGGGCTGCACGGCACCCGGCTACGTGACGTATGTGGTGCGGGACGGCACCGCCCGCCGCCCCGCCGACTTCCTCGGTGGCAACGGCCGGCTGCAGTGGGGCAGCGGGGACGCCACCGCCAAGCACATCACCTTGACGATCGCGGTGGACGCGGCACCGGAGCCGGTCCTCGAAGACTTCACCGTGACGCTCCTCGACCCGAGCCCGCAGATCACCATCGAGTCAGCGCCGGGCCACGGCCGGATCCTCGACGGCGCGTCATCGGCGACCGCGATCAGCGACCGTTCCTGCCCGGGGATCACACCGTCCGGTCCGATCCCGTCGCCCGAACACGACCCCTGCACCACCATGCCCGACAACATCACCGAGGCATTCGCGGTGGCGCGTGGCATCGCCGACGGGCCGCTGAGCCTGCGCGCGTGGGGCATCAGCGGCACGCTGCGGGTGGGCGAGCACTTCCGGGTGATCGACGACGTCGTGACTTGGGCACCGGGGCAGTATTACGCGTATGTCCGGGTCGAGGTGGTCACCGGCGCCATCGGCACCTTCGCCGTGCAGCTATCCGCCGGCGTCGACACCATCGCCAACGGGGCCGTGCTCCCGTAACCGGGCCAGGGCCGCCTCCTCCAGCGCGCGGTCGTCCAGCTCGCGGGCCAGCGCCAGCGCACGTCCGAAGTGGACGGCCGCGCCGGCGCCGTCCCCGCGCGAGACCAGCAGCAGGCCGATCGCGTTGGACGTCTCCGCCTCGCTGCGGCGCTCGCCGATCCGGTGCCGGATCTCGAGCGCCAGCAGGAACTGCGCGAGCGCGCCGTCCCCGTCGCCGGTGGCCAGGGCCGCCTCGCCGAGGTTCTGCCGGACGCCGCCCTCCAGATGGGCATTGCCGATCCGCTGGGCGAGGCTGAGCCCACGCTCGAGGTGCTCGAGGGCGCGGGCGGGGCGGCCCAGCAGCGAGTACATGTCGCCGAGGTTGTTGTGCGCCAACGCGACCCCGGGCAGGTAGTTGTCCTGCGTGTACAGCCGCAAGGCCCGCTCGAACATCGCGGCCGCGTCCTCGATGCGGCCCAGCCGCCCGTAAGCTAGTGCCATGTTGTTGAGCTTCAGCAGATCGTGCAGGCGATAACGGCCAGAGTCCACTTCGGACACCAGATGCGCCGAGGCCAACTCGTCCAACGCCGCCGGGGTCGCCAGCGCCGCCGCCGGCCAGGTGGTGAACGTCGGGCCCGGCAGCCCGCCCAGCCGGCGAAACAGCGCCACCGCGGCCGGGCCCAAAGCACGTACGCCGCTGGCGAACACGGCACGCAGGCTGCGCGCGTCGCCCGCCACCGAAAGCGTGCCCAGCCGATCGCCACCCTCCGAATCGGACACCAGCTCGGCGATCGTCCAC
>JBIOYB010000216.1:0-2964 GCA_044869915.1 Allorhizocola sp.
CGAGTTGGTAGCGGTGCTTGAGGTACAACAGCCGCAGCAAGGTCGGGATCGGGACCCAGGGGCGGCCCAGCCGGGCGTGGAAGTGCGCACGCCAGGGGACGAGGAAGCGCTCGTCGTCCAGGTAGGCGTCGATACGGGCGAGCTCTGCGGGCAGGCGGGTGGCCTGGTCGGGCAGGAGCGCGTCCCAGGTGGCAAGCGGCGGGGTGGTGACGCCAAGCAGTGTGATCTCCTACAACTGACGTTCCGCACTTCTCTGCGTCGATATCGCTCCCCACGTCCTCGCGCGTCAGCTGCGAGGATCGCGGCTGCGTTTGGTGGGTTGGAGCTGGGCGAGGAGTAGCTCGCGCGCCTGGGTGGAGATCTCGTCCATCGCTGTGATGAGTTCGTCCAGGCGGCGGCGGTTGGCAATCTGCTCGCGGTAGCGCTGTGCCTGCTCGGGGGTGAGCCGGACGGTGAGGGTTTTGCCGGCGACCTTGCGGGTGTGTTGGAAGTACGGGCCGTGGCGCTGTGGCGGGTCGGCGTGGCAGCGGCAGCCGGCGGCGGCGCAGACGGTGTAGCGCTCGATCACGCTGCCAGTGGCGATGAAGCCCAGGTCGCGGATCTGCTCGGTCAGGGCGCGATAGCGGCGCTGGAGTCGGGCCAGTTCGGAGTCGGCCATTGGTTGCTCCTCCCTTCCGCGTGTCGCTCGACCGTTCTGCCAGACAGTAGCCATACTGTCTGGCGGGTGGGGGTCGGGTCAAGGAGGTCGCGATGGACACGCCGAAGGGCGGCCCGTTCGAGCTGGTCAGTCACCGGCTCGGGGCGCTGCCGCTGGTCAACCACTTTCTGGGCCGGATGGGCTTGTCGGATCTGCTGGCCCGGTGGCTGCCGGCGCCGGATCGCAGGTTCCGGCTGGATCCGGCGGTGGCGATCCGGCTGGTCGTGGTCAACCTGCTCGTCGGCCGGGCGCCGCTGTACGGGCTGGGCGAGTGGGCGTCCCCGTTCGCGCCCGGTCTGCTCGGCCTGGCCGACGCCGACGCCGCGTGGCTCAACGACGACCGGGTCGGGCGGGCGTTGGAGAAACTGTTCCACGCCGACCGGGCCAGCCTGCTCACCGAGCTGATCGTGGGGGTGGTGGCCGAGTTCGGCATCGACACCTCGGAGCTGCACAACGACTCCACCTCAGTCAGCGTCCACGGCGCCTACCGGGGCGCGGACGGCACGCCGCGCGGTGGCAAGCCCACCACGACAATCACGTTCGGCCACTCCAAGGACCACCGGCCGGACCTCAAGCAACTGGTGTGGATCCTGACTGTCTGCGCCGACGGGGCGGTGCCGATGGCGTACCGGCTCGCCGACGGCAACACCAGCGACGACCCCACCCACCTCCCGACCTGGGACCATCTGGTGGCCCTGCTGGGCCGGGCCGACTTCCTCTACGTGGCCGACTCTAAACTGGCCTGCGGCACGGCGATGCGCCACATCGACGCAGGCGGTGGCCGGTTCGTCACCGTGCTGCCCCGCACCCGCGCCGAGGACAAGTGGTTCCGCGACTGGGCCCAGACCAACCAGCCGCAGTGGACCGAAGCGGTCCGCATCCCCGGCACCCGAGCCGGCGAACCCGACAACGTGTACCGCACCTTCCCCGCCCCGCTACCCTCGGCCGAGGGCTACCGCATCATCTGGGTCCACACCAGCGCCAAAGCCGCCCGCGACGCCGCCGCACGGCAAGGGCGTATCGAGGCCGGCGCCGCCGCGATCGACGCGCTGGCCGCCAAGCTCGCCAGCCCCAAGAGCCGGCTGCGCACCCGCACCGCGGTCGACCAAGCCGCCGCTGCCGCGTTGGCCGACGCCGGCGCGGCCCGGTGGATCACCGTCACCATCGGCGAAACGGTCGAGGAGACCTACCGGCAGGAGCGTCGCGGCCGACCCGGCACCAACACCCGCTACCGCAAGAGCACCCGCACCCGGTACACCATCGGCTGGCAGCCCCGAACCGATGTAATCGCCTATGACGCGGCCACCGACGGCTGCTTTCCCCTCGTCACCAACGACACCGCCCTACCCGACGCCGAAGTGCTCGGCGCCTACCGCTACCAGCCCAACCTCGAACGCCGCCACCACCTGCTCAAGAGCGCACAGGACGCCGACCCGCTCTGGCTACGCGACCCCGCCCGTATCGAAGCACTCTTCTGCTGCCAGTTCCTCGCCCTGCTCCTCGGCGCGCTCATCGAACGCCAGATCCGCACCGCCATGCGCAACGCCAACACCGCACACATCCCGCTCTACCCAGAGTTGCGCGCCTGCCCGTCACCATCGGCCGAACGCATCCTGCAGATCTTCGCCGATGTCACCCGCCACCAACTACACCGCAACGGCAGGCTCGTCCAGACCTTCGAAGCCGACCTCACCCCGCTGCAACACCAAGTCCTCGACCTGCTCGGCGTGCCCGCGGCCAGCTACACCAACCCCCACCCAATCCGGTGAAGCGGGGGCGCAAAACGCGACTCGGAAGTGCGGAACGCCAGCTACAACAGCGACAACGGTGTCATTCGACCACAACCAGCCCACCCCCTGGCCGCATTCCCGCAGCTCAGCGGCTACTTCGACCCCGAGTTCTTCATCGGGAAGCAAACTAACCGGGTCTGCGCGCTGGAGTGAGGATCCGCCAGGCGTAGGACCGGTGGCGGCATGAACCCTGTGGGCCAGGTGCAGGGTGGGTTCGTGGATGCGGTAGCAAGCGATCCTAACGGCCGGGTCGGGTACGATCAGGACTGCCGCACTCGCGCCTGCGACAGGAGCACCCTGATGGACGCTGGAGCTTCCCCGGTTGCTACGCGCCTGGTGTTCTTCACGCCCCTGTTGCTCGCCGTTGTTACCGCGGTCGTCCTGCTGGTGGTCCCGACCGGTCGCGAGGAGTCGGTCTCGGTCGGCTCCAGCGGCGAGATGACGCGCAGCAGGCGGTCGACGACGCTGGTGCAGTCG
>JBIOYB010000217.1:0-21977 GCA_044869915.1 Allorhizocola sp.
CGACCGCGCCGACGGCCGCGACCAAGACGGCTATCAATAGGGACGTCATGCCCCGCAACGTAGAGTCTAGCCTGCCCGCGCGAAATGTCTCTGCCACACACTCTTGAGGTGGTCCTTGGAGTAGACGACCGCTATGAATATGGCGCCGAGGATGAACAGCGGCTCAGACAGCGGGCCGGGCAGGCGATCGGCGTAGCCGGTGAGCTGGTAATCGAGGAAGGTGAAGGCCATCCCGCCCACTATCGGTCCATATTTGGTGCCGGTGCCGCCCAGCACGACCATGATGAGCAGGCTGAGCGTGAGGTCGGTCGAGGCCACGTGGGGCGAGGCCCCGCCCACGATGAGGATGTAGGCGACACCGCCGAGCGCCGCGAGCGCGCCCGACAGGGTGAAGGCGGTGAGCTTGAAGCGATACGGGCTGAGGCCCAGCACGCCGATGCGGCGCGGGTCGTCGCGCAGGCCGGCCAGCACCCGCCCGGTGGGCGATTGCACGACCCGGTTGAGGATCGTCACGACGATGGCCAGGTAGGTGAGCGCGAGCCAGTACAGGTTGACCGTGTTGGTCACTCCCACGAAGATGCCGGGCACACCTTTTGCCAAAGGCAGCCCTTCCTCGCCGCCGGTGAGCCCGCCCGGATCCCGCGCCACAACGATCGCGCCCACCTGGGCGAAGGCGAGCGTCACCATGGAGAAGGCGATCCCGTCCACGCGCAGCGCGACAGCGCCAAGCCCCGCGGCCGCCGTCGCCCCGAGCGCGAGCGCGGCCAGGGCCGCCAACGGGAGCGGGATGCCTTTTGTGACAAGGATCCCGGTCGTGTACACGCCGAGCGCGAAGTAGAGCGCGTGCCCGAAGGACAGCATCCCCGACCGTCCAAACAGGAGGTCGTATCCGGCCGCGAGCCCGCCGAAGACCAGGCACAGCGCGAGCAGGTTGAGCGTGCCGGGCGAGTTGAGCGCGCTGCTGAACGGCAGGAGGGCGAGGACCACCAGGATCCCGGCCGGGATGAGTCGCTTCATTTCGCCAGTCCTTTGGGGCGTAGCAGCAACACGATGGCCAGCAGCGCGACGACGCAGACGTCGCCCGCGCCCGAGGTGCCGTAGTAGTTCACGAACTGTTGCAGCAGCCCGACCGCGACGGCCGCCAGCGCCGAACCGGGCAGCGAGCCCATCCCGCCGATCACGACCACGATGAACGCGAATATCAGCAGCGAGCCACCCATCGTGGGTGAGATCGTGCTGAAGTAGACGCCGCTGAGCGCGCCCGCGAGCGCCGCCGCGGCCCCACCGATCGCGAAGACGAGCGTGAACGCCTTGCGCACGTCGATCCCCAGCGCCGTCACCATTTCGCGGTTTTCCACCCCGGCGCGCACGATGAGCCCGTATCGTGTCCAGCGCAGGAACGCCATGATGCCAAGGAAAACCGCGACCGCCGCACCGATCATGAGAAACCGGTCCACCGGAATCCGCGCGCCCAGCAGTGAAACGACGCCCTGCGTCCAATCCGGACGCGGGAAAGGCCGGGGATCGGCCCCGAAGACGGCCTGCAACAACGCGACGCCGGCCAACGACAACCCTACAGTGACTAAAACCTGTTTTATGGTACCCGAATAGAGCGGCCGGATCAGGAAGAGTTCGACGAGCACGGCCACCGCCGTCCCCACGGCCACACCAAACAGCACGGCCCACCCAAACGGAAGCCACGTCGTGGCCCACCACGTCCCGTACGCACCGATCGACAGGAACAGCCCGTGGGCGAAGTTCAGCACGTCGGCGAGGCCGAAGATGAGCGAAAGCCCGGAAGCCACAAGGAAATACAGCGCCGCGAGCCCGAGCCCGGTCACGGCCAGCAGCACCACGGTCGACATCAGCGTCCCACCCCGAGCAGCGATTTGGTCAGCTCCGCATCGCCCAGCAGTGCCTCGGCCCGCCCCGACCACGCCACCCGGCCGGCCTCGAGCACCACCGCGTCCCCGGCCAGGCGCCGCACCACCGCGAGATTCTGTTCCACCAGCAACACCGGCACCGCCTCGGCCACCCGCTCCAGCACCTCCGCCACCTCGGTCACCACCTTGGGCGCCAGCCCTTTCGTCGGCTCGTCCACCAGCAGCAGCCGGTTATCGTTGAGCAGGACCCGGGCGAGCGAGAGCATCTGCTGCTGGCCGCCCGACAGCGAGCCGGCCTTCTGCCTGGCGCGCTTGGCGAGCTCGGGAAAGGTCCCGTACACCAACTCATATCCCGCTCCCGTGCTGCCGCTCGACCGCTCGGCGAGCCGCAGGTTTTCGGCCACGGTCAGTCCCGCGAAGACGCACCTGTCCTCGGGCACGTATCCGAGTCCAGATTGGACCCTGCGGTGCGTCCGCAACCCGGAAATGTCGGATCCCGCGAATACCATCGAACCAGTGCCGGCCGTCAGCCCCATGATCGCTCTGAGCGTGGTCGTCTTGCCCACGCCGTTGCGGCCCAGCAGCGCGGTCACGCCGGTCTGGGCGACCTCAAACGTCACGCCCTGCAGGATGTGCAGGCCCTTGATCGAGACGGCCAGCCCGCCCACGCGCAAGATCACAGCGGCTCCCCGAGATAGGCGGCTTGCACGTTCGCGTTCGCCATGACCGCGTCCGGGGTGTCGCAGGCGAGCAGCGCTCCGTGATGCATCACGGCGAGGCGGTCGGCCAGTTCGAGGATGACGTCCATGTGGTGCTCCACCATAAGGACCGACCGTCCTGTTTGGGCGAGCACCGTGCGGATGACCTCGACCAGGCCGGGCACGTCCTCCGCCGACACACCGGCCATCGGCTCGTCGAGCAGGAGCACGCTCGGGTCGCCCGCGAGCAGCAGCGCGATCTCGAGCTTGCGCTTCTGCCCGTGGGCGAGGTCGCCCGCGCAGCGTTCGGCCTGCTCCCGCAGCCCGACCATGGCCAGGCACTCGTCGGCCCGTGCCACCACCTCGCGGAAGCCGGCCGCGCGCCGCCACAGCGCCATCGAGCCTCCGGCCTTGGCCTGCACGGCCAGCCGCACGTTCTCGCGCACGGACAGCGAGCCAAACACCGACGACGACTGGAAGGTGCGCCCGAGCCCGAGCCGCGCCCGCCGATGCGGCGCCAGCCCGGTGATGTCCCGCTCGCCGAGCATCACCCGGCCGGCCGTGGCCGCTTGCAGCCCCGAAATCAGGTTGAACAGCGAGGTCTTCCCCGCGCCGTTGGGCCCGATCACGCCCAAGAACTCGCCGGCCGTCAGCTCGAGCGACACATCGTCCACAATCGACACTTCGCCGATCTTCCAGGTCAGTCCGTGGGTGGACAGCACCGGCGAGCCAGGGGTCAGCGGCATGTCAACTCTTCATGGCGGTCGCGGGCGGGGTCACCTGGTCGGGCGGGAGCGCCTTCACCAGCTGCGGCTTCCCGCCCACGAGCTTGACCTGAAACATCGGCTGGAGCAGCGCGTGATCGTCCTTGCGGATGGTCATCTTGCCCTTCACGCCGTCGAAGCTCCAGCCCTCAAGCGCGGCAATCATCTTCTCGACGTCGTCGCCCGCCTCGGTCACGGCACGCACGATCATCTGGGCGGCGTTGAAGCCGTCGGGCGAGAAGATGTCCAGCCCACCGCTGATGTTCTGCGACGCCGACTTGGCGACCGCGTTGTCCGTGGCGCCGTCGAAATAGTGCGATAGGAACGACACCTTCTCGCCGGCGGCGCCAAACGTGGGATACGACGCCTTCTGGTCCAGGCCGGTGACCACGGTCGTGCTCGCGAGCACGCCCTGCTGGTCGAGCGCCTGCCACATCGCGCTCGCGGTCGTACCGGCCCACGCCACAAACAGCAGGTCCGGCTTTGCCGACTTGATCTGGCTGGCAAACGGCGTGAAGTCGGTCGCGCTCGCCGGCACCAGCAACGCGGTGACCTTCGCCCCCTCGGCGCCGATGACTGCCGTGACGGCCTGCTCGTTGGCCTTGCCAAACGCGCTGTCCTGGGCAAACACGAGCACCGACTTGCCGCTCGGCGCGCTGATGAACGACTTGGCCGCCAGGACGTCCTGATAGGACTGCCGGCCCGAGCGGAAGGTGTAGCGGTTGACGCCGGTGATGGCATCGGTCGCGGCCGGGCCCGACACAAACAGCACCTTGTTTTGCGCCGCGATCGGTGCCACCTGCAGCGCGACACCCGAGGACGTCGAGCCGGCGAGGATCCGCACGCCCTGGCCGACCAGGTCCTTGGCCGCCGACACGGCTTTGGCCGGGTCGCCCGCGTCGTCGGCCTCGACCACCTCGATCGCGCGGCCGCCCGCCTTGTTGCTGCCGCCCGTCGCATAGGCCAGACCGGCCCGGAAGCCGTCGGCGTACTGCTTGCCATAACTGGCCAAAGCACCCGTCTGCGAATAGACGAGACCCACCTTGACCGGAGCGCCCTCCGGAGGCGCCGCTGCCTGCTGCGGACTGCTGCATCCCGCCGCGCCGACCGACACGCCCAGCAGGGCCACGGCCGTGGCGGTGAATACCAGACGCCGTTTCATCACGAGGTCTCCTTGACTACGGGGGATCACGGGGATTACGAGGGAGAGGTCTGGCCGAAACGCTAGAGACGTGCGTCACCCGCGAGCCATGTGGGCCTGACCCACAACAACCGGGCCCCGCATGTGCCGCAGCCCGTCGGCGTCATAGGCGGCAAGGCGGGTCCGGCAAGGCGGGTCCAACAAGGCGGGGTCCGGCAACGCGGGGTCCAACAAGGCGGGTCCAACAAGGCGGGTCCAACAAGGCGGGTCCGGCACGTTGAGCGCGGCACGTTGGGTGCAGCGTTGCGGGCGGCCGCTACGTGTAATGCCTTGACCGGCCATCCAGCGATCGGGAGGCGCATTGTTGCGGTTGGGCTTCGACGGCGAGAGAGATGAGCATGACCGGACCTTCGCCGAGTTTTACACCGTGCACGGGGCGAAGGTCAGGGCCATGGCGTATCTGCTGTGCGGCGACTGGCATCGCGCCGAGGATCTGACGCAGATCGTTTTCACCAAGCTGTACCGCTCGTGGCGCCGGATCTATCGGCGGGACGAGGTGCCGCAGTCGTTCGTGCGGCAGACGCTGATCCGCGCCTTCCTCGACGAGAGGCGAAGACCGTGGCGCCGCGAGGTCATGGTCGGCGACTACGGGCACGGCCTGAGCCCGCCCGTCGAAGACCCGGACGTGCCGACAAATGTCGCCATCCGCCGCGTGGTCGCGCAACTTCCCGCCCGGCAGCGCGCCGTGCTGGTGCTGCGCTACTGGGAGGACCTGTCCTTCGAACAGGTGGCACAGGTGCTCGGCTGCCCGATCGGCACCGTGCGCAGCCTGGCCACGCGCGGCGTGCAGGCGTTGCGGCGCGCGCTGGACCTGCAAGTTTCGGCCTGCGCGGCCAAGGAGAGCCGGCAAACCCAGGGAGAACCAGACCGATGAGTGAGGTAAAAGAAGTGTTCAAACGGCTCCTTGAAGACGCACCGCCGATGTCGCAGTCGGCCGAGCATATGGTGAGGACGGCGCGCGGCGCCCACAACCGCAGGCGAGGTCTGCTCGCCTCGGGTGCGGCCGCGCTGGCGGTCGTCGCCGTCGTCGCCACCGCGTCGGCGATACTCGCGCAACAGCCGGCCGATGTCGGCCCGCTTGAGGTGGGCCAGCCGGGGCAGAGCACCACCCCAAGTGCGCCCCCGCCCGCCACGGCGCCCGCGATGCCGGCGCTCCCGCCGGCGCCGCTGCGGTTCGCGCCGACGTGGCTGCCGCAGGGGTGGGCCGAGCACGGGCGGATGACGTGGTTTGGCGAGGACACGGGCGGTCCTTCGAATCGCCTGTGGGCCAAGGCTCCCCCGCAGATCGCGCAGGGCGAGCTGAAGGGGACGAGGTTCGAGCTGTCGTCCAGGAAGGATACGGTGAACGACCCGGGCGCGAGCGGATCGGTCGACATCAACGGCCATCACGGCTTGATCACTCGTGAGTCCGGCCGGCCGAAGTCGATCACGTGGCGGGTGGGTGATGTCGTGCTCAACCTCCAGCAGTGGGGAGCCACGCTGACGGAGCAGGAAATGCTGCAGATCGCCCGCTCGGTGCAGCCCGACGCCGGCAAGTTCACCGTCCCGTTCACCCTCGGCCGGGTCCCGGCCGGATATGCCCCGTCCGGCGTGGAGTTCGTCGGTCGTTCGCCCAGCTCGTGGCATGCGGCCCTGCGGCTTTCCGGCTCGGTCCAGGCCACCGAGGGCCCGGCGAGCAAACCGGGCCCGCCCCCGATGCTCACGGTCGCACTGGGCACGGAAACCCTTGCCCCGCAAGGTGGTGAGGCCCTGACGGTGGGCGGGCACCCGGCCCGGTACGTCGTGGCGAAGGTGGCCGGAGGCACGATCGACCTGCCGTACGTCGTGGTCGATCTCGGCGGTGGCCTGCTGCTCACGATCTCGGCCCTCGACACGCCCCGCGAACAACTGGTCCAGGTCGCCGAGGGCGTGACGCACGACCCGGCCGCCGATCTGTCCTGGATCGGCCGGAGCTGATCGACGGTCCACATAGGAGCGGATGCGCGCGCCGGGCGGGTTGTTGCCTCGCCCGACGCGCGGGTGTCAAGGGCGGTCAGCGGGCGGTAGTGGTGGCGGCGGTGACGAGGTCGGCGATGGCGCGCAGGGTTGAGGAGTCTGGCGTCAGGTAGAAGTCGTGGCCCGCGACGCCTTCGGTGGGCAGCGGGCGGGCCTCCGGCGGGATGGTGCCGTGGCCGAAGCCGGCGATGCTCACGTGCGGTACCCGCCGAATCCAATCATTTTCGGAAGTCGCGGACCAGAGCCTGGCGCCGGAGGTGAAGTCGGCGCCCAGGCCGGGGCTGGCGAGCGCCACCAGGTCGGTGACGTTGCACGGCAACCCGGAAGCGGCAGCGAGACCCATGACGACGGTGCCGTAGCTGTGCGCGACGATGACGACTGTCGCGTTTAGACTGAGCGTGGAGACGAAGCGGCGCAGTTCTTCGGCGCCCGCGACGGCGCGGTCCTCGCGGATCACCGCGAGCCCCAGTCCTTCCGGCGGATCGTAGCCAAGCCACGCGACGACCGCGACGTCCGGCGCTTTGATGGCGTCGCGGAGGGCGCGCGCCTGCACGGAGGGTGCACGACGGGCGACACCGCCAAGCCCGCGGTCGAAGTCGCGCAGGGTCGTATCGACGCCCGGCACAAGCACGACGATGCGGCGGGCGGAAGTGAGGTCGCCGACTACTTCAATGGCGCGGCCATCGCCGGCTGGATCGAAGGCGAGGAACGTGCGGTCGGCGGCCGCCAGTTCGCCGAATCCGGCCCGGATCATACGCTCGCGCGTGGCAGCGTAGTCGGCGGTGATGGCAAGCGCCTCGGGCAGGGCCTGCTCGGCGGAAACCGGGACGGCGAATGCCACGACGACGGCGATGAGGGCGAGGGGGGTTGCACTGCGCATGCGCAAAACCGTCGTCGTCAACCACGGGCGCGGGCGTCACCCCCCGGTGCTGGATCGGGCCTAGCTCCCCGGGGTGACGAGGCCCGATTCGTAGGCCACGACAACCGCCTGGGCACGGTCGCGCAGCTCCAATTTGGCCAGGATCCGGCCGACGTGCGTTTTGACGGTCTGTTCGGCGACGACCAGCGCCGCAGCGATTTCCTGATTGGACAGCCCGCGCGCGATGAGTTGCAGGACTTCGGTTTCGCGGGACGTGAGCCCACGTAGCGAGGCGGGCTTGGCCTGGGTGAAGTTGGGGCGGCGCACGAAGTCTTCGATCAGGCGGCGGGTCACGGCGGGCGCGAGCAGGGCCTCGCCGGACGCGACGACACGCACGGCGTGGACCAGGTCGGCGGCAGGTGCATCCTTGAGCAGGAAACCGCTGGCCCCCGAGCGCAGGGCTTCGTATACGTATTCGTCCAGATCGAAGGTCGTGAGCATGAGCACGCGCGCGTCGGAGTCCGCGGTGATGTGGCGTGTGGCGGACAGCCCATCCATCCGGGGCATGCGCACGTCCATGAGCACGATGTCGGGCGCGAGCGCGCGGGCCTGGGCCACCGCCTCGAGCCCGTCGGGCGCCTGCCCCACGACTTGCATATCGGGCTGGGCGCCGAGCAGAGCCGCGAACCCTTCGCGCACCATCTGTTGATCGTCGACGACGAGAATCCTAATCATCGGGCAGCTCCACGCGGACGACGAACCCACCGTCGGGCGTCGGTCCCGCATTGAACCGCCCGTTGAGCAGGGCCACGCGTTCGCGCATGCCGGTCAGCCCGTGCCCGGGACGCCCCACGTGTGAAGGCCCAGCCGGCGAGGGTCCGTTGCGCACCTGCACCGAATCGCGCGCGACGGTCACCTCGACCCGCGCGCCGGGCGCGTGGCGAGCGGCGTTGGACAGGCCCTCCTGCACGATCCGGTATACGGTCAGGGCCGTGGTAGGCGCCACCGGTACCGCATGAAAATGAACATCCATCCCCGCACGCCGCATCGTCTCGATCAGATCGTCCAGATCGGACAGTGTGGGCTGTGGGGTCAGCGCCGGATCGGCCTCCGTCCGCAGCACACCGAGCAGGCGGCGCAGCTCGGTCAGGCTCTCCCTGGCCGTCCCGGCCAGCGCCAGAAACTCCTCGCGCACCGGCTCCGGCAGGTCGGGCAGCCGGTAGGGCGCGGTCTCGGCCCGCACCGCGACGAGCGACATCGAGTGCGCGACCACGTCGTGCAGGTCGCGGGCCAGGCGAGTGCGCTGCGTCAACTCTTCGCTGCGCTGCTCCTCCGACCTTAAATCGCGCTGTGCCCTTCTGCGGACCTGGATTTGTTCGCCGAGTACGACGACGACCGTCACTAGGATGACCACCCCGCTGAACTGGCTCGGGTTGGTGAACAGGGCGATGGGCGCAAGCGTGACGAGGGCCGCCCAGACAATGATGCTCAGCGGCTCGCGCATGGCGAACACGAACAGGACGATGAGCGTGACGATGATCTGGACTGGATTCCACATCCACGTGTCCGGCTGGTGATCGACCGGCCCGAGCCATAGGCCCAGGAACGTGATCCGCCACGCCCAAAGCGGGCTGCGCCACAGCACGAGCATGGGCGCCACACTCAGTACGGCCAGCGCGATCCCGATCGGGAAGGGTAGCCCGCGGTCCTCCATCCACTCGTAGACGATGGCCCCGAAGCCGACCAGCGCCACGACCCCGATGGGCACAAACCACCGCCTGCGTACGGGCCCCGGCCGGTAGGCCGGATCGGCACCGACAAACGTCGTACGCAGGTCGCGCAAGATTCCGCGGGTCACCATGGCCAGACTAAAGCCCCGGGTGTCCGGTCGGCATCAACCCCCGGTCTGTCATACCTCGGGACTAGAACCGTCCATCGAAAAGTCAGCGAAGTCGAAGCCTGGCGCGACCACGCAGCTGACCAGCACCTGCACGCCGCCGGCCGGCTCCGCCGCCTGCCACACCCCGCCGGGCACAAGCACCTGCGGCCGCTGCCCCGCGACCAGATCCGGCCCCAGCGTCACCTCGGTGACGATGTCGTCCTCCCGCAGCCGCAGCGTCAACGGCCCACCGCTGTGCCAAAACCACAGCTCGTCGGACTTCACCACGTGCCACCGCGACACCTCGCCCGGCCGCAACAGGAAATAAATCGCCGTGGCCGTCGCCCGCGAGCCCTCATAGCCGGCCGGCTCGAACTCCACCCCCGACCGCCACGTCTCGCGATACCACCCACCTTCCGGATGCGGCAGCAACCCCAGCAAATCAACCGTGTTGTCGGACATAGGCTCCACCATATTGTCCCCCGGGAAGTCCATGTGCACCGACTCCAACATGGCTCGCACCAACCTCGCTGGAACGGGAATCCCCGTTTCCGCACGCGCAACCGAAGACTCGGCCACGAGCGCCGCCATCGCCAGATCCATCCGCTCCCATCCTCCCCGCAGCTTTCTTTCGTGGATGAGCGCGTTGCGGATCTCAGGCGGGAGCACAATCAACTCGTTCACCATGCGACGGCGCCCTCCTCCATCGGCTACGGATCGAACCGCAAAATGCGCTGGGCTCCCAGAACCGGCATCGTCCTCGACGTGCAAGCGACCGGATGCGGCAACCGCTCCTCCGATATCCGGCCCATCGACGCCAAACATCATGCAGGCTGACGGCGGATCCGAACGGGGCCTGTCGGCTTAGCCGAGACGATCCACGGCTCCACAAACTGGCTTGGCGGTTTGTAGCCGCGCTCAAGGGCGTAATGAGAACCCAGATTGGGTGCGGCAAAGCCTACGTCGTCATCTGAGGCGACCCCGGATCTCGGCCGGGCCAAGAGTGACCCGCCCCTCAGTTTCGGATATCGAATGACCTCAGTAAAGCGTGGCGACATCGGACCCTGAACTCGATCGGCCGCTCACTCGCCTTGACCGGGATGATCCCGGAGCCAGGCTCCTATTAGGCCTGTCGCGAGCCAATGTCCGCTGGTGAACGCAAAGTGCTCCGCACTCACCCCCTTTCCTTCACTCGAGCGCCGACGAGGATCAGCGCCAAAGGCAAGGAGGATCGCCGTTGCGTCGACGTGTAACGTCTTTCCGGACTGGTTATGAGAGTCAATCTCCACATCTATAGCGTGATGTAGCGGCGTCAAGCCATTGAATTCCTCGTTGATGTCAGCCCCCGTCTGCAGCGAATCTAGAAGGGTACGCAGATCCCCGGACTCAATTGCCTGATGGAGCTCGCTCATCTCTTCCATTTGCCCACTCCCTATCCAGTCACAACAACTATGTTGATATGGGGATACGCTTCTTTGAATTGCGAGATGACAGATGAACACGAGGAACATACCGGCGATTCCGAATATATCCGCAACGTTCCTGAAACGTTCGACGACTGTCCGAGTCGATTCGCAATGTGATTCAGTAGCTTAAATTCGCTATCGTTGATACGGGTGTTGTTGCCAGACGCAGTGGGAATGAAGCGTTGCGGATTATGGGCACCTACACCTGGTACAAACCCCGCTCGATCCGCACTCCCGCTTGCAGCGATGAAAAGGTCCGAGCTGTCACCAATCGTAAGCTCGGCGGCCGCGATATTCCGCTCTGCAGCCACGAAACCAGACGCTCTGGCTTCGATGACCTCAAGCTTAAGTGGATCACATCCGGCGTTGTGGACCAACACCGGCGTGTTACCGGCCAGGACGTAGTAGGTGTGGATGTCGGCCACGGTGAGGTTGTGGACGCTGGCGAGCTCGGTGTGGTGGCGGACCGACACGACTTGGGTGTGTTCGCCGCGATCGGTAAGCAGCTTGGTCCCGGGCGCCAGGTTTCCAGCCTCGACCCATTCCTGAAGGTCGGCGGCCCAGAATGGGTGGTTAGCAGTCGCGGTGATCGTGGTGGTGCCGCTGTTCGTTTGGACGGCAATGTCGACCAAGTGTTTACTGCCGGTCCCTGTGATGACAGCCGTAACCGATCGGGGCTGCGTCTCACCGATCTCTGGGTCTGTGGCGAGGACCTGTTCACCGACCCGGATGTCCTTGATCTTCTTCGTGGTCCCATCCCCGAGGAGGACATGGGTATCGGGCGCGAAGATGCAGTCCTCGCCGTAGCCGCTGCCCCACTCGGGCCGGACACATTCGCTGGGGGCAGGACCGAAGTCGATGTGGTTGACCCGCGGTAGGTAGTGGTCCCACGGGAGTGGGGCTAGCTTCTTGGCCTTGCGGTAGGTGTTGTTGATGGCGGCCAGGTGGGCGGATCGTTGGGCCGGGGTGAGTGCGGAGAAGCGACTACACGTATCGAAGCCACATCATCGGCCGGACCGCCGCCCGGCCGCAACGCACGCCAAACTGCCCTGCGCGCCAATTCCGACGAGCCAATGACCGAGCACGCTGGACACTGGGAACCAGCGGAACTATGACGGCGTCAAATCAGCAAAACAATCCAGCTCAAATCCGAAGACGACGACATCCAGCCCTTATCTACCGAATGAGGTTAAGGGCCTTGCGTGACGCGCCCGCGATGCCGCAGAATTCACCTTCCTGGATGCGGTGTGAGACACGGGGGTTTCGATGCGTCGCGTTTGTACGGTCATGGCTGCTGTCGTCGCTCTGACGATGGCCGTTCCGGTTGGCCAGCAGCGCCCGGCACACGGGAGCAGTTTCCCGTTGGCGGGCCTGTGGGAGATCCTGACGACGCGCCCCGGGTGGGCCTTCGACCGTCCAAACACGCCGGTGCAGCAGCACGGGACGGACGGCGCAGAGCGCGGCCGGCCGGTCGGGCCGGATCGCAGCGCGGGCGGTCTGCCCGGTGACGTGCCGGGGGCCGTGCGGGCGGGGGAGCCGGGGCGGCAGGCGCGCGAGGAGTGGACCACGCCCAAGGCGCGCAAGGGGTTCGACCGGTCGACGTCGCGTCTGGTGCAGTCTGGGACGGCCGCCGATTTCGAGCTGTACGAGAACGAGGACGGCTCCTTCACGCGACGGGTCTACACCGAGCCGGTGAACTATCGGGGCACCGACGGCGTGTGGCGGCCCATCGACACCCGCTTGGTCCGGGGGCAGGGCGGGCGCTGGCAGGTGGCGGGCAACTCGGTGGCGGTGTCGTTCGCCGCGTCCGTGGGAAGTGAGCTGGCGACCGTGGCCTTGCCGACCGGGCAGACGTTCGGCTATGAGTTGACAGGCGCCGACTTCACCGCGCCGGTCGTCGACGGCGCGACGGCCACTTACCTAAACGCCTTGCCCGTCACGGATGTCGAGCTGACCGCGACCCGCGCCGGCATCAAAGAGACGTTGGTGCTCAAGAGCAGCGCCGCGGCCAACTCGTGGGTCTTTCCGCTGCGGGCGGTCGGGCTCACCCCTCGGATGGAGCCGGACGGCTCCGTGGCCATGCTGGACGCGCAGGGCAGGCCCGCGCTGCGGATCCCGCGGGGATACATGCAGGACGCGCGAGTCCAGTCCGACGGCGACTTCACGACGTCCGATGCCGTGGCCTACGAGCTGATCACCGTGGACGGCGGGCCGGCGCTGCGGGTGACCGCGGACCGGTCGTGGTTGGACGATCAGGCCCGGGTGTATCCGGTGCGCGTCGATCCGAGCGCGTGGACGTGGGACACGCCCGGCGATGTGTACGTGGACGAGTCAGGCGTGCGCGACGTGGACACGCTCGGGGTCGGCTGCTTCATGGAGTCTTCGTGCGACAAGCGGCGCAGCTTCCTGACGTTCGCCTACTACAACCTGGCCTACGGCGCGCCGGGCGGCAGCCTGGCGGGCGTCTACGTCACGAGTGCCAAGCTGCACCTGTTCCACACGTGGTCGGACAACTGCACCGACCACCGGAAGGTCTACGCATACCGGGCGACCCAGCCGTGGTCCGTGTCGAGCATGCCCAACGGGAGCTATCCGGGCGCGTCGATCGGTGCTCAACCCATCGGCGAGCTGCTGATCGACAACAACTATCCGGCGTGTACCAACAACCAGGGCGACCGCAGCATCAACCGCGAGTGGGTCATGAATATCAACGACCTGAGCGTTTTTCACGACTGGTCGCGCGACTCCTCCACCAACAACGGCATCGCGCTGGTGTCCGAAAACGACAATGACCGCGCGGGCTGGAAGCGCTTCGTGTCGCGCAACTACGACCCGGGCGGCGGCACCTTCGCACCGGTCCTCGAGCTGACCTGGGAGTACAACGCACCGCCGCAGGTGGAGACGCAGTATCCGGCGCACGGGTACAACTCGCCCACGCTGACGCCGGAGCTGCTCGTGTCGGCGCGGGATCCGAACAACTGGCCAAACTCCCCACTGACATATCGATTCTTCATCTCCGAGGTGAACGGCGAAACGGTCACGCCGGTCGCGGACTCCGGCGGCTACAGCCCCGCCACGAGCTGGGTAGTGCCGCAGGGTGTGCTCGCCTGGGCCAAAAACTACGTATGGACGGTGCAGGCCTGGGACGGCAAGGACGCGTCCGTGTCGCAGTCGTGGAACTCGTTGTCCACACAGGTGGCGCAGCCGCCCATCACGTCGGAGCTGTCCCAAAACGGTGGCAAGGGGTTCGCGCCCAACATCGGCAACTACACGACACCGGCCACGGATGCCCAGGTCCCTACGGCTGGGCCGGCGCTTTCGATCGAGCGGTTCTACAACAGCCGCGACCCGCGGACCGGATCGGCGTTCGGCCGGGGGTGGTCCACCCTGTTGGACGCCAAGGCGGTCGAGTCCGGCGGCACGGTCGTGATCACCTATCCGTCCGGGCAGGATGTCGCGTTTGGACGCAACGCCAACGGCACGTTCACCCCGCCCTCGGGCCGATACGCCACGTTCACGTCCGTGACCGGCGGCTATGAGCTGGTGGACAAGGACAGCACGCGATACCGGTTCACGCAGGCGCTGAGCACGGGCCGGTACGGGCTGACGTCCGTGACCGACGCTCTGGGGCGGGCGTTGCAGCTGACCTACACCTCGGGCGGGGCCACGACGCTGACGTCCGCTTCCGGGCGCAGGCTGACCGTGGCGTGGTCGGGTTCGCACGTGAGCGGGGTGACCAACGACGCCGGGGAGGCGTGGGCGTACACCTACACGGGCGACTCGCTGACCAAGGTGTGCCCGCCGACCTCCACGACTGCGTGCACGGTCTACGGGTACGGATCGAACTGGGCCTACCCGACCGTCGCGCAGGATCTCGACCCGCATACCTACTTGCGGTTCAACGAGCCGGCGGGCGTGCCGACCGCGGGCACGTCGGCGATGGGCACGCTGGACACGGCGATCGGCGTGTACCGCAACGTGACTCCCGGCCAGCCCGGCGTGATCGCACAGGCGGGCACGGCGGCCGGATTCAACGGTTCGTCGTCCTATGTGGAGCTTCCTAAGAAGATCGCGCTGAACGCCTCATGGCAATCCGTCTCCCTGTGGTTCAAGACCACCGGATCCGGTGTGCTGTATGGATATCAGGGCGGCCCGCTCACCGCAACCGGCTCGGGCTGGGTGCCGGCGCTCTACGTAGGCACGGATGGCAAGCTACGTGGCGAGTTCTGGCCGGCGCCGGGCCCGATGACCAGCGCCGGTGTGGTCAACGACGGCGCGTGGCACCACGTCGTGCTCACCAGCGCGGGCAATACGCAATCCCTCTACCTGGACGGGACCCCGATCGGCACGCTGGCGGGCAGTATCGACGTGGCCTGGACCACGCACGCCTTCGTGGGTGCGGGCAAGTGGCAGGGCTGGCCGGCCAGTTCCGGCGACTATGGATACTTCAACGGGTCCATTTCGGACTTCGCCTTCTACACCCGGCCGCTGCGCGACGACCAGATCGCCTTCATGAACGCGTCCGGCAGGTCGGCATCGGCGCCGCTGACGACGATCACCCGGCCGTCGGGCGGTCGGGACGCGCTGGTCGCCTACAACGCGGCCACGGGCGAGGTGACGCAGGTGACGGACGCGAACAACGGCGTTTGGCAGGTCGGCAAGCCGCAGGTGTCAGGGACGGGCCAGGCCTACGCATCGACCGTGCTGTCTGCCGCACCCGTTGATTATTACCGTTTGGTGGGTACGGCGAACGAAGTCAACGGCTCCACCGGTACCTTCAATAATGTCTCTTTTGGAGGGTCCATCACCGGACCGTTGGGCGAGACGGTCGCGGCCTTCGACCGCGGCGGCGGATCGAGCATGTTCACTTCCGGGCCCACAATCGACACGTCGAAGTCGTACTCGGTGTCGGCCTGGGTGTACATGACCGAGAAGGCGTGGAACCAGCAGGTGGCAACCGTCACTGGGCAGCGGGTGGCCAACTTCTTCCTCGGCTACAGCCTCGCCGACCGCTGGCGATTTTCCGTGTGCCCGGCCGACATCGACAACCCGGATTGCTGGGGTGTGTCGTCCACGTCCGTGCCCGCACTGAACACGTGGACACATCTGGCCGCGACCGTGGACGGCACGACCCGGGAAGCGAAGCTTTATGTGAACGGCGCCCTGGAAGGATCGTTTACGGCCCAGCCGTTGTGGAAGGCCGACGGGCCGCTGACGGTCGGGCGGGGCAAGTGGAATGGCAACCCCGGCGACCACTGGCCGGGCCGGCTCGCGGAGGTCGCCACGTTCCAGAGCGTGCTGACCGGCGATCAGATCCGGGCGCAGTTCGGCGCGCGCGACAGGGCGCGCACCTACCGGCAGCTGCCCAGCGACTACGTAGTGGGGACGGGGCCCAACTCGGTGAGCGTGTGGTTCCAGCAGCCGGCAGGCGACACGACCGGTGGTGTGATCTACGGGCACCAGAACGGCCCGCTCGCCGACGCGACCAAGTGGGTTCCCTCGTTGTACGTAGGTACCGACGGCAAGCTGCGTGGCCAGTTCTGGCTCGGTTCCACGATCCCGCCGATCGTGGCCCCGACGCCGGTCAACGACGGCGGGTGGCATCACGCCGTCCTGTCGGCCTCGAGCACGTCGCAGGATCTCTACGTGGACGGGGTGAAGGTCGGTACGCTCGCGGGCGGTCTGGTCAGCGAAGGCACCAGCTACGCCTACCTGGGCACGGGCAAGTGGGCCGGCTGGCCCGGCGGGGGTGGCGTCCTGGGCTACTTCAGTGGGCAGATCGCCGATTTCGGCTTCCACACCACGCAGTTGTCCGCCACGCAGGTGAGCGCGCAGTTCGCGGCCGGGCGCGGTGCCGGGCTGGAGGTCTCCGGCGCGCGAGGCAGTCCTATCACGACAGTGAAGGTGACCGGCCCGGACAGCGGCGAGACCAGCCATGTGTACGACCTGTACGCGGGTGGCCGGGAAGTCGAGCGGGTCGATCCGATGGGCGGGCGCACGCGCTACGGATACGACGAGAAGGGCTTCCTGCGTACCACTACGGACCCCAACGGCAACCTTACGGTGTCGGAACATGACGTGCGGGGCAACGTGATCGCCAAGGTCACGTGCCAGAATCGCGCGGCGGGCAAGTGCTCGACCGAGTACTACTCGTATGACGCGAACGACCGGCTGCAGACCGTCCGGGATGGACGGTCCGCCTCGTCGACGGACAGCAACTATCTGACAACCTATACGTACGACGCCGTGGGCAACCTGGTGTCGATGACCGATCCGCTGGGCCGGGTGACCCGGACCGACTACACGACCGGCAGCGCCGTTCCGGCCGACCTGACCGGGCTGAGCGGATCGGGCAGATACGTGCGCGTGCACGGCACCAGGCGCGGCTCGGCGTCGGCCGGATATTCGCTGTCGACGCTCGAGGTCTTCGGGCCCGCCGGGGTCAACCTCGTCAAGCCGGGCGGCCCGGTGACCGCGTCGTCGGAACAGGCCGGTTACGCCGCAGCGCAGGCGGTGGACGGCGATCCGACCACCCGCTGGTCGAGCGCTGTCGCCGATCCACAGTGGATCCGCGTCGACCTCGGCTCGGCGCAGGCCATCAGCCGCGTCAACCTGATCTGGGAGGGCGGCTACGGAGCCGACTACGAGATCCAGGTTTCCGGCGACGGGAGCACGTGGACGACCATCAAAGCGGTGGCCGGGCAGGACGGCAGGCCGGTCCCGGCAGGGCTGCCGGTGCGCACCATCAGGCCCAACGGTGCGGTGGACACCACTCATTACCGGGCCAATGGTGACGTCGCCGAGACGGTGGACGCGGTGGCGTTGCGCACCCGGTTCACGTATGACTCGGTTGGCCGGCAGGCGACGAAGACCGTGCGGACCGAGGATGGCGAGCTCGCCACGTCGTACACCTATGACGGGCTCGGCCGTCCATCGACGGTGACCGAGCCGGCCGTGCTCAACCGCGTCACCGGCGCGACCCACACGAAGAAGACCACGACAACGTACAATGTGGACGGTCAGGTCACATCGATCCGGGTGGAGGACCTGACGGGCGGCGACGCGACGCGCGAGACGCTCTCCGGCCACAACACGCTCGGGCAGAAGACGAGCGACACGGACGCGGCGGGCAACATCACGCACTACGAATACGACCTGCTCGGCCGCCCGACCAAGGTGACCCAGGCCAACGGCGTGGCCACGCTCACCGAGTATGACAAGAACGGCAACCGGATCCGCGTCAAGCTGCTGGGCTGGACCGGCGATCCCCACAACCCGCACGCTCCGATCGATCAGCGGATCGAGTCGCGCGCCTACGACGCGGCCAACCGGCTCATCTCGGTCACCGATGCGATGAACTGGATTACCGAGTATCACTACACCGACGACGGACTGGTCAGGTCGATTGTGCGGCGCGATGGCTCCACGACCTTTGTCACAGAGTCCAATGTGTACGACGCGGCGGGCAACCTGATCGAGACGGTCAGCAACAACGGCGCGACCACGACCAAACTCACTGTGGACCGGGCATCGCGGCCGACTGCGCAGACCGTCGACGCCACCGGGGTCAACCGCACGACGACGTATGAGTATGGTCCGGACGACTCGCCGACGGTCACGAGGATCTCCGACGGGACGTCCACCCCACAGACCGTCGACTACTTCTACGACCTGGCCGGGCGCATGACGGCGCGGCAGGAGAGCGCGTCGGGCACCGCGGGCCTGGCCGGGCGCTGGAAGCTTGACGAAACCGCCGGCACGGTGGCCGCCCCGGCCATGGGCAACGCTTATGGCACAGCGTCAGGTGTCACCTGGTCCACCGAGCACGGCGGCTCGGCCGTGTTCAGCGGCGGTCCGGGGATAGCCTTCCCGGAGCCGGTGCTGGACACGAGCCAGTCCTACACCGTGGCGGCGTGGGTCAAGCTCACGGGCGGCGCCGGTACCAACCGCAATGCGGTTTCCGTGGAAGGGGATCGGGCACCGGCCTTCCTGCTCGGCTACGGCGGCGACGGGAAATGGCAGATCCGGATCTGTGCCGCAGATGTCGACAACACGAGCTGCCCCGGGCCTGCCTCCGTCGCTCCGGCATCGCTGAATCAGTGGAGCCATTTGGCGGCAACGTTCGACGGCTCGACGAAGACAGTGAAGTTGTATGTCAACGGAGTCGCGCAAGGCGGCGGCACGGCTGTCGCGCACGCGTGGAAGGCCAACGGCTCCTTGGTGATCGGGCGCACCAGGTGGAACGGAGGCAACAGCGACGGCTGGCAGGGAGGCATCGACGACGTCCAGGTCTATCAATCCACCCTGTCCGACTCGCGCATCGCGACGATCTACGGAGGCTCCTCGCCCGGCGATGCCGCGGCGGCACGGACGTCGTGGCGGCTGGACCGGCGTGGTCTGCCCGTGTCGATGCGGGATGCCAACGGTGTGGCGACGCAGTTCCAGCACGACGTGGCGGGCAGGCAGACCGTGACGAGCTCGGTGGCTGTGGCCAACGAGGAAAACGGCGCGGCGCCGGTCACGGCTTCGATCCAGAACACGGTCGGTTACAACACCTTCGGTGAGGAGGTCGAGGTCAAGGACGGCCGGGGGTTGGTGACGGAGTACGCGCGGGACGCCAACGGGCGCGTGGAGGAGACCGGGCTGCCCTCGTATACGGCTCCGGGATCGTCGACGCCGCTCAATCCGGTAGTGAAGGCGGAGTACGACGGTGTCGGGCGGGTCACGAAGACCGTAAACGCGTTGCTGCACGAGACGTCCTATGTGTACGACCAAATGGGACGGTTGGCGTCGGTGACCGCGCCGGACGGCGGCGTTTCCAGGTACACGTACACGCTCAACGGTCAGCAGGCGTCGGTGACGGATCCGGTGGGCGCACGGGCGGAGGCGACGTATGACTTCCTCGGGCGCACGCTGACCGCGACACAGGTGCTGCGGTCGCCTGGTGCGGCGCACACGACGAACTTCGCCTACAACACGGCTGGCTGGCTGCACACGGTCACACCGCCGGGGCGCGCGGCCACGACACACACGTACAACGCGGTCGGCGAGGTGGTGAGGGTCGTCGACGGGGCCGGGGTAGCGACCGAGTTTGGCTATGATGTCGCGGGCCGTAAGACGTCGACGAGGCTTGCCGACGGGTCGAAGCAGACGGTCGGGTACGACTTCGCCGGGCGGCCCGTCACGCAGCAGCTGTTGGACGCGGCGGCCAACGTGTACTCGACTGTGTCGGCGACTTTTGACGCGGTGGGTAACCAGCTCACGGGCACCGACGCGCGGGGCACGGTCAGCAGGTTCGGCTACGACGCGGTCGGGCGGCTGGTGCAGGCGGTGCAGCCGGCTTCGGTGTCCGAGAACATCACGACATCGTTCGGGTACGACGCGGTGGGCAACCGGACGCGGTTCACGGACGGGCGCGCGGGCGTTTTCGTGACGACGTACAACAGCTGGAACCTGCCCGAGTCACGGGTCGAGCCTGCCACGGCGGCGCATCCGGGATTGGCCGATCGCACGTTCACGACGGTGTACGACGCTGCGGGGCGGCCGGTGGAAGCTCGGTCGCCGGGCGGGGTGTCGGTGACAAATACCTTCGACGCGATGGGACGGTTGACGCGTTCGGCTGGGGCCGGGGCGGAAGCGTCCACAGTGGACCGTGTGCTCGGGTACGACCTGGCCGGGCGGGTCACGTCGCTGTCCGGATCGGGCGGGACAAACACGCTGTCCTATGACGACCGTGGGCTACTGACGTCGGCGGCCGGGCCGTCGGGCTCGTCGAGCTTCGCCTATACGCCGGACGGTCTGATGGCCTCACGTCAGGATGCGGCTGGTACGACGAGTTACGGTTACGACGCGGGTGGGCGGCTCACCTCGCTGTCCAATCCGGACGCGGCGCTGCAGATCGGGTACACATATAATTCTCTGTCCCAGGTGTCGCAGATAACCCTTGGCAGCAACCAGAATCGGCGAGATCTTGGCTATGCCGCGGACGGTTCGCATCGCCTCCTGACCGACGAGCTCAAGACCTCGACCGGCACGTCGATCGCGAAGATCACGTATGGGTGGGACAAGAACGGGAACCTCACGTCGAAGACCGCGGCCGGGTTCACGAGCGCCGGCTCGAACACGTACGTGTACGACCTGGCAAACCGGTTGACGTCGTGGACATCGGGGGCCGGGACGGTCGACTACGGATGGGACCGCTCGGGCAACCGGTACTCGGCCGGGAGCCGTACGTACACCTACGATGAGCGCAACCGGCTCGCCTCGGCCAACGACGGCACCACGTACACGTATTCGGCGCGCGGCACCCTGCGTACGTCCACGACGGGCACGGTGACGCGGGTGACGGACGCAGACGCGTTCGGTCAGGTGATCAGCCAGGAGAGCAGCCAATACGCGTACGACGGGCTCGGCCGTCTCGTCCGCACCGGTTTCCACTACACAGGCGCAGGCAACGACCTCGCCGCCGACCCCACCGGCAAATACGTCCGCACCGCGGGCGGCGCCGTGGCCGGCGTGCAAACCACCGGCGCGGGCGTGTACGCCTGGACCGACCTGCACCGCGACATCGTCGGCCAGTTCGGCGCCACATCGGCCACGCTGACGGGGTCGAGCTGCTTCGACCCGTTCGGCAAGACCGTATCGAGCACGGGCATGCTGGGCAGCCTCGGCTACCAATCCGGCTGGACCGACACCGGCACCGGCCGGGTCAACATGCACTCGCGTTGGTACAACCCGGACACGGGCCAATTCGACACCCGCGACGGCGCAGACCTGTCACCCGTGCCGGCGTCCATCGCCGCCAACCGGTACGCCTACGCCAACGCCAACCCACTGGCCAACATCGACCCCAACGGCCACGCACCCATGGCCACCGGCAGCGAAGCCGAAGAAGCCACCTACTTCACCGCACTCACCCCGGCACAACGATCGGCCCACCTGGCCGCCATCAACAACACCTACCGCAAAGCCAAAAACCTAGCCCCACTCCCGTGGGACCACTACCTACCCAAAGAACCACCAGTCAACGAAATCAACTTCGGCCAGCCGACCGAACCCACCCCACACCGGATCAAAGACGGTGCATGCCACGGCGGAAACTTCGAAGACACCGACGGCGGCGGGCTCATCATCTGCGACGCCGGCGTCAGCAACCTCGGCGACTACCTCGTGGGAACCTTCAAATTCGCACCCAACGAGGTCAACTGCAGCGCCAGCCTAGCCAACAGCGGA
>JBIOYB010000218.1:0-3100 GCA_044869915.1 Allorhizocola sp.
GGCGGGCTGTTCACCGACCACGCGAGCTGGCGATGGGCGTTCTACGTCAACATCCCGATCGGCATCGCGCTCATGATCTTCACGGTGTGGGCGATGCCGGCGATCAAGCCGACAAAGCGGCCGGTCATCGACTACCTGGGCATCGCGGTGATCGCCGCCGCGTCGACGTGCCTGATCTTGATGACCAGCTGGGGCGGGGTCGAATACCCGTGGAGCGACCCGGTCATCATCGCGCTGGGCATGGGAGGCGTTGCGCTGCTTGGGCTTTTTGTGCTCGTGGAACAGCGGGCGCGCGAGCCGATGCTGCCCATGCGGCTGTTCCGCAACTCGGTGTTCACCGTGTGCGGGGTGCTGTCGTTCTTCGTGGGGTTCGCGATGTTCGGCGCGCTCACCTTCCTGCCGACATTTATGCAGTACGTCGAGGGTGTGTCGGCGACCGAGTCGGGCCTGCGGATGCTGCCCTTGGTGGTCGGGCTCATCATCACGTCGATGGCGAGCGGGACCATCGTCGGGCGCACCGGGCGGTACAAAAAATTTCCCATCGCGGGCGGGGCGATCAGCGCGCTCGGCATGTTCCTGCTGTCGCGCATGGACGCCTCCACGTCGCTGGTCGTGTCGTCGGTGTACCTGTTTGTGCTCGGGCTCGGGCTGGGCCTGTCGATGCAGGTGCTGACCATCGTCGTGCAAAACACGGTGCCCTACCACGACTTGGGCGTCGCCACGTCCGGGGTCACGTTTTTGCGCACGCTCGGGAGCTCCTTTGGCGTCGCACTGTTCGGCACGGTCTACTCCAACAGCCTCGCCCCGGCGGCCGCCGTGGCGGGCGCGCGCGGACCGGCCGTCGTGCACGCGCTCCCGTCGCCGCTGCGGGAACAGGTCGTCGACGCCTACACGGAAGCGCTGCAAACCGTCTTCCTCGCGGCGATGCCGGTCGGGCTGCTGGCCATGCTCATCGCGCTGCTGCTCAAACAGGTCCCGTTGCGCGACAGCGCCCGGGCCGCGGCCACCGACCTGGGCGAGGGATTCTCCGTGCCGGAAGGCGACAACCGCGTCGACCTGCTCGGGGGCGCCATCGCGCGGGTGTGGCGGCACAAAGGACTCGAGATGGCGCCCAAGGTGCTATCCCTTGACACCGCGAACGCCTGGTGCCTGTCCAGGGTCGCTTTATTTTCCGAGTACCAGGGGGAAGCCCGGCTCGACGCGATAGCCAAGCGCTATGGCGTGCCACCCGAAGTGCTGCGGCCCGCCTTCGAGCGCTGCGCCGCGGCCGGATACCTGAGTGAATCGGGCGGCCAGCTGGACCTCACTCCGCGAGGGCTGGCCGAATTCGACCGCATCTCGGCGGCATGGCGGGACTGGCTCGCCCGCGAGCTGTCCGACTGGCAGGACATCGGCGACGACGAGTTCGACCGGGCGCTCGACGCGGCAGCCCGTGAACTGGTCGTCGGCGAGGATGTGTCCAAGGTCTAGTGGGTCCGGGCCGGTGATTTAACAACTCCGTGCCAGGCTTGGAGCATGCACATGGCCGGCATCGTCGTCGCCGTCGTCGTGGTGGTCGCGGCGACGGCCTTCGGCCTGCTGCGCCGGGCACGAGACGGAAGGATACGGGCCGTGTCTCATATTGTGTCTCGGCCATCGCCCGAGCTCGCGGGGTTGGGCGTGCGACCGGGAGTCGTCACCCTGCTGCAGTTCTCGTCCGCGTTCTGCGCGCCGTGCCGGGCCACCCGGGTCGTGTGCGAGCAGGTGGCCCGCACCGCGGAGGGCGTGGCACACGTGGAGGTCGACGCCGAGAGCCACCTCGCCGCAGTGCGCGAGCTCGGCATCCGCCGCACACCGACCGTGCTCGTCATCTCACCGACGGGCGTCATCGTCGGCCGCGCCGAGGGCACACCCACTCTCGCCCACGTCCGCGCCGCGATCGGAGCCGTCCATGCTTGATCCCCGAGGTCCCCGCTTCGCCGCCGCCATCACCACGGTGGTGCTTGTTGTTGTGCTCGCGTTTGGCCTGGGCTGGCTCGCGCTGGCCCAGGCCGTCGTGTTTGGAGTGACCGCGCTATGGCCGCGCCGAGGCCCATACGCTCTTGTCTATCGCACCTTTGTGGCGCCGCGCCTCGCACCGCCCACCGAGCTGGAGCCCACCGCACCCGTGCGCTTCGCCCAGCTGGTCGGGTTTGCGTTTGCCATCGTCGCGGCGATCGCCTATCTATCGGGCGCGACCGCCGTCGGCATCGTGGCCGCCGCCTTCGCCCTCGCGGCCGCATTCCTCAACGCGGCCTTCGGTTTTTGCCTCGGCTGCGAAATCTACCTAACTCTCGCCCGCCTCCGCACGCCTCGCACCTAACGGGTCCTGTCTCCTGCCCACGGTGTCGCGCCGCCCCGCGACGCGACACCGTTGCTCACGACACCGACGCTGCGACCGCCCCTGCTTCCGGCCGCCACGTGCTCGTGCGTCAATTGGCTCGGTCGTCCAACTTGTACAGGATCTTCTCCAGCATCTGCCCTTGTTGCGTAAGCATGTCGGTGTGCATCGCCAGCGTCGCATCCTGCCGCGCCAACGTTTCGGTATGCCCCGCCAACGTTTCGGTATGCCCCGCCAGCGTTTCGGTATGCCCCGCCAGCGTTTCCGTGTGCTGCGCCAACGTCGCGTCCTGCCGCGCCAGCGTTTCCGTGTGCTGCGCCAGTTTCGCATCCTGCCGCGCCAGCGTTTCGGTATGCCCCGCCAGCCGCGCGTTTTGCTGCGCCAGCGCCATGGTGTGGACACCCAACCGGTTCTTGATGTCATCAAGCGTCATGGTGTGGGCACCCACGGTGCCCTTGATGTCCTCCAGCGTTTCGGTGTGCTGCGTCACCGTGTTGTCGATCCGCGCCAGCCGTATGCCGTCCTGCTTCTGCCTCAGCTCGATGCGCTTGGCAGCTTCCCACGTGAGGCGGGACATTTCCTTGGCCACGAGGTCCTCGGTGAATGGAGGTTCTGCGTTCATGGAGGAGAGTCTCGCATGAGCGTCCGACAATTGGCAACTTAGTCGATTATCGCTGTCCACATCGGACTTGGGAAGCAGCCGTTGTGTCTCCCGCCGGGCTTGGTGGCCCGGCGGTGCGG
>JBIOYB010000219.1:0-5703 GCA_044869915.1 Allorhizocola sp.
AGCAGCTGTTCCGCATAGCCTTCGGTCATTCGGGATCCTTACCCCGATTGAGGGGCAATACACTTTGGTGGTGTCACGGCCAGGCAGGCGCGAGAGGAGGTCACATGGACCAGCCACCTCACCGCCAGCCCGGCGGGGACCGAGGCGAGCCGCCTACGGCCCATACAACTCGGCCAAACCACATCGTAGGCGCTTTGCTGCAGGAGTACGCGGATCTTCTGCATGTCAGTGGGGGCCAAGGTTTCAAGGCGCGGGCGTTCGAAAAGGCCGCGCGTGCCGTCAGCGGGCACGACGTCGATGTGGCGACACTAGACCTCAAAGAGCTGCAGGAGATACCAAACGTCGGCAAATCGACCGCGGAGAAGGTGGTCGAGTACTTCTCCACCGGGCAGATGGCTTCGCTCGAGAAGATGCGCGCACAGGTGCCGGTCGGCACGCGTCAGCTGATGGCCATCCCCGGGCTGGGGCCAACCCGGGCGATGGTGCTGGCCGGCACACTGAAGGTGAAGACCATCGATGAGCTGGTCGAGGCCATCGAGGCGGGCAGGCTCGACGGCATGCGCGGCTTCGGGCCCAAAGCGGTCGCCAACATCTTGCGCGGGATCGATCAGCTGCGGCAGGGTGGCGGCCGGGTCCTGATCTCCCGGGCCTTCGAAACAGCCATGGATTTTCTGGGTACCGTATCCAAATTGGATGGTTGTCAAAGGGTCGAGATCGCGGGATCCCTGCGGCGCATGAAGGACTTCATCCGCAACGTTGACCTCGTCGCCACATCGCCCGACCCGGCGGCGCTGACCGCCGAGTTCGAGCGGCTCCCGCTGGTCAGCGAGGTGCTCGGGCCCGGGTCGATCCGCGCGGTGGGCGGCATGCAGGTCGATCTGCACGCCGTGCTCCCCGAGGGGTTTGGGTCGGCGCTGCAGTATTGGACGGGCTCCGAGGCGCACAACCTCGCACTCAACGCGCCGGCCGGCCCGTTCGCCACCGAAGAGGATGTCTACGCTTCCGTTGGGCTGCAATGGATCCCGCCCGTGCTACGGGAGGATCGGGGCGAGCTCACCACGCCGCTGCCCAAGCTCGTGACGGTCGAGGACCTGCGCGGCGATCTGCACACGCACACCGATCTGACCGACGGCATCGCGCCGCTGGAAAGGATGCTCGCGGCGGCGCGTGATCGCGGCTACGAATACTATGCGGTCACCGATCACGCGCCCGATCTGGTGATGCAGCGGATGACGACCGAGAAGATGCTCGCGCAGCGGGCGCGGCTGCGCGCCATCACCGTCGACGGCATGGAGCTGTTGCACGGCACCGAGCTCAACATCGACCCCGGCGGCGAGGTCGACTGGGACGTCGAATTCCTTGCGGGCTTTGACATCTGCGTCGCGTCGGTGCACTCGATGTTTGGCCAGCCGCAGGCCGAGATGACCCGGCGGCTGATCCGCGCATGCGAAAACCCGTGCGTCAACATCATTGGCCACCTGACGACGCGCCAGATCGGGCGCCGCCCGCGCATCCAGGCCGACTTCGACGCCGTGTTCGAGGCCGCGGCCGCCACCGGCACGGCGATCGAGGTCAACAGCTTCCCGGATCGGCTCGATCTGCCCGATGACCTGATTTTCCGGGCACGCGAGTTTGGTGTGAAGTTCGCCATCGACTCGGACGCCCACTCGACCGTCCACCTTGGAAACATGCGGTTCGGAGTCGCCATCGCGCAACGGGGCTGGCTCACCGCGGACGAGGTCATCAACACGTGGCCACTGGCGCGGCTGCGCGCCTTCGTGGCCGCCAAGCGACAGACATAGGTTGACCCCGACTGCTACCCTCACGACTTATGTCGCAGCCCAACCCGCCTCAAGACCCCTACGGGCAGCAGCCGCCCTCCTACGGGCAGCAACCTTCTTACGGGGAGCCATCTTACGGACAGCAGCAGCCACCCGGCTATGGGCAACAGCCGCCCTACGAGCCACCGACTTACGGGCAGCAGCCCGGTTACGGACAGCAACCGGGCCATGGGCAGCAGCCCGATTACGGGCAGCAGCCGTCCTACGAGCCGCCGACATATGGACAGCCTCAGCAGCCCGCATATGGCCAGCAGCCGCAGCAACCACAGCAGCCCCAATACGATCAATTCGGCCTGCCCTACGGGCAGTCGACGTGGGAGCAGCAGCAACCACAGCAGCCGCAGCAACCCCCATCCCCATATGGGCAGCAGCCACAATATGGCCAGCCGCAATACGGGCAGCCGGTGGCCCCGCCGAAAAAGTCGCGCAAGGGCCTGTGGATCGGCCTGTCCGCCGGCGCGGTCGCGCTGGTGTTGCTGTGCTGCGTCGGCATCTTCGCGTTCTACAAATACGGTGAGCAGCAGGTCAACAACGCGCTGGCCACCACCGGGCCGTCGAGCAGTTCGTCACCGCGCACGACCTCCTCGCCGGCCAAGAAGCTGACGGTCACGCTGACCGCGCCCGACAAGCTGGGCACGCGCGCCAAAATCACCGACGCGACGCACACCCAGTTCATGAAGGACACCGAGGCCGCCATGAAGAAGGACAGCAAGGTCGGCTCGGTCATCGTCGCCTACTACGGCACCACCGACCCGACCAAGGACAAGGTCTACCTGGCCGGCGCCACCACGACCGTCGCGATGTCCAAGGCCGCGTTCGAGTCGACGTTCACGAGCATGACCTCGGCCGCCGGTCTGTCCTCGATGACCGACGTGGCCGACGTGCCGGCGGGCTCGTTGGGTGGCTACGCCAAGTGCGGCAACCTGAAGATCGAGAGCATGCCGGTCGCCGCGTGCGCATGGGCCGACGAGGGCTGCTTCGTGACGGTGATGTGGTACAACCGCTCGGTCAACAACCAGATCAAGGCGGAGCTGCTGACGATCCGGTCTCAGGTGGAAAAGAAGTCGTGACCCAACGGCAATGGGGGCGTGCGCTGGTCCTGGGCGGTGGCGGAGTCACCGGCATCGCCTGGGAGTTCGGTGTGCTGGCCGGGCTGGCAGAGATCGGCGTCGATCTGACCGACGCCGATCTCATCGTGGGCACGTCGGCCGGTTCGGTGGTGGGCACCATGATCGCGAGCGGGTTGAACGTGCGCGAGCGATACGAGGCCCAACTGACGCCCACGGCGGGTGAGATCACCGCCCGCATCGGGGCCGGCCTGCTGGCACGATATCTGTGGCTGCTGACCACCAGCCGCAGGCCGGAGCGGTTCGGCGCGCGGATGGGCGCGCTCGCACTCGCCGCCAAGACGGTCTCGCCCGCGCAGCGACGCGAGGTGATCGCGTCCCGGCTGCCGATCAGCGACTGGCCCGAGCGGCCGCTCAAGCTCACCGCGGTCGACGCGGCCACCGGGGAGTTCATGGTGTTCGACCGTGACAGCGGGGTGCCGGTCGTCGACGCGGTCTCGGCCAGCTGCGCGGTCCCGGGTGTGTGGCCACCGGCCGAGATCGGTGGGCGGCGATACATCGATGGAGGCATGCGCTCGGCCGTCAATGCCCAGCTCGCCTCCGGCGCGTCCCGCGTCGTGATCCTCGCGCCGCTCGTGCGCGGCGCCGGCGTCGTGCCCTCGCCTGTGCGGCAGGCGGAGGCATTGCGCGCTCAGGGTTCCCGCGTCGTCCTCGCCAGCCCCGACCCCGCGGCGCTGCGGGCCATCGGCCGCAACGTGCTGGATCCGGCGCGCCGCAAGCCCGCCGCCGAGGCCGGTTTCGCCCAGGCCGCCGCGATTCGCGCGGCAATCGCCGACGTGTGGCACTAACCATTCATTCGCGCCCACTCGCGCCGGTTTGATGGCAATAGATGTAGACGCCTACCTATGCTGCGATTATGGGATCCATATCTGATGGCCTTGTCCGCAGCATCGTCCTGTTCGCCACCTCCGCTGCCGCGGCTTTCCCAAGCGCGGCTTGGGCAGGCGCGGCTTCCGCAGGCGGGGTCAGCTCGTCGCAGGCGGACCTCGCGGTCGGGCTCAACGCGAGCGAAGTCCTCCTGCTGACCCGCACCGTCAAATACGACGTGTCGGTCACCAACAACGGCCCGGCGTCACTGGGGTCGGCGACCGTGACCGTCCAGCTTCCCGTCTACGCCTTTGCCAGCTCGGGCAAGGCGTGCTCCTTCGACTCCGGCAACGACACGCTGTCGTGCCCCTTCGTCGACCTCGCCCCGGGCGCGACCGCGACCGTCACCGCATGGATCCCCTACAGCGTGCCGCACAAGGGCGTGACCCCGCTGCCGGCCACCGCCACACTCACGGCCAGCACGCCCGCGGATCCGAACGCGGCCAACGACTCCGACGAGGCGAACTGTTACCACATCCCGTCGGACGGCCCGCTCGTGCCGCCACCGCCACAGGTGTTCTGCTGAACCGACCGCCACGGCGACGCCGTAGCCGGGCACTACGCGGCCAGCCGTCGCGGCAGCGGAGCGCGCGCTCGAGGACCTGCGTGGATCGACCCAGGCTGTGCGGTGTCCCACATTTATTGGTTTAAGTGCTTGCGCGGGTCGAGGTGTAGCGCTACGTTTGTAGCGCTACAGATGAAGCGGAGGAAATGATGTCTAACCTGGACGTAGACGTCGCCATCGTCGGTGCCGGACCGACCGGCCTCGCATTGGCATGCGAGCTGCGGCTCGCGGGCATCGGGTGCATCGTGCTCGAGCGGCGCGCCGAGGAGCCCAACCTCACCCGCGCGTTCGCCATCCACGCGCGCACTCTCGAGCTCCTCGAGGGGCGCGGCATGGCCGAAGAGCTGGTGGGCAAGGGGATTCAGGTCAGCGAGGTGCAACCCGCGCCCGGCGCGACGTTGAGTCTCAAGGAGCTTTCCACTCGGTACCAGATGGTGCTTTTAATAGCCCAGAGCGGCACCGAGAAGATGTTGGAGCGGCGGGCGACCGAGACGGGCGCCGTCATCCGGCGGGGCGCTGAGGTGACCGGCCTCGCGCAGGACCCCGACGGCGTGACCCTCACCCTCGCGGGCGGCGACACCGTGCGTGCGTCCTATGTGGTCGGCACCGATGGCGCGCACAGCGTGGTGCGCGACCTGATCGGCGTCGACTTCGCGGGCGAGCAATACGAGACCCACATCATGCTGGCCGACGTGCAGCTCGAGCGCCCGCCGGGCGAGACCCTCTTCGGTCGCACCAACCAGCACGGGCTGGTGCTGTTTGTGCCGTTCGGCGACGGCTGGTTCCGTGCGATCGTGTGGGACCGGGCGCGCGAGGGCGTGCCACTCGACACGCCGCTGACGCTGGAGGAGCTGCGCGATTCGTTCCACCGCATCCCGGGCGACGACTACGGCATGGGCGAGCCGCGTTGGAGCACAAGGTTTTTGAGCGAGCGCAAGCAGGCTCGCAAATATCGGGTCGGGCGTGTGTTCCTGGCGGGCGACGCCGCGCACGTGCACTCCCCGGTCGGTGGGCAGGGCATGAATACCGGCATCCAGGACGCGTTCAACCTGGGCTGGAAGCTCGCCTTCGCGCTCAAGGGCTGGGGCCCGCCCGGCCTGCTCGACACATACGAAAAGGAGCGCCACCCGGTGGGCGAGGGCGTGCTCAAGCTGACCGACGCGCTGTTCAAACTGGTGCTGTCGGGCTCGAGCTTCGGCACCAGTTTGAACAGCGCGTCGGTCAGCTTGAGCACGCCCTCGCCCACCGGGTGGCGCTCCTTTTCGTATGTGTCGAGCAGGCCGGGCGGGCCCCAGCCCTTGAG
>JBIOYB010000220.1:0-12680 GCA_044869915.1 Allorhizocola sp.
TGGCGTGACCATGAACCAGCACGCCGTCACCGTGGCCGACGACAAGATCCGCGACGTCGCGACCAGCATCGAAGAGTTCACCGGATCCATGGGCGACCTGGCGCTGCACCCGGACAGGAATCCGCCGCCGGAGCAGGCCGACCGGTTAGCAGGCATCACCGAGATCCGGCCCAAGCACGCCTGATCAGCCCTGCGCGGCGGCTTACTTGGGCGCGATTTCATTGTCACCGCCTGCCCGCCGCCTACTTAGGCATCTGTCAAATCAGCGTATGGCAGCATAGGGCTCGTGAAGCCACAGCGATTCAGCACCACGCTGCAGCCGTTGTCGCGCGGCCGCGGCTTTGTCGCCGTGCCGTTCGACCCCGACCTGGTATGGGCGGTCAAACCGCGGCATCCGGTGACCGGCACGATCAACGGGCAGCGTGTGCGCGGGGTCATCGAGTCCCATGATGGGACGCGTGGGATCGTTCTCGGCCAGGCGTGGCTGCGCGACTGCCAGGGCGTGTGTGCGGGCAACTCGATCGAGGTCGAGCTCGCGCCGGAGGGGCCGCAGCGCGGCGACCTGGACGCCGACATCGCCGACGCGCTGACGGCGCATCCGGCGGCCGGTGCGTTCTTCGATGGGCTGGCGCAGTTCTACCGCAGGGCATACCTGCGGTGGATCGATGGCACGAAGCGCCGGCCGGACGAGCGCGCGCGCCGCATCGCCGAGATGGTCCGGCTGCTGGAGGGCGGGCACAAGCAGCGCCCCTAGGGTGTGCCCAAGCCCTAGGGCTCGCTCCGGGGGCTCGGTCCGGGGGCTCGGTCCGGGGGCTCGGTCCGGGGGTTTGGTCCGGCGGCTTGGTCCGGCGGTTTGGCCCGAGGGCTCTGTCCAAGGCGTGGGCCCCGGGAGTCGCCTTTCCCGGGGCCTCGAAACGCATGGTCGACAGGTTATGGCGTGGCGCAGGTGGCGGTCGGTAGAGACGTGTTTCCGTTCGGCCGGTTGACCTGGAAACCGAATTCACCGCTCGCGCCCGCGGCGAGGTTGCTGTTGTGGCTCACGCCGCGGTAGGTCACGGTCTGCCCGCTGATCGATTGCGTGGCGTTCCAGAATCCGGCGATGGTGTGGCCCGCCGGAAGCGTGACGGTCACGGTCCATCCGGTGATGGCCGTGGTGCCGGTGTTGGTGACCCGGGCCGGCTGGATGACATAGCCCGTGCCCCACTGGGTCTGCACGACGAGGGTGATCGAGCAGCCGCCGGGGCCAGTGCTCGGCAGGGTAGTAACCGATACCACATTGGAGACCGGTGACAGGTTTCCGGCCGCGTCTTTGGCTCTTACCTGGTATCGGAAGGTGCTGTTGGCGGGGAGACCGGTGTCCTGATAGGACGTGGTGGTGGGTGAGCTGATGACGGTGAAGGTGCCGCCGGTGGTGCCGGGTGCGCGTAGCACGTCGTATCCGGTGACGCCGACGTTGTCGGTGGACGGGCTCCATGTCAGGTTCACGCTGCTGGAGGTGACGTTGGACGACGCGAGGTTGGCCGGAGTCGAAGGCGGCGTGGGGTCGACCGGACTCGGGCCGAACGCGTTGGCGGTCGCGTCATACGCCGGCTTCTTCGCGTAGCCCGCGTCCCACAGCAGCGGCGCGCCCTCGGGGCAGCAGCTGTTGGGCAGCCACGAGTGCCCGTCATCGATACCCCAAAGGGTGATGCCGGTGCACGCCGCGACGGCCTGGCACGCGTCGACGACCGTCGTGTAGTTGTTGGCCTGCGTCTGCAGCTCGTTGGCGTCCGCCGGAAGCGGGATGCGGATGTCGAGCTCGGTGATGCGCACGCTCACGCCGAGGCTGGCCCACCGCGCGAGGTTTTGCTGCAGGTTGCCCGGCAGTTGGCCGACGATGAAGTGGCTCTGCAGGCCGACGCAGTCGATCGGCGTGCCGGCCGCCTTCTCCGTCTGCACCAATTGGAACAGCCGGTTGGCCTTGCTGCCGGCCTGGTCGGGGTTGCCCTCGACGCCGTAATCGTTGATGCACAACGTCGCGTCGGGGTCGGCCGCGCGCGCGAAGGTGAACGCGTCGCGCACGAAGTTGCCGGGGTAGTTGGAGGTCCAGAACGACTGCCGCAGCTGCGGGCTGCCGCCGTCGTTGATGACCTCGTTCACGACGTCCCATGAGCGGACGACGGGGTTGCTGGCGTAGCGGCCCATCACGCCGTTGATGTGGCTCTGCAGTGCGGTGCGCATCGCGGTGCCGGACAGGCCCTGGATGTATCCGGGCGCCTGGCTGTGCCACAGCAGCGTGTGGCCGTGCACGATCTGGTTGTTGGCGGCCGCGTGGGCGACGATGCCGTCGGCCTGGGCGAACTGGAAGTTGCCCTGCGACGGTTCGATCGTGTCCCATTTCATCACGTTTTCCGCGGTGACCTGATTGAATTCGGTCTGCGCCAGGTTGCGGTAGGTGGCGTCCTGCCCCGTCGTGCACGTCGCGGTGTTGTTGCACAGCAGGGCGGCGTTGGCGGCGTAGCCGATGAACTTGTTGCCCGAGACCGTGCGCAGGGGTCCGGCCGCCTGGCTGGGACTGGCCACGATGAGGGAGGCGGTGGCCGCTGCGAGCACGGTCGCGGCGAGCCAACCCGCGGTGAGGATGCGGGGACGGGCACCCCGCATGGGACGAGACATCTCTGCTCCTAAGTAGAAACCGATGTAGAGATCGATAGGTGTAGCGAGAGGTTGTGAAACTTTCGGAGCGCCCTCTCTGTTTCTTCGTAGGAGGTTACGGCCGTCGATGGTCGGAACCAACCCCGGCTGATCGATCGATCACGCCATCACGTCGCGGAAACCTTAAATATCCAGATACGTAAGGTCCAGTGGCTGCCCGACTGTACCCTCCGCTCTACCGGTACGGCGGCGAAAGTTTCGGGCGAGGTCATCCAGCTGCCGCGTCCCGTGGTCATCACCGCGCCGCCCGGACGGAACCGATAACCGTCCAGTTAAGACAGCAGGTGTGTCCGGTTGAGACATGACTTTGATCGACTGCTGACGATAGATCCGATCGCGCGGGCTCTTGCGTTCATCGTCCGGTGGGTTCATGATTCCAGCAATTTATGGATATCGCTGGGAGGCGAGCCGGAGATGCGGGGATCGCGGGGTTCAGCGCATGCAATTCTTTCGTTGCGTTCTAGGCTTTCAGTGCGGACTTTGCGCCGCATCGCGGTAGCGACAACCTTGGTATTCGGTTTCACTGTCGTCATCCCAGCGGGGGTGCCCGCCTCGGAGGCGGGCCTGCCCGTGTCGTGGCTGTGGTCGTGGCTGCGCCCCCAATCGGCGGCCGCCGACCCGAGCATCGACGGCGTGCCGAAGCAGTGGTCCGGCACGGCCGCGGGCAAGGAGCACTACGTGCCCGGGAGCGCCACCGACGCCAACGGCGGCGCCGGAAGCCCGCAGGGCAAGGGAATTGGCGCGCTCGACCCCTACGTGCCACAGGCGCAGGAGGTGACGCCGTCGACCACCCCGGCCCTCATCGAGAAGTCCGATGGTGGCTTTGGCATCGCGGCCGCGGCGCCGCCCCAGATCAATGCGCAGTATCCGCCCGCCGGGTACGCCTCGCCGACCCTGACACCGGAGCTTTTGGTGGCCGCGCATGACCCGGACTCAACCGGCGCGCTGAGCTACAACTTCCTCGTCTACAACAGCGCCGCCACCAAGATTGCCGAATCGGGCTGGATCGCGTCCCGCGCCTGGGTAGTGCCGGCGGGCATTCTCGCGTGGGGCCAGACCTACTCGTGGACCGCGGGCGCCAGGGATTCCGGCGGCCTGCTGAGCACCTCCCAGCGCCTCAACGGTTTGAGCACGGCCGTGCCGCAGCCGCTGATCACCTCGGGGCTCTCGCAAAACGACGGTCGCGGCTTCGAGCCCAGCGTGGGCAACTACACGACGAGTGCGACCGACGCCGTGGTCACGTCGGTCGGGCCGGCTGTGGCCATCGAACGCGCCTACAACAGCCAGGATCCGCGCATGACACAGGCCTTCGGCGCGGCCTGGTCCACCGTGTTCGACGCCAAGGCGACCGAGCAGCGCGATGTGGCGGCGGCCCTGCGCACGGTGGTGGTGACCTACCCGGGTGGGCAGGAAATCGCATACGGCCGCAACAACGATGGCACGTTCGCGTCGCCGTCCGGGCGGTTCGCCACGAACGCCACGGTGACCGGTGGCTACCGGCTCGTGGACAAGGACGGGACCACCTACCTGTTCACCTCCGCAACCGGTGTCTCCGGGCGATACGGGCTGACATCGCTCGCCGACGCGCAAGGACGTACAGCGACGCTGACCTACGACGCGTCCTTCCGTCCGATCAGGATGACCGGGGCCTCGGGGCGTTCGCTGCACCTGACGTGGACCACGCCGGCCGGCGCGACGACAGCACACGTTTCCACCGTGGCCACCGATCCGGTGACGCCCGGCGACGCGGCGAGCGCGCTCACGTGGACCTACGGTTACACCGGCGATCTGCTGACCAAGGTGTGCCCGCCGACCTCGGCGACCGCCTGCACGACCTATGGATACGGCAACGGATCGCGCTATCCGAGCGCGGTCGACAACGCCGGGCCTCGTTCCTACTGGCGCTTGGGCGATGCCTCCGGCGCCGCCGCGACGAGCGCCGTCATCGACAACCACGGGACGGATAACGGTACCTATGCCAACGTGACGCTGGGGCAGCCCGGCCCGCTGCCGGGCTCGACCGCCACCGCGAGCGGGTTCAACGGGACCACCTCGCGCGTGCAAATACCGTCCAAATTGGTCACCAACGGCAGCTATCAAGCGATCAGCTTGTGGTTCAAGACAACCTCCCCCAACGGAGTGCTGTTCAGCTACCAGGCCGGCCCGATCACGAGCCCGACGACGCCCGGCAACTACACGCCTTCGCTTTACGTCGGTGCGAGCGGCAAGCTCTATGGAGAGTTTTGGTACTCCGGTGGCGTCAACCCGATCGCCAGCGCCGCACCGGTCAACGACGGCAACTGGCACCACGTCGTGCTTTCGGCCAGCGGCAACACCCAGTCGCTCCACCTCGATGGCGCACTGGTGGGCAGCCGGTCCGGCCTCATCCAGATGTTCGACGCCGCCAGCGCGTCCAATATGTACATCGGTGCGGGCTTCCTCGGCGGCAATTGGCCGGACGAGTCGCACTACCAGCAGTCCGGAAACACGGGCTACGCGACGTTTTTCAACGGCAGCATCGCCGAGGTCGCGTTCTTCGACAAGGCGTTCACCGATGTCGAGGCGGCCGCGCTGCAGTCGACCGGGCGGGCGACCGCCAAGCCCCTGACGTCGATCGTGCGGCCGTCGGGCAACCCGTCGGCGACGATCGCGTACGACCAGAAAACGGGCCGGGTGACCCAGGTGACCGATTCCCACGGCGGCGTGTGGCGCATCGCGGCGCCAGTGGTGTCGGGGTCGAGCCAGGTCTACGCGGGAGCGGCGCTGGCCACCGGTCCGGCCGACTACTACCGGCTGGCAGAAACCGGAACCATCGACGCCATCAACGAGGTGAACGGCAACGTCGCGACCTACAGCACGGTGACGCTCGGCGTGTCCGGCGGCCCGCTCGGCGACTCGACCGTGGCGAGTTTCAACGGCACGTCATCGTTCCTGAAACTGCCGGAGCAGGACGTGCCCACCACGGGGCCGGCCTCGATCGGCATGTGGTTCAAGATGCCGGCCAACAACGCCGCCGGCGGTGTCCTGTTCGGATACCAGAACGGGCCTGTCACCGATCCGGTCGCCACCACGAGCTGGACGCCGTCGCTCTACGTCGGCACCGATGGCAAGCTGCGCGGCACGTTCTGGGTCGGGGACCTCAGTAAGATCATCACCTCGCCGGGCCGGGTCAACGACGGCAACTGGCACCACGTCGCATTGGCCGCCAGCAACAACTCCACCTCGCTGTACCTCGACGGCGCGCGGATCGGCTCCCCCGTGAGCGCACCGCTCATCGGGACCGGTTCAACTTACGCCTATGTCGGCGCGGGCAAGTGGAGTGGATCCTGGCCCGCGCACTCGGCCGCGGCGGTCGGCTACTTCCCGGGCCAGATCAGCGAGGTCGCCTACTACCAGAGCCAGCTTTCCGACGCCCAGGTGGCCCTGCAGTTCGGCGCGCGTGACAAGTCCTCGGGCGCCTCGGTGAAGACCTATGTCATCACCGATCCCGGAAACAAGACCATCACGCATGTCTATGACGCGAACACCGGGCGCGAGGTCGCCGAGACCGATGCGCTGGGCAACAAGACGCAGTACGGCTATGACGTCGGCGGATTCCTGCGCACCATCACCGACCCCAACGGAAACGTGACCACCAACGAGCACGATGTGCGCGGCAACGTCGTTTCGCAGACGACCTGCCAGGATCGCTCGGCGAACAGATGCTCGACCGTTTACTACACCTACTATCCGGACGCCACGAGCAAAGTGCTCACCCCGGATCCACGCAATGACGTCATGCTCACCATGCGCGACGGGCGGTCGGCCTCGGCCACCGACAACGCCTATCTGACGACATATGCCTATGACGCCAGGGGAAACCGGACCTCGGTGACCGATCCCCTCGGCCGGGTCACGGTGACCGAATACACCGCCGACGGCCTGCCGTCCAAGGTGATCACGCCCAGCGGGGACTCGCAGACCGTGGAATACCATCCCACGACGCGTGAGGCCACGCGCATCACCGATCCGGCGGGCAAGGTGACCACGTTCACCTACGACGGGGTCGGGCGGGTGCTCACAGAGACCGAAACCACCGACACGTTCCCGTCCGGGCTCACCACGATATACGCCTACGACAAGCAGGGCCGCGTGGTGTCGCAAACCGAGCCGGCCACGACCGACCGCGTGACCGGCGCCGTGCACACAGCCGTCACCACGACGGCGTACAACGAGGACGGTCAGGTCACCTCGCAGACCATTTCCGACTCCACGGGCGGCGACGCGCCCAGGGTCGAGTCGCAGACCTACAACGCCTTCGGGCAGCAGGACACGGTCACCAACGCCAACGGCAAGATTTCGCGGTACCAGTACGACCTCTACGGAAACATGGTGCGCGAGACCGAGGAGGACGGCGGCGTCACCACGTCCACCCACGACGCCGAGGGCAATCTGCTGACCTCGACTCTGGTCGGATTCACCGGTGACCCCAACAGCCCTTCGGCGCCAACGGATGTGGTCATCACGTCCAAGGCGTATGACCCGGCCGGGCGGCTCGCCTCGGTCACCGACGCGATGGGCTGGGTGACGTCCTACACCTACACGGATAACGGTCTCACCGCGGCCGTGACCCGGCGCGATCCGGCCAACAGCACGACATTTGTGGTCGAGCAGAACACCTATGACGCGGCCGGCAACCTCACCCGGCGGGTCACCAACAACGGCGTGACGACCACGACCTTCACGGTCGACGCGGCCGACCGCACCATCTCGACCACTTTGGACCCCAGCGGGCTCAACCGGACCACGACATACGAGTACTCGCTCGACGACGACGTCGTGGCGACAACGCTGTCCACGCCGTCGGGTGTCATGGCCCGCGCGGAGACGCTGCACGACAGGATGGGCCGGGAGCTGGCCGGCACCGTCCACAATGGAGCACTGCCGTCGATGGCCCGCTGGCGCCTGGCCGAATCGGGCGGCGCGCAGTCCGCACGCGACTCGTCAGGCAACAGCCCGGGCGCGGCCAGCAATGTCACGTGGACGGCCGACCGGGGCGGCGCCGCGTCGTTCAACGGCACCAATTCGGTCATCGCCACGGCCGGCCCGATCGTCGACACCGCGCGCAGCTTCACGTTCGCGGCGTGGGTCTATCCGACCAACAACTCGTCGAACCGGTCCTTCCTGTCGCAGGAGAGCCGCACGGAGAGCAGCGTCAACCTGAAGATCGACGCGCTGGCGTCCGGCACGTGGGCACTGTCCATGTCGGACAAGGACGACCCGAGCAGTGGCCAGACCTACGTCCGCTCGACCGCGCCGGCTCAACTGAACGCGTGGACCCACGTGGCCGGCGTGTTCGACGCGCCGACCAAGCAGATGCGCCTGTATGTCAACGGATCCCTGGTCGGCGCCCAGGCGCTGCCCGCCGGTTTCGTGCCGTGGACGGCCACCGGCCCGCTCACGCTCGGCCGGATCAGGTGGCACGGGTTCCTCGGCGACTACTTCGCCGGCATGATCTCCGATGTCCAGGCCTACTCGCGAGCGCTGACCGCCACGGAGGTCAACGGTGTCTACGGCGGCACCGTTCCCGCGGCCGGCGAGACCGTGGTGCGTAACAGCTGGGTGCGCGATCAGGATGGCCTGGTGAAATCGGCCACCGACGAGCTCGGCCAGACCACCAACTACGAATACGACGAGGACGGCGAGACCGTTGTCACGACGTCGCCCGCGGTGATGGCCGAGAGCGGCGGCGGGATGCCGGTTTCCACCCGTCCCATCTCGATGGTCGGCTACAACACGTTCGGCGAGCAGGTGGAGACGAAGGACGCGACCGGTGCCGTCACCGTCATGACCTATGACTCGGGCGGGAGACCGATTTCTACGCGGATGCCCAGCTACACCCCGCCGGGCGGCACGACGCCGATCACACCGCAGACATCGGTCACCTACAACGACAACGGGCAGGTGATCTCGTCCACCGATCAGCTGGGCAAGACCGCCACCTACGTCTACGACCAGCTGGGCCGGCTCGCCAAGACGACCGCGCCCAACCTCGGCGTCACCAAGTACACCTACGACCTGCTGGGCGACACGCTGTCGGAGACCGATCCCAACGGCGGCACGACGACCGCGACCTACGACTTCCTCGGGCGTCGCGTGACGAGTACCAGCGCCGTCCGCCAGACAGGGCAGGCGCACACCACCACGAGAACCTACGGCCCCGGAGGTTGGCTGGCGCAGAGCCGTTCGCCGCTGGGCATCGTGACCTCGATGACCTACAACGCGGCGGGGGAGACCCTCACCTCACGGGACGGGTCCAACGCCACCACCACCTACACCTACGACGGCGCGGGACGCAACGTGCGCACCACGCTCGCCGACGGCAGCTACACGGCCACGACATACGACATGGCCGGCAACGACATCGCGACCCGCACGTATGACCCCGCCGGGACGCTGCTGGCGACACAGTCCACTGAGCACGACGCGGCCGGGCACGTCACGGCGACAACGGATGCCCGCGGCACGCGAATCACGTTCGCCTACGACGCCACCGGCATGATCGTGTCGGAGAGCCAGCCGATCAGCGCCACCGACTCGATCACGACGTCGTTCGGTTACGACATCGCGGGCCGCCGGACGCGGTTCACCGACGGGCGCGGCAACGCCTTTGTCAACACCTACAACGTGTGGGGCCTGCCGGAGTCGCAGATCGAGCCGGCGACGACCAGGCATCCCAACGCGGCCGACCGGACCTTCACGCTCGCCTACGACGCGGCGGGGCGGGTCGTCTCGCAGACCCAGCCGGGCGGCGTGAGCGTCACCAACACCTACGACGACGCCGGCAACCTGACCCGGCAGGCCGGCGCGGGCGCCGAGGCCGTCACCGCGGACCGCACGTTCGGCTACGACGTGGGCGGGCGGCTCACGTCCGTGTCCGCTCCGGGCGGCGCCAACACGTTCGGCTACGACGACCGGGGTCTGCTGCTGTCGGCCGCCGGGCCGTCGGGCGCCGCGACGTTCACCTACAACGCCGACGGCGAGATGGCCACGCGCGCCGACGCCGCCGGGACGACGACCTACACCTATGACTCCGCGGGCCGGGTTTCGACCCTCGCCAACGGGACGACGGGTGTGCAGACGCGGTACGGCTACGACACCCTGTCGCGGATCTCGTCGGTTACGTACGGGACGAGCGGCAACGTGCGGACCCTGGGCTACGACACGCGTCACCGGCTCGCCAGCGACGAGCTCAAGACGCCGGGCGGCGCCTCGATCGGGAAGATCACGTATGGGTACGACGGAAACGGGAACCTGACGTCGAAGACCACAACCGGTTTCGCCGGGTCGAGCGCCAATACCTACGGATACGACCGGGCCGATCGGCTCGTCCTATGGTTTGACGGTACGACGAACACCAGCTACACCTACGACAAGTCCGGTAACAGGACCGGCGTGGGCGCCAAGGCGTTCACCTACGATCAGCGCAACCAGCTCCTCACGGCCGACGGCGTGTCCTATGTGTACACCCCGCGGGGCACGCTGTCCCAGGCCGGGCCGCACCCGACGCGGGCCGACGCGTTTGGTCAGGTGGTGTCGCAGGCGTCGGACACGGGTACGGCGACATACCAGTATGACGCGCTGGGCCGGCTGTACCGGGCAGGATTCGCCTACAGCGGCGTGGGTAACACGCTGGTCGCCGACGGTGCCGCGAAGTACACCCGCGACGAGGACGACGACTTGGTGGGCGTGGCCGAGGGCACCAACCTCAGGTACGCCTGGACCGACCAGCACACCGACGTCGTCGGGCAGTTCGCGGCGACCGGCACGACGCTGGCCGGCTCCACCACCTACGACCCGCTGGGCCGCATCGTCGCCACCAACGCGATGCTGGGCAGCCTGGGCTACCAGTCCGCGTATACCGATTTCACCACCGGCCGCGTCAACATGTGGCACCGCTGGTACAACACGCTCACTGGGCAGTTCGACACGCGTGACTCGATGGAGATCGAGCCGATCCCGGACTCGGTGGGCGCCAACAGGTTTGCCTACGCCGAGGACAACCCGCTGACCGAGACCGACCCGATCGGGCACTGGCCGAGCTGTGGCTGGTGCAAGAAAGCGGTCTCCAAGGTGACCTCCACGGTGTCGTCGGCCTGGCACTCCACGACGTCGTACGTGTCGCGCGCCTACAGCTATGCCTACAGCTACGCGAGGTCGTATGCCTCGGCCGCGTACAGCTATGCCAAGAGCACCTATCACGCGGTCAAGCGCACGGTAAGCAAGGCCTACAAGGCGGTCAAGAAGAAGGTGAGCCGGGCCTACAACGCGGCGAAACGGTGGGTGAAACACAAGTACAACGCGGCCAAGAAATGGGTGAAACAGAAGTATCACGCCGCCAAGCGATGGGTGAAAAAGACCTACCACAAGGCCAAGAAATGGGTCTCGCACAAGGTTTACACCATCAAGAAGGCGGCCAAGAAGGCGTACAGCCGCGTCAAGCAAGCCGGAAAGAAGATAGTCGCCAAGACCGTGCGGGTGGCCAAACAGGTCGGCAACACGGTGAAGGACGCCTATAACGCCACCGAGAAATGGGTCAAGGACCACAAGAACGCCATCATCGAGGTGGTGGCGATCGGCGGCGCGATCCTGGCCGGCATTGCCTGCACGGCCGCGACCGCGGGCGCCGGAGCGGTCGCCTGCATGGTCGGCGCGGCCGCGATCATCAACCTGGCCAAGGACGCCGCGCAGGGCAACATCCACAACTGGGGCGACGCCTTCGGGTCGCTCGGAACCGGTGCGCTGCAAGGGCTTGCCGGCGGCGCGGGCGGCGCCATCGGCGGCAAGATAGCCGGTGCGGCCGTGGGCAAGATGGGTAAGTTCGCCGGCTCGCTGGGCGGGCGCATGGTGTCCGGCGGCATCTCGGGCGGCGTCGGTGACGCGGTGACGCAGTTCGCCACGACCGGGCGGGTCGACATGCGCGGCGTGGCGATGAGCGCCGGCATCGGCTCGGTCTTCGGCGGCTTCTATCGCGGCGGCGGCGGCCGGGGCGGTGGCTCGCGCGGCGGTGACGCCGACGGAGGCTCGGCCGGGCCCAGGCCACCGATCCTCAACCAGCCCCGCGGGCCATACATCTACCGCACGGGCAGCCGCACCGACGGCGCGCTCACCGACCCGTCGGGCGTGTCCTTCCGCGAGCACGTTTCGAGCTCTGCCGACGGCCGGCAGGTCTTCAAGCCGGGCGAAAAGATCTACGCGGTCGACACCAGGCGCCTGCCGGACAGGTCCTTCGAATACGACGGCGACCCGGCCGGGCACGTGAGCGTCCACGGTACGCCGGATGACATCCGTGGCGCGGTCGTGCCGCACGGCGACGACAATCCGCTCGGGCAGCTAGGGTTGAGGGCGCTGGATGAGGACGGATCGTATAGGTTGCCCAAGAAGTAACGGAGCCTGATGGCGATAAAGGAATTGCTGGGCGGCGTCTACTCGCGATTGGACGCCGCCCCGTCCGGGATGGTGGTGCTGGAGCGCATCGCCCGGGGCGGCGGCGCCACCCGGTGGTATGTGTGCCGCGACCGGGAGGCGCTCACCGCGCTGGCGGCAGTGCTTTCCCCGGGCAGCGTGGTCAGTTTCTACTTCGACGGCCGCATCGCGGAGCTGCCTTACAGCCCCGGGTTGCGGGTGGAGGTCGAGCGGATCATGCGCGACAGCGGTGAGGCGGTGCTCGCCCAGCCGGGGCCGGACGGGCTGGAGCTGGAGGTCGAATTCGTCACGAGCCTCGGCGAATATGACGAGTTCGCCGAGGTTCTAGGCTCCCACTCGACCGTGTTCGTTGGCGCCTTCCCGGCCCGCGACGACGACGGCGTCAATGCCATCACCCTCACCCTGCCCGACAAGGACGGCGTCGTGCGGGCCCACCCGCACTAGAAACAGGCCCAACGGCAAAGCTAATCCAAATAGGACAGTTGCCGACAGATGGGGTTTGTGTTTCTGCTCACTGGCAT
>JBIOYB010000221.1:0-12742 GCA_044869915.1 Allorhizocola sp.
CTTTCCGTTGCCGCCGTTGCCGCCTACGGAATTTTCAAAGCCGTCGGGGACCTGCTCCCGCAGCCCGTGCTCCTCGCACTTATGGTGCCGCTAGCTGGCGCCGCTATCGTGCTGGCCTTGGGCCGACGCGACGGCCTGTCGCTGGATGCCTGGCTACTGGCCGCGGGCCGCCACAGCCGGGCACCCCGCAATCTTGCCCCGGCCGCCTCCGGCACGGTCGCCCCGGTACCTACCTGGGCGCCGCAAACTACGGCGGTGCCACCGGTGGCGGTGCTGCGGCTGCCCGCCAAAGCGATCAGCGGCACCGGGATTATCGACACCGGGGCCCAATCGGCGGCGCTGATCGCCTGCACCACCGTCAACATCAACTTGCGCACCGGTGACGAGCAGGCCGCCCTCATCGGCGGGTTCGGCCGCTGGCTCAACAGTCTGTCCGCGCCGGTGCAGATTGTCATCTCCGCTCAGCGGGTCGACTTGTCCAGCCATGCGCAGCGCATCGCCGACAACGCGGCCACGATCGCCAACCAGGCCCTGGCCGAGGCGGCGCAGGACTATGCGGCCTTCCTCGACGACCTGTCGACGCGGCGCGACCCGTTGTGGCGCACCGTCACCGTCGCGGTCACCGCCACTGGTGAGAAAGGCCGCGACAGCGATGCGGCCCGCCGGGCCGACCAGACGGCCAGCGCACTGGCCGCGCTCGGCGTGCAAACGTCCATTTTGGATGGTAGGCGGGTGACCAGCGTCCTGACCGTCGCGGCTGATCCGTACACCCCTGCCGATGTCAGCTGGGCCCGTGCCCGGCCCGGCGGCGTCATCTCTGGAGCCCTGTCATGAAACTGTTCTCCAGGCGAAAGCCTGCCACTTCTCACGCGAGCCCGGCCGATGCGGCCGGGCTCGCTTCTGTTATCGGCCCGGCCGCGGTGGAGGCCGGGCCGCGCTTTCTGCGTGTGGGCGACGGCTACGCGGCCACGCTGGTGGTCAACGGCTACCCAGCCGAGGTCGGTCCGGCGTGGCTTGAGGCCCTGCTGGCATGGCCGGGCCGCCTGACGGTGGCGGTGCACATCGATCCGCTGCCGGCGCAGACCGCCGCCGTGCAGCTGCGCAGGCAGCGGGCCCGGTTCGAGTCCAGCCGCCGCGCCGACGCCGGGAAAGGGCGCCTCGCCGATCCGATGACCGAAGCCGCTGCCGAGGACGCCGCCGAACTGGCGGACCGGATCGCCCGCGGTCAGTCCAAGCTGTTCCGGGTCGGGATCTACCTGACCGTCCACGCCACCACCGTGCCCGATTTGCACGAAGCGGTGGCGCATGTGCGGGCCACCGCCGCCGGCGTCCTGCTCGACACGCAGCCGGTCACGTTCCGCCAACTGCAAGGCTGGATTTCCACCCTGCCGCTGGGCGTCGATGTCGTCGGCATGCGCCGGGTCATGGACACCGAAGCATTGGCCGCAGCGTTTCCGCTTGCTTCCGCGGATCTGCCCGCGCCGCTGCCGGGTGAGCCGGCCGCCGCCGGCGGCATGCTCTACGGCCTCAACCCCGACTCCAACGGCGTCGTGTGGTGGGACCGATGGGCACAGCACAACGCCAACTCTGTCATCATCGCCAGGTCCGGGGCCGGGAAGAGCTACTTCATCAAGCTGGAGGTTCTCCGCTCCCTCGAAGACAAAATCCACGTCGCGGTGATCGACCCGGAAAACGAGTACACGCGCCTGTCGGCCGCGGTCGGCGGGAGCACCATCGACCTCGGCATGCCGGGGGTGCGGCTCAACCCCCTCGACATTCCACCAGGTGACCGCCGCGACGACGCCCTGACCCGCCGGGCGTTGTTTGCTCACACGCTGGTGTCCGTCCTGATCGGACAGACACCGCCGCCGGGCGAGCGGGCCGCACTGGACAAGGCCATCACCGCCGCCTACGCCACGGCCGGCATCTGCAACGATCCGGCCACCTGGCGCCACCAGGCCCCGCTGCTGCGCGACGTCGCGACGGCGCTGCAGGCCCAGCCCGGCGAAGCGGGATCCACCCTGGCCGCCCGGCTGACCCCCTGGACCACCGGATCGTTTAGGGAAATGTTCGACGGACCCACCACAACCGTCCCCAGTGGACAGCTGATCGTGTGGTCCACCCGGCAACTGCCCGACGAGCTTCGGGCACCCGGCATGCTGCTGGCCCTCGATGCCATCTGGCGCGATGTTGATCTCCCATCGAACCACCGCGGAGAATCCCGCGCGGAGCGCCGGCTGGTGGTAGTGGATGAGGCGTGGACTCTGCTGCGCGGCGAAGCCGGCGCAGGGTTCCTCTTCAAATTGTCCAAGGCCGCCCGCAAGCGCGGGGCCGGCCTGTCGGTGATTACCCAGGACGCGGCAGATCTGCTCGGCTCGGACCTCGGGCAGGCTGTCATCGCCAACGCCGCCACCCAAATCCTGATGCGCCAAGCACCTCAGGCCATTGAGGCCGTCGCTGACGCGTTCGGCCTGACCGCCGGCGAAGCACGGATCCTGTTGGCCGCCAAACGAGGCGAAGGCCTGCTTCTGGCCGGCACCCACCGCGTGTCATTCCAGTCCGTCGCCTCCAAAAAGGAGCACCGGCTCTGTGTCGGAGACCTCGAACTGCCCGACGACGAATAGGAAACACCAGCCATGACACCGCCAGCACTCCCATCCATCTATCAGGACAGCACCCTTCCGCCAATGTCGCAACGCCTTCTGGACGCCATCACCACATTGGTGGCCTGGTTCACTGCCCGGCCGTGGCTTGCCGCGGTCGCCGTGGCCGGGTTCGCGATCCGAGCAAATGTGATCGGCCGGCGTGCCAAGGCGATGCACCGCGGCGCCCACCTGATCACCATCGTGCCGCCGCCGGAGGTCGAACCCGAAGGCGCACCAGTGTTCTGGGGCACCCTGTTCGAAATCCTCGCCGTGGGATGGCGGCGCCGCTGGCGCGATGGCCGCGCCCACCTCGCCATGGAATACCGGTGGTCCGGGCGGCAACTGACCATTGCCGTCTGGGTTCCCGGCACCGTGGCCACCGGGCCGATCCAGACCGCCATCCGCGGCGCCTGGCCCGGCGCCGGCATCACCGTGGCCGACGCCAACCCTCCACTGCCGCTCGATGGCATCGCCGTCGGCGGGGCGCTGGCACCGGCCATGCCTGCCTGGTACCCGCTTCAAACCAGCCACGACACCGACCCGCTGCGGACCCTCATCGCCGCCGCCTCGGGTCTGCACGCCGCCGAAACCGCATGCGTGCAGATCCTGGCCCGCCCGGCCAGCCGGCGCCAGATCACGAGGCTGCGCAAAGGAACCGCCGCGCTGCGCACCGGCGGCCGGCCCACCTCGTGGGCCGACCCGGCCACCTGGCTACGTGCCGGACTGGACGTGGCGATGGAGGTGCTGTCCACCGGCCGGCGCACTACCACCCCGCGCAGCAGCCAGGCCACCAGCCCGGCGCTGGTTCGCGCCGACCCGCAACGCGACCGCGACGCCAAAGCAGCCACCGACAAACTCACCGGCCCGCAATGGGAGGTCGCGATCCGCTACGCGGTCGCCCACACCAACGACCGCCAGACCGATCCGGGCAACCTGCAGCCGCGGCTGGCCACCGTCGCCCACGGCCTAGCATCCGCGTTCGGGGTGTGGACGGGACGTAACCGGCTGCGCCGCATGAAACTCGGCCACCCGCAGCAGCTGATGGCCCGCCGGGCGTTACGGCGCGGGTTTGTGCTCAACGCCGCCGAACTGTCCAGCCTTGCCGCGCTGCCACACGACATCGCCGTACCGGGTCTGATGCGGTCACGGGCCAAACCGATGCCCGCACCCATCGACGTTCCAGCCGGAGGCCGCGGCAACAAAGTCCTCGGCCGCGCCGAACTCGGCGGCCACGGTGTCGCGCTACCCGTCGCCGATGCCCGCCAGCATGTGCACATCCTGGGCAGCACCGGCTCCGGTAAATCCACGCTGATGCTCAACATGGCGCTCGACGACATCCACGCCGGCCGCGGCACCGTCGTCATCGATCCCAAAGGCGACCTCGTCGGTGACATCCTGGCCCGCATCCCGGCCCGGATGGCCAAACGGGTCACCATCATCGACCCGGACCAAAACCCGGGCGCCACCCTCAACCCGCTGCAAGGCGAAGACCACGACCTCGTCGTCGACAACATCGTCAGTATCTTTTCGAGGATCTTCTCGAAACACTGGGGACCGCGTATCGACGACGTTTTGCGGGTGGCCTGTCTGACGTTGCTGCGCAAGGCAAACGCCACGCTTACCTTGGTGCCTCCGCTGCTCAACGACAAGCAGTTCCGGCACGCCTTCACCGCCGACCTCGACGACCCCGATGGGCTGCTGGGGTTCTGGCAGTGGTTTGAATCCACTCCGCCACCTTTACGCGCGCAAGTGATCGGCCCGGTGCTCTCCAGGCTCCGGGCTTTTTTGTTGCGCGACTTCGTACGCCGCACCCTTTCCACCCCGGAGTCGTCGTTTGACATGTCCCGGGTGCTCGACGGCGGCATCCTGTTGTGCCGGCTGCCCAAAGGGCAGATCGGTGAGGAAACCGCCCGGCTGATGGGCAGTTTCGTGGTCGCCTCCGCCTGGCAGGCCGCGACCGCGCGCACCCGGCTTCCCGAGGCCGCCAGAAAAGACTGTTCGATTTTCATCGATGAATGCCACAACTTCCTCAATCTGCCAGGGTCGGTGGCCGACATGTTGGCTGAGGCGCGTGGCTACCGGATGGGAATGGTGCTGGCGCACCAGAACCTGACCCAGCTGCCGCGGGAAACCCAGCTGGCGCTATCGGCCAACGCCCGCTCGAAGGTGTTTTTCAACTGCGCACCCGAAGACGCCCACCAGCTGGCCCGGCACACGATGCCCGAACTGTCTGAACACGACCTGTCGCACATGGACGCCTACCGCGCCGCGGCACGGCTTCTGGTCAACGGCCGGGAAACACCGGCGTTCACCTTGCACACCAACCCGCCACGGCCCGAGGTCGGCGAATCCACCGCCATCCGGCAAGTCGTCGCGCAATCCCTTGCCAAACCGAAACAGGCAGCCATCGCCAAACTGGCCGGGCTTAAACCCGCCGACGACGGCACAGAAGCTGACGGGCACAACCTGTAGAAGCCCGAGCAACTCACCGCTTGCGGCGCCCTCATTCCGCTGGCATGGCAGCCCATTGCGTTGCCAGCCAAAGCGGCATCGCCTTCTCTCACCCCCCGCGGCGGGGCGCCATTCGGCGCCCTGCCGCCTTGCCATGCCTAAAGGACCTCTCCTGATGTCTAGAACTGTTACCGCACCACGAAACCGTCCCCGCCGCCTGCTGACGCAGAACCGGGAGCTGAAAGCCATCGGCGTGTGGAACTGGACGCTACCCGCCTGGGCCGGGCGCCTGCCCGACGTGAGAGTTTGCGCGATAGATGACACTTTGATGCTCGCTGGAGGCCTGGTCACGGCGAGTTTTTGCAAGCTATCTGGCACCGAGGTTGCAGGGTAGTTGTCAGGCGTTGATGGGGTCGGCTGCCCTGGCGGCCTGTTCGATCTTCGCGCAGTGGGCTTTGCGGGCTGCCGTGTCGATCTGCTTCTCGTACCCGGCTGCCACCCCGGTCAGGCCGTCGAGCTGCTCGCGCAGGATGTCGGCGTGTCCGGCGTGCCGGGTGGTGTCGTTGAGGACATGGACCATGATGTTGAACAGTTTCACGTCGGGGCGCGGCCACCACGGCACGTGGCCGAGGGCGTCGATGGGAAGCTCTTTGATCGTCGCGTCTGCGTGTTCCCATGCGTGCCGGTAGAAGCCGATTATCTGTTCGCGGGTCTCGTCCTCGGTCACCCACATGTCGCTGCCGTCCGAGTCCTGCCAGCGGGGCAGCGGCTCCGGGAAGGGGCGGTCGAAGATCTCGCCGAGGTACCTGGCCTCCCAGGTGGCCATGTGTTTGACTAGGCCGAGGAGGTTGGTCCCGGTCGCTGTCAGGGGTCGCCGGATGTCGTATTCGGAGAGACCGTCGAGCTTCCAGACCAGCGCTTGACGGGTGAACCGCAGTTCGTCGTGCAGGTACTCTTTCGCGAATTCATCGATCATGGCATGAGCCTGCCAGGCTCCGCTGGTGGGCTCAACCTCGGTAGCCGCCCGCGAAGCCAGACCCCCGAGCAGGCTGGTCAGGTTCGTAGGGCCTGCTATCGATGTGGTTGGTGAGCTGGTCGGAGTGCTCATTCAGGAGTCTTCGGAGGTTTGCGTAATGGCGAAGCGGTCGGTGGGTCTGAAATTGGTGCCAGAGGGTGTTGCGCCGCGTTTGCCATCTGCGCTGGACATCTGGGGTTTGTGCGAATTCGATTGGACGTGGCGCGAACAGGTGCTCGCCCTGGGTCGCGCGTGCCCAGACGACGACGGACGCGCATTGACGTTTGAGATCACCTAGGTCTGGCTGGATAGGTCCTGGTGTCGGCGGGAGTTGGGAGACGATGCCGCGCCATGTTTCTGGATCCAGGGACCAGTTTTGCAGCAGATGCCGCCGGTGGTGGTAGTTGGCCAGATATGTTGTGGTGTCGAGTTCTTCGATCAGGGTGTGGACGGCGGCGTCGAATTGGCGGCGGCTTGTGTGCTCGACGATCCAGCGGTGGACACGTTCAGCGCCTTGGTATTGCTTGGCGGTCAGGTTGATGCCGAGGTATTCGGCCGCTGCGCCAAGGGAACCGCCGGTGATGAGTTGAACAAGGCGGACTGTAATGGTGCGTCTGACGAGCTTGGGGTTGACGTCGATGTGGCGGAAGTGCTTCTCATACAAGGGTTGCGGCAGGAATGCGGGTATGTGTTGCGGTCCTAATCGGACTGGATGGATGGTCGCGGCTCGGCGGGCCTGCGAACGCCCGCCGACCCTTGTAAAGGATCGCAGTAACGGCTGGAACGCCTCAAGGAATCCTTTAGAGCAGTCTGATTGCTGGCGATGTGCGAAGGCGCCCCAGGTCGAACGGGATGCTTTTGTAGTAGTCGGCGGTAGAAGCGGCTGAAGGTACTCGCGGACGCTGTGAGGATTGTCCTGGCTGAGGATGCGGTCTGCGATGAGTAGCAACGCAGCGCCCGCTTTGGCGTCGGCCGGCGGGGTGTCGTAAGTAAGCAAAGTCCGAGATGACGGCGAAGTCTCAGCCATTGTCGCGATCTTGTGGCGGAGATCGTTGATGTGACGATCGATGGCCGGGGCGAAAGCGGGTGCGAGATCACGTGCTGCCGGCCAGGTCGACGACAGCAGCGCGGTGAGCAGGCGCAGGTCTGTAAAGTAGCTGGCGGCGCGGGTAGGTAGTCCGGCGCTCAGAGTTGTTTGTGGACCATCGGGTCGCAGCAGGTCGATGATGCGTCGTTGAAGGTCCAGGAGCATGAGGTCGGTCAGGTTCTCATTGCTGGTCAGGGCCGCATCGAGGCTTGCGCCGCAGCAGCCGGCCAGCGTCTTGCCTTTCCTGGGTGGGCCGATCTCGGCGCGGCATTGGGCTGGATGCAAGGTGCCATCGCGCATGCGGGGTAGCAGCCGGATGGACCGCCCTGGCCGGTTGCCGTGTGGACGCTGTTGGCAAGCTGGACATTGATGTTGGAGTAGTTGCTGATGGTCAAGGCAGGCGAAGACTACTGGCAGGTGCCACAGCTTCTGCCAAGCGCCTCCGTGGTCCCGCTGGATCATGCTCTGCTCGGCGGCCAGGCATGTTGGGCAGTAACGGGTTTGGGGTGTGAACACCCATCGGTGATGATGAAGCCTGGACACCGAGCGGTGTGGGTCCCAGGTTGATCGCGGTAGCGGATAGCGTGAGGTCAGGGAGCCGAGGCAAAGCTGGTCGACCTCCGCGGGATCTAGCCTGGCGGCCATCGCGAATGCATCTCGTTGTTGCGGGGAGACGCGTAGCAGCAATTCCTGGGAGACCACACCTGGGACCGATGTGGACATTGCCAAACCGGTGAGGGCGCATAGCCGGGCGGGTGTGAGGCTTAGCCGGTGGGCAAGCCGCAGTACGAAACCGGGAAGCGATTCGCCTGGCAGCGGGTCCAGACTGCGAGGTAGCGGACGGATTTCAATCATCACCTGCCCCTTCATCCAGAGGCTGCTGCCGGGCCGTGATCGTCGAAGACGGTGTTGCGTCCCCGTTTGCGGGTGGTGCCGTTTTTTTTGGCGGGTGGTGACGGGACTGCGGGAATCTCACCGGCGGTCGAATCCCTGCCAGATGTATTGATCAGATTGATGGTGATGTCATTCAGCAGGGTTTCGGTCAGCCGCTCGGTGCCGGTTTCGATGGCCTCCCGGCAGCCGTCTTCCAGCAGGCGTTCCAGTAGTCCGACGACGCCGTTGGTGCGCCGGAACAGGTATTCGGGCATGGTGCCCTCGGTGAGCATGCCCGGGGTGGCTTTCATCAGCCGAAGGTGTTGTTCAACACCGGCCAGATGCTGGGTCCAGGCCGCGATGCCGTGCGGGGTGTCGTAGTGGAATCGGCCGAGTTCGATCACATCGAAACGTCGTTCTGTCTGCGTGGCTTCCAGGCCATGGACCTTGGCGTGTGTGGACGGCGGGAGCACCCATTGGCCGGTGCGCTGGTCTTGGCGGCCCTCACGCAGCAGGCCCGAGCCGGGGATATCAACGCCGATGAGCACCAATGTGACGTGCATGCTCATGAACGCGCGGATCAGATCGAGCACGTCCTGATCGTCAGCGCGGTGCATGCGAAGTCGAGTGATGTCGTCCAGCAGAAGGGCTTTCGTCCCATGATCGCGTAACGAGCCGCTGACTTGACGCACCAGATCGGGTAGGTCCATGTTCTTGGTGTCGGCGCCGTAAAAGTTCAGGATGGCCTTGCAGGTGCTTTTCGGTTTCGCGGTCGCTGGTGTTTGCGCGTAGGCCACGGCAGCGTGCAGGTCACGTGTTCCCGGTCGGGCATCCGGGTTGAGGTGGTGGTGCAGGTCCAGCCACGCGTCCTCAAAGGACGCGGCGACTTCGCAGGCGGTTTCGGTTTTGCCCTGGTAGCCGCCACCGGTGATCATCACACCGGCGCGGGTGGTCGGTTTGCCTTTCAGCGCATTGTTTTCGATCCTGCCGCGCAACAGCTTGCCCACGGTTCGACTCATCGGGGTGTGCTGCAACGGCAAGTTGACGTGTGTGGCGGCACGATGCAGGTCGTGCAGCGTCCGCCGGCGAGGGCTCAGGATTCGCCAGGCGGCCAGATCCAGTCGAGGTGCCGGGATGAAATCGTGGCGGGTTTGCCTCCAGTGCTGCCAGCCCGCCGCTGTCTCCCGTTCCGGCGGCGGGCCCGGAAGAACGAAAGGGACGATGATGCCGCCGCCAGGACTGTCCATTATGGAGACTCGATCTGATCGAGAAGGACTGGTTCATCGTCGTCGGGTATCAGGAACACGCTGTGGCGCCGCAACGCTTCACCGAGCAGTAGTGGGGGTTCTGGTCTGGCCGGGACTGCGGCTTCGCGTCGCCGTCGCCGTTCCGCGTCGATGGCGTCCTCGGCTTGGCGTGCTTGTCGTGCCCATTGCAGCGGTATCACCTCAGCGATCGGTGAGACTGGATGGGGCGAGCGTGGTGTCGGCGACCGATCCACCTGCGCTGCTTTGCCTTGTGCGGACTGTCTGGCTCGGGCGGTGTGCTCGGCTTTGCTCATCTGCGTGGGCCAGCTTGTCACTGGGGTAACCCCGCCGATCAACTCCAGCAGCACCGGCAGCAGGTCAGTATCGGAGTGCGGTGAAATACCACGCTGGCGGGCCTCACGCAGTAACGCCTCAACCGTTGTGTCAGAGAACGCGGGAACCTCACCTGCGGGCGGTAAACCGTTCCACCTCAACACATGCCAGCAGTCAGGATCATCCGGGTCTTGGAAGAAGACGGTTCTGCGGTCGCGGCGGTCGCTGCGCACCACCCACCGGTTCTTGTGTCTGCCGCCTCGCCCCGAGGGTTGGTCCCGGCGGCCGTCCAGGGCCGGTCCGTCATACCAAAGCCCGCGGATGTTCACTCCGCGCCTGCCGCGAACCCTCACGTAATGGGCAGGCAGCAATTGGTAGTACAGCTCTGGGCGGGGAATCTGCAACGCGAACCCGCCTTGTTCCATCGCCGCGCTGAACAACGTGTTCGGGCTGTGTTCCTCTCCCGGACCCCAGGCCGGCGCGTACTCGCCGAGCCTGCGGTTCTGCCACACTTTGACGATCCAGATCGCTATCAAATTTTCCATCTGGTCGAGAGTCAAGGCCGCGTCTGCTTCCGGATCGACCCCCCGATCGGCGACATCGACACCGCAGTAGCCCAGCAGATGCTCCAGCAGCAAACTGCGTGCTGAGCCGAATGCGCGCTCAACGGCATGCTTATCGGTAGGGCGAAGGGTGCGGGCTGGAAGTATGTTGCAGCCCAAAACGCGTTGCGCCGCAACCAAATCATGATTTTTGTAGACCGAACCGTGGTCGGTGGTCACCGTCTCCGGCGTGAAGAACGGCAACGCCGCCACCGGATAGCCGGCGAACTCGGCCACCACCGCGCCCGGAACTCCCGGATAAGGCCATTGCAGTTCCTCGCCCCACCCGTCGCGCATAGGCAAAGGCAGCATCACGTCCCGTAGCAGCATGGCCACGTCCACCGATGTGTCGGACACCAGCGTCAACCGGAACGCCACCAGCGAATGGGTGTATAGGTCGATTCCCAGGGTGAGATGCGCTGAAACTGGTGTACCGAACATGGTCTCGCGGATCTTCACCGGCAGCGGTGTGGTGTCCAGCGCGACGACCTGCCCTGGGCGGTGGACCACCACGTGCGCCTTGGACGCTTCCACTGCGGCGGCAGAACGCTGGTAACGCTGTCTGGCCCCGCCAGGGCCGAACCATTCCGCCCAGACCCTCCGCAGGGTGTGATAGCTCGGCACCACCACGTCCGACCCGAACGTTTCACGGACGTACTGATGGATCAGCCGTTCGCGGGCCCGCATGGTGATTTTCGATCGGTGCAAACACTCGGCACGGACAGCGAAGATGGCCTGCCTGACCTCCTCGCTGACGCTGGGATGGCCGTTGCTGGGACGCAGCCATCGGCTATCGATGCAGCCGGCCAGCCCACTTGCGCGCCAGGCGACGGCCAGCCGGATCAGGGTCCGTTCACCAACTCGTTGCAGCCCAAGCAGCCGGGCCTCCGCAGAACCCATTGCCTTGAGCTCGGCGACCTTGGCCCGACGGCGTTGCCCGAGCGTGGTCTGCTGCGGGTCGTAGCCGGCACGGGGCTCGCCAGGTTGTGCCCGGCGCGGATCACCACTGCGGAACCCGGTTTCCACCTCAAGAAGGTGCGCCGCGCGTAACCTCACCAGCTCCTGCTGCCGCCGGGTCAGGTCACCCCACGTCGCGGGCTGCCGCCCACCTGCCGTAACCGCCGCACTCACCACTGGCACGGGATGGCAATCGGGATGATGAAGCAGCCAGCGGATCGTGCACCGGTGACGTTCACCGTCAGCCGAACGCAACACAATTCGGCCGTACTGAGCCTCCACCGTCTCGACTGTCCAATCCATACCGTCGAAATGCAGGCCCGAGCCTACGGACAGGTCAAGCAATCCGGCCATGGCCATCGCTTCCACCGCCCGCCTGAGCCATCCATACCAGCGAGCCGTTGCCAAGCGGGCTGGCCATATCGACGCCGAGACGGCGATGCCACAACAGGTGCAGCGCCTGCGCCCTGGCCACGGCGGGCAACGACGTCGCATTCACCAACTCTGCGAACGGCCGTGCTCCAGTCCCCGCCAACTCCAGCAGTTGTCGTTGCAGCCCAAGCGGGTCCTGCAATGCCCGGCGCTGCGCCGACAGGGCATCCAGCACTCCGAACACATGAGGCCGCCAGCCGGTCACCACCGCATACCGCCAACCCGACGCCAGAGCCACCTCGCGCGCCGCCGCGAACCGCACCGTATCCTCGGCACCGATCAGAGCCGCTGGGCGGACATCGAACAGCCACTTGCCACCATCACGAAAGATCGCCAGGAAGTCAGGTATGTGCTCTCCATGGCCTTTCACCGTGCCGAAGCGCAACCGAAACGGTTGCGGCAACACATCCACGATGTTCCCCGCGAAATCCAGTGCCAGCAGCAATCGCTGTTCTTCCAGCGACTCAAAACCGTGATGACGGCCCGTACTCACCATGAACTGCAACCCGGGCCGATGCCGCTGACGGGCTCGCCAAGAGAACCGGCGCACCGGCTCGGAACCAAAAGCAGGAACGCTGTCAAGATCGCGTACGGTGCAAATCACCTCGGCACCAGCAAACCGCCACGACGCCGTCCAGCGACGTAACCAGCCCGACGTAAGGCTCAGCGCCCGGCCAGCAGACTCCTCCACCTCGTAGCCAGCGACCAGCTCAGCAATAACACAGCGATCAGACGGCAAAAGCATCTGATCGGACATACACATCAGAGCAACACTAAAGTGGACAGCCGTCAAGACGGCAGATGACACCTATCACGCAAAAGTGTCATCTATCCTGCAAACTCTCACGACGGCCGCACCTACAACACATGCCCGGCAGCCGGCATATGCCCGCACGTTTGCTACGCGCGCAACGGAACCTATCTGTTCCCGGCGGTCCGCGCCCGGCACCAAGCCAACCTGCAGCTCGTTCTGGACTTTTCCGGCCTTGATCTCCGCGAATGCGCCTCTGACCTGCCGCTAAGCATAGCGGACATGTTCACGACGATTGGCGTCGTACGCGCCGATCATGAAAGGGGAACTTTCCACGCTAGGGCACGGC
>JBIOYB010000222.1:0-4603 GCA_044869915.1 Allorhizocola sp.
GTTCAGGCGAAGCCGTGCTCATGCGCGGCAGGGGTCGGCCGCGCAGCGGTCCGAGCCCTGCCGCTGCGGATATTACTGCCGTGTGATGCTCACGTCATCGACTCCGGCCTCGACGAGGCTGGCGCCGGAGGCGTCGGCCGCTTCGATGAGGACGCGGATCGACTGTCCGGCATACGCCGAAATGCTCCACGTGCCGGTCGCCCACGCCCCGTTGCGGTTGGCGGCCGCTCCGGCCTGTGTGAACAGCGCCGTGGTCCCTCCACTGTGGACGACGCTGACCCGGAAGAAGTCGGCGCTGGAGGCGTTGCTGCCGTGCGCGAGATACCACGACAGGGACAGGCTCAGCGTGCCTGTGGCCGGCAGGGTCACCGCCGGGGAGCGCACGCTCGTGGTGCCGCCGTCGAGGTCGAAGTCGCCCGCTGCCGCGCCCGCGAGCCGCCCGGTGACCAGGTCATTGAGGCCTGACACGGTCGTGCCCAGCTGCTTGGCGCCGCTGGACGTGGTCGCCTCCGGATCGCCGCGCTCCCACGCGCCCGTGGTGGCGGTGTCAGTGCCGTTGGCGTTGGTGGTCCAGCCGGTCGAGGTCTCGAAGTTGTCCGACCAGACGACGGTCGGCGGGGTCCCTGTGCCGACCGCGAGCGTCCACAGCGCGTGCGCTGCCGCGTCGCCCGAGCGGTTGAGCACGGTGTCGGCGATGTTGGACGGGAACGTGTCACACGACTGGTGGTAGCACCGGTCAAACGCCGCCTGCGTCCCGCCCCACTTGGTCACCTGTGCGGCCGTCTTGACGCGCGAGGCGCCCGCCGCCACGCCCGAGGTCTGCACGCCGATCGCGTTGAACGAAGCGTCATCGGAGCGGCCCGCGCCCTCCGTGTTTTCCTCCGTCTGCACGCCGATCGAGTCGTAGTAGGCCTTGAGCACCTGGCCGACGCCCGACGTGATCCGGTTGATGAAGTAGCCGCCATTGGTCGACGCCACCATGTCGAAGTTGAAGTAGCCCTTGATGCGGGTACGCTCGGCGGCCGGCAGCGTGTTGGCGTAGAACTGCGAGCCGTTGAGGCCCTGCTCCTCGTCGGTCCAGAAGGCGAACCGCACGTGGTTTTGCATGGTCGGGTTGGTGCGGGCCAGGGTGAGCGCGAGCTCGAGGACCGTGGCCGAGCCGGAGGCGTTGTCGTTGATGCCCGGTCCGGCCGCGACGCCGTCGAGGTGTGCGCCAAACATGTACACGTTGTTGGGGTCGCCGCCCGGCCAGTCCGCGATCACGTTGGGGCCTGCCCCGGCCGTACAGCCAGAAGTGCAGTTTTGCCGTACGACGCTGAACCCGGCCGCGGTGAGCAGGTTGGCCACGTAGTTGACCGACGCGGCGTATCCGGCGGTCGGCGAGCGGCGGTTGCCGCCGTTGGCCGACGCGATGGACTGGAGTTGCTGCGCGTGCGCCCGCTGGTTGGCCAGCGAGATGTCGGGTGCGGCCGCCGAAGCGCGAGTCGCGGGCATAGCGACGATGGCGGCACCCGCCAGGGTGAGGGCGATCAGGCCGCGGAGCGCGATTTTCCACCCGGGGTCACCGGATTTGCATCGAATCTGAAGTAAATTCATGGGCGTCATTGTAATCATGCTGATCTATGAATAGTCCAGTGAGCACGCTTCGCCGGATGGTGTGGGTTTTCCCGGATCGCGAATCTCGGCGCGGCGTCCAAAAGTGGGAGCGGACCTTCTGGCTCGACTACGCACGGATGGCCGAAAGGATCGGGTTGAGCTGGACTTCACATGCGCCGGACGACATCGCCGTCGACGGCACGGATCTCGCACGCCCGCGAGTTTACGTTGCGGGACAACGGGTCACACCGGACGACACACTGTTCATCACGTCGCTGTACTCGCTGCCGTATCAGGCGCAGGACGTGTTCAACCAGTATGCGCTGTATGCGGTGCTTGAGCAGTTGGGCTTCTACCTGCCCGCGCCGCCGTACCTGTCGGCGATCGTCAACGACAAGCTCGCCACGCTGCTGCACCTGGCCGAGTCGCCGGTGCCGCCGATACCGACCGTGCGCCTCGGCACCGGTCGCGACCTCGGGTTCCGCCACTACGAGCAGGCGCTGGAGTCGCTGACGTTCCCCGTGATCGTCAAGCCGACCGGGTGGTGCTCCGGATGGGGGATCTGCATGGCGCACAACGTCGAGGATCTGCGCGGCCTACTCAGCCTCGCGCAGGGCGGCGAGACGACCCTGGTGTGCCAGCCCTACCTGGGCGCGGGCACGACCGACTATCGGGTCTATCTCGTGGACGGCGAGCCGCGCGGGGTGCTGCGGCGCACGCCCAAGCCCGGGGCGTATGTAGGGAATATCGGCCGGGGTGGCAGCGAGGAGTACGTCGACCTGCCGCCCGAGTTGGCCGACGCCATGGACTTCTTCGCCAAACGGATCCCGATCCCGTTCCTGTGTGTGGATTTTCTTTTTGACGGTACGCGATTCTGGCTGTCCGAGATCGAGCCCGACGGCGTGATCAGCAGTCCCGACCGAGCGTCCGAATCGGACAACCGGATCACGCACGGGTTGATGCGGGAGCGCTTCGAGGCCTATCGGCGCGGGCACGCCCAATGGTTGGCGGGACGATGAATCGCGACTTCCGCTTGCTGTGGGCCGGCGAGACGATCAGCCACGTGGGCGACCGGGTCACGCTGTTCGTCGTGCCGGCCGTGATGGTGTTTTTGCTTGGCGCGTCGGCGTTTGAGGTCGGGCTCGTGAGCATGGCGCAGTATGTGGCCATCCCGGTGCTCAGCCTCGCCGCGGGCGCGCTCGTGGACCGGATGGACCTGCGCCGGCTGCTGATCGCCTGCGACCTGGTCCGGTTTGGCGCGATCGCCTTGATCCCGTTGGCGTACTGGTGGGGCTTCCTGTCCGTGCCACTGCTGTTCGTGTGCGTGGCAGTGGTCAGCGCGGCCACGGTCTTTTTCACCCTGGGCTACCTACCGGCCCTGACATCGATTGTCCCGCATAACTTTTTGGTACGAGCGAATGCCCGCCTAGAGGGCAGCCGCACCGTGTCCGAGGTCGGCGGGCCCGCGCTCGCGGGTTGGCTGTATCAACTGTTCGGCGTGGCGTCGTTGCTCGTGGACGCGTTCAGTTATCTGTTCTCGGCTGCCGCGTTCCGTGCCATGAGCCCGTTTGGCGTGCAGCCGTTGGCAAACACTTCCATCCGGGCGCGGCTGGCAACCGGTATCCGTCTCAACTGGACAGACCCGATCCTGCGGCGCAGCACGGCCGGGACGCTGCTGGCCAACATCGGCGGGCCGGTCTTCGTGACGCAGATGCCGGTGCTGGCCTACCAAGGGCTGGGCATGTCGGCCGGGCTGTTCGGCACCGTGATGTCGATCGCGGCGCTGGGCGCGGTCGCGGGCGCTGTGCTCGCGCCCCGGGTCAGCGCCCGCCTCGGGTCGGGCCGGATGCTCGGGCTCTCGATGGTGGCGCACTCGGCGGCCGGGCTCGGGATCCTTGCCGTGCCGGGGCTTCCGGCGGCGGCCGTGCTGTGTGTGACGCTGTCGTGCTACGGGTTCTTCTTCGCCTGGTACAACATAAATAGTCAATCGGTCCGTCAGGCCAGGGCACCATTGCGGGACCAGGCCGTCATCCATGGGGCCTATCGCACGGTCACGTGGGGCGTCATCCCGATCAGCGCTTTCGTTGGCGGGTGGGTCGTGTCGGCGCTCACGCCCGCGATGGGCGTGCTCGACGCGGCCAAGTTCACGATGGTCGCCGCGACGCTTATCGGGATCTCGTCGATCATCCCGTTGGCGCGGATGCAGCGGCTGCTGGACACGGCCGCGCCACTTCGTCCGTCCGAATCGGAACTGGTTGGTGCACCATGAATCCGGTTGTCCTCATCACGGGTGTGTCGTCGGGCATCGGGCGGGCGACCGCGCTCGCGGCGGCTTCTTCCGGGCTCACGGTCGTCGGCACCGTCCGCGATCTGGCGCGGGCGCCTGACGGGATCGAGTGTGTGCGGGTCGACATCACCGATCCGGTGTCCATTGCCGACGGTGTGCGGGCCGTGGTCGAGCGGCACGGCCGCCTTGACGCGCTCGTCAACAACGCGGGCGTCGCGGGCGAAAACCTCATCCTCGAGTTCGATGATCTGGCCGACCTGCGAGCCAGCATGGAGGTAAACTTCTTCGGCGTCGTCGCGATGAGCCGGGCCGCCATGCCCCACCTGCGGGCGGCGGGCGGCCGGCTGATCACGATCAGCAGCGTGCGCGGCGTGATCGGGCAGCCGTTCAACGAGGGCTACTCGGCGGCGAAGTTCGCGGTCGAGGGATTCATGGAAGGGCTCGCGTCGGTCGTGGCGCGGGTGGGCGTGACCGTGTGCCTGATCGAGCCGGCAGCGGTGCTGGACACGGAGTTCATCAACAACTCGTCCGGTGTGGACCCGGAGACGTTCCTGGCGCAGGCCGGGCCGTATGCGCCCGCGTTGCGGGACTATCGGCAGTGGGTGCGCACGGGTGCGATCGAGGGCGCGCAGACCTCGCGCGAGGTCGCGGAAGTTGTGGTGCGGGCGCTCACCGGCGAGCCACCGCCGTTTCGCCTGCAGACCAGCGAGCACGCGCGCA
>JBIOYB010000223.1:0-2609 GCA_044869915.1 Allorhizocola sp.
CGAGCTTCAGAGAACGCACCACGTTTGACAATGCTACATTCGGTAACTCTCCGGAGTTCACCGACGCAACATTTGCTTTAGGGCGGCCCGATTCACTGAAGTCACATGGCCAGTGACCGCCGGCCGGGTTCGATGCGAGCGCACATGATGCTGTCTGCGGCGCATTTGATCTGGTCTGCTCCTAACGCGCCGCTCCCCTTGCCTTGAGCCGTTCCGCCTGACTCAGATCGAGCAGCTTATCCGAGCCTGGGCCAGGGGTCAGCGGCGCCTCGGTCGTTGCTCGATCTCCCGCGATGCTGCGTCCGTGACGGTTGCCAAGACGAGTCCATCGTTCGTTGACGACCCGGCCGCCGGCGCTGACGCCGTCTGAGACCGTGCCCCTTTCATTCGGGAAGACAATTGCAACGCTGGATCTATGTGGGAATGCGCCAGACTTCTGAGAAATCATGAGGCATTTTTCTGGGGCGGGCCATCCGTTCCACGCAGCTGCACCCCCTCAGACGGGCCGGTGTCGGACTGGCCGATGCAGTTGCCCAAACAGGAAGGTATTCTTAGACGGACGGCCTACCTATGGAGGCGCTCGTGAGCGCGAATGAGGACTTCTTCCGAGAGCGCAGGGCGCAGGCGGTGTTCAAGCACGGCATCCTGTCGCGATATCCGGTGGTGTTCGCCTCCAAGACTGGCTGGCAAGGCCGGCCGGTTACGTTCCTCGACGGCTACGCAGGCCGAGGCGAGTACGAGGACGGCACGCCGGGGTCGCCAGCCCTGCTGGCCGAACGCGCGGCGAAGGTAGCCGGCTTCCGGCAGGTCACTGGAATCTACGTTGAGAAGAACCCGAAGGACTTCGCCAACCTCCAAGAGGTGATGGCCAGGTACAAGCGGCCCGAAGACCAGCTGCTCTGCGGAGACCTGCACGACCACCTGCCCGCGGTCTTGAGCAGTGCGCGGGGTGCGGCATTGTTCGCCTTTCTTGATCCTTTCGGTACGGCGCTCGACCGCGACCAGATCGCTAGCGATCTCTTACGCCGGCAAGACGCGGCCCCGGTCGAGGTGCTGTTGCACATCAGCGTGAGCACGGTGGCCAGGCTTGGCGGGCTGCTGCGCCGGCGACGACAGAACGGCGAGGAGCTGAGCCCAACAGACCAGAAAACGATCGCTCACGCGGATCGCTTTCTCGGTGGTGCATGGTGGCGGGAGTACTTCGAGCCGGTCCGTGACGATGCCGATGAGGAACGGGCGACCGAAGCGGCGATGAAGGTCGCACGGGTGTACGAAGCCGGCATCTGTGCGGATACCGACACGATGGCAGTCAGCCTGCCCATACGACCCAAGCCAACGAACCTACCGAAGTACGTGCTCGTGCTGTTCACCCGCCACATCGATGGGCTGTGGTACTTCGCCGACGCCGTTGGGAAGGCGGGTCGGGAGTGGCAAGCCGCTTGGCGCACCGCAGCCGCCAGGAAGGAACGAGCCAAGGTGGTGGCCAAGCACGCCGACGACATGGCCCTCTTCGAGGTCGAAGAGGTGCTCCCACCGTTGGAGATGCCCGCTCTTGAAGAGTTCGGCGAGAAGTATGAGCTGCAGCACCGTCAAGAGTGGGAGCAGGGTGTTGAAGCCAACATCCACCGGTTCTTCCAGGAACAAGGACCGTTCGTACTCGCGGAACGGGTTGACGAGGTGTACGGCACGCTGCTTGGCGCAGCCAGTGCGCGGCACGCCCAAGCGGCTGTGAAGGCGCTCCATCACAAGGGAGTCATCGCCAACACCGGCATAGGACGGTACTTCTACCGCGAGCGGCTACGTCCGCCTTCCTAACCAGCCGCGACGATCGACCGCGGATACTCACTCCAGATCCGGCCATCGAGCACCCGGCCGCCGGACTTCGCAGTGCGCCCGCCCCACTGCTTGAAGAAGAACGGCACGCGAGCGCGCAGCGCGGAATCCCGGACCGATCGCACCCACGCCGAGTCGACCGGCCTCGCTTCCTTGCCACTTTCGCCACCTGCGATAACCCAGTGGATGCCTGTTAGGTCGAGGTCATGCAGCGGGCCGAGCAAGGGCTCGCAGGATAGGAACCGGACGGCGGCGGGCACGTGCCGCAGATCGTCCACCCGGTCCAGCTGCTCGGCGTTCTCAACGCTGACCCCCATCCACAAGTTCGGCGGCCAGTCCAGCGAGTCGGCAACCCGACGCAGCCGGCGCGCCCGCTTGGTAAGCACCTGGTAGCTGTGCTGCGGCGTCTCAGCGATCACCGTGAACACATCCCGCACGAACCCGATCGGGACCTTCGCGTGGAACAGGTCGCTCATCGAGTTTACGAAGATCATGCGCGGCGCCCGCCACTGCCGAGGGATGTTCAACGCTGCGTGGTGGACCGTCAAGCCGAACCCCGGGCCTGAGGTGCGCGGATCACCGTCGTTCTGATACTTCGCCGACCCCATGGCCTTGAGACGCTGGGCAAGGGCCAGGGCGTAGCAGTTGTCACAGCCGGTCGACAGGCGATCACAACCGGTGGTGGGGTTCCAGGTCGCCTGCGTCCACTCAATCGGTGATCGATCCGCCATGTCGCCCATCCTCTCCGACACAGCTTCGCGCGCCGCACCGACAGT
>JBIOYB010000224.1:0-4698 GCA_044869915.1 Allorhizocola sp.
CTGTCCAATGAGGACCTGGCGGTGTGCCTGGAGGACCTGAAACGATTGCTGGCGGAGGACGGGCTGGGCGGCGTGCCGGTCATCACGGCCTCGACGGTCGCCGCGCCCGGGCTGGAGGAGCTCACGGCGGTGCTGGCCAAGGCCGTCGCGGCGCGCCAGGCGGCGCTGCGCCGGCTGGCCGCCGACCTGGACGGGATCACGGAGGCCATCGACCTCGGCCCCGCGCCATCGCGGCCGGGCGGGGGCAGACTCGTCGAGGCGCTCGTCCGGGCGGCGGGCGTGCCGGTAGTGTCGGCGGCGGTCGAGAAGGCCTACGTTCACCGGGCGCGCAAGGCGACCGGGTGGCCGCCGCTACGATGGGTGCGCCGCTTCCGCCCCGATCCGTTGGCACGCTTGCACCTCGACGGCGACCCGCGTGCGGCCACCTCGCTGGGCCCGCCCTCGCCCGCCGCCCTGGCCGGGGTTTCGCTTGCGGTGCGCGAGCTCGCGCAGCGAGAGGGCCCGTGGAGCGAGTCCCTTGTGCAGGCCGCCCGGTCCAGGATGGACGACCTGCCGGACGCGCTCGACCAGGCCGTCGCGCGCACCGATCTCGGCCCTGCCACGCCCAGGCTTTGGTGGCGCTTTTTCGGCCTGCTGCAGTGGATCGCGGTCGGCGTCGCCGCCGCCGGTTTGGCATGGCTGGCGGTGCGATATGTGCTGTTTGCCCTAGCGTTGCCCGAGCCGCCCTTGCCGCACGTGGGCCGGGTCCCGTTGCCCACCGCGCTGCTGGCCGGCGGCCTGCTCGCCGGGCTGCTGCTGGCCATGCTCGTGCGCCCGATCGTCCGCCTGGCCGCGCGCCGCCGCCGGCGCAAAGTCGAAAAGTCCATGCGCGCCAACGTCTCCCGGGTGGCAGACGAGCTGATCCTCGCCCCGGCCGCAGCCGTCGCCCAGGCCTACGACCACGCCGCCGCCGCCCTGCGCCAGGCGGCACGGTAGTCTCCACCGCTGTGGGAGAGGTGCAGCAGCTCATCGACGCATACCGGGCAATGCCTTCCGGCGACGCCGGCGGCGACGACAAGTTCAAACTCATCACCGACCTGGAGGACCACACCAGCGATCCGCGGGTGGTCGCGCTCTACCTCTCGGTCATCGCCGATCCGGCAGAATACGACCTGGCCCGGATCGAGGCCATCAAAATCCTGTGCCTGTGGCCGCCCGACGATGCGGCCGACCGGCAACGGGTCGGCCGCACGATCGCGCAGACGCTGTGGCCGGACGAGGACTACCTGGTGCGCCAATACGCCGCCATGTCGCTTGGGCCGTATGCCGAGGATGACGAGGTCTTCGAGGCGCTGACCAACGTGCTGATCCAGGACGACGACATCGACGTCCGCCACAACGCCTTGTCCTCGGTCGAGGACTCCGGCCCGGACGACCGCACCACCGCCCTGCTGCGCCGCCTCACCGACGACCCCGAGCTCGGCTCCGCCGCGACTCGGACCCTCGACGACTGGGAAGACACTTCCTCGTAGGGCCCCGTTCCAAAACGATCGTGGCCAACATCCAGGGCTCGCTGATCGTTGCCCCGGGGCTGGATGCAATGACCAGGTGATGGTCCTGTGTGGAGCCCGTGACGACGGCCCGAATCGGTTCACCCATCGCCTATCTTGCCCGCATGACAGATCGTGGCGATGACGATTGCCGTCCATCCGCGCGCCGTGGCCGCGCCGTCGAAGGGACGAGGCTCGGGGCGTGGGCCGTCCGGCGGAGCCGCAGCTTCCGGTTCGCCGCACGCGGTATCCGGGTCGCCTGGCCGGGCGCGAGCTTCAGGATTCAACTAGTATCGGCCGGCGGAGTGGTCTTCCTGACTGTGGCGTATGGGATAACCGGATCGCACCTCGGGCTGGTCGTGTCGAGCATCGCCGTGGTGCTCTCGGCCGAGCTGATGAACACCGCGGTCGAGCGGGCGTGCGACTTCATCGCCGAGCTGCACGGCGTCGGCCGGGACCCGCGCATCAGGGACATCAAGGATCTTGCCGCAGGCTCCGTGCTGATAGTGGCCTTGGGTGCTTTGGCCAACGGGATTATCGTGTTCGGCCCGCAACTGATGTAGTCGGCGGCGGCGGCCTTGGCCGCCGATGGTGGTGGCATGGCCGTGCGTGAATGGCGGCGTCCATCACCTGGAGGCGTAACTTCGCGCACGGCGCCTTCGGGGTGGCAGACGCGGTTGACACAGACTGCAACCTGGTGGCGGATAACACGTTCATCACCGTGATGCGCAACGCGGAAGCGGTGCGGCTCAACTCGGCCTCGTCCGAGAGCGCGATCCGCGCCCAGGCGAAATCCGCTGGGCCGGCTCAACCTCGGCAACCTGCTGTAACGCAAGGGAAAACGCGGGTCCGGTGGTCCACACCGGACCCGCGTTTCTTTCAGCCGAGAATGGGCGTCGCACCGTAGAAGGTCAGCGAACCGATCGTCGGCCCGGGCGGGCGCAGCGCCGGCGCGTACCCGATAGTGCCGGCACCGACGGCCGGACCACCGGGAAACACGTTGGGGCACATCGGGCCGAGGATCCCGGTGGTGAGGGTGCCGCGCACGTCGACGCGGCCGTCGGCCCGCAGGGAGTAGACCGGCCCGCCGCTGTCGCCGGGGACGCCCACGCATCCGCCGGCCACCACGCTCTGGGCGCGGGTGAGCGGCTGGACGCCGGCCACGATCTGGTCCACGGCCGTGACCTGGCTGGGCGGTGTGTCCGGCAGGGTGACGCAGTGTTCGCCACTGCGCGCGCCGCCGGTACAGACAAAGTTGCCCACGAAGTCGATGGCCGCGCCGCCGACCCCGCGGCTCGTGCCGCTGGACCAGGGGCCGGTGAAAACGCGGCCCACGAAGGTCTTGCCCGGCACAGCGGTGATCCACTGGGTGTCCCGTGCGTTGACGTCGGCGCCGATGATCCCGATGTCGTCGACGCCGGGGACCAGGCCGCCGTCGCTCACCAGCTGGCCGTTGGCGCCGCAGTGCGCGGAGGTGAGCATGCGCGGGACGCTGGCCTGCAGGACGGCGAAGCCGGTGCTGCAAGTGGAGCCGGGGATCGGGTTCCAGGTCGCGCCGCCGCCGAAGTATGGTGTGCCGTCGTTGACGCGGTTGAGCGCCAACGGTTGCGGCGCGGGTTCCCGGCTGAGTGTCACCGGCATGGTTGAGGTGACCAGCGGACCCGTCGTCGTCGCGGTCAGGCCGCTTCCGTCGGGCGCGGGCCCGATCACGACCACGGTTGGATCGGCCGCCAGCCGCTGGGCCTCCGCTACGAGTTCGGCATGGGTAAACCTCGCAGGACGGAACAGCACCGGCACGTCCGCGGCCGCGGCGACAGCCCGGACGCGCGCCGGGATCGTGCCCTTCCAGTAGACGGTCAGGGCCCGGTCCGCCGGGGCGGCGACGATGCCGCCGTGACCGTCGTGGCCCGTGGCGAGGATCCGCTCGGCGACGGCGTTGAGCCGGCGCTGCATGGCGAACAGCTCCGCCCAGCTATCAAACCCGCCGGGGACGGCGGCCGATGCGCTGGAGGTGTGGAGGAGACTGGCGCTCGCGGCGACCACTAACGCCAGCAACCATCTGGACATGTGTACCTCCTTGGATGGGATGTGACCCCAGCCAAGGCGTGCCGTGTTGCAGCAAACCTGTGGCGCGGTTGCGCCAGCAGCGCATGTCCGGCGGCGGGTCCAGCGGCAGCGGCCCGCGGCTTCGCCGTAACAGCTTCACCACAGGCCGGACAACACCAACCCGAGTAAGGGGAGAGCAGACGGCAGTGGGCCACCCCGACGATTGGATATCGGGGTGCTGTGGCCGGGCACATGGCAAGATGCCTCGGGTGATCGGGTTCTTCGAGCATCCGGAATGCGGCGCGCTGAGGGAGCCGGCGGTGGTCTACATCGACGAGGATCGTGTCCCCAGGCGTGTCGCCGGCTCGTTCGAGCAGTTCATTTCGGGCCTCGTCGCCGGCGATGAGTTCGAGGACGTCGATTGACAAAGTTTAGTGTCCCGACTTAATCTGCGGTTTGGCCAGGTGTACCGGGCTGCCCCGGCCGGTTGCCCGATCGTGCCCCGGAGGCCAATCATGAGATTAAAAGCATTTATATCCTGTACCGCCGTGCTCGCCGGCACGCTCGTGGTGTGCCAAAGCGTGCCCGCCGCGGCGGCACCCACGCGCTATGAGGCCGAGACCGCGCCGGCGACCTGCGCGGGCACCATCGACTCCAACCACGCCGGCTTCTCCGGCAGCGGGTTTTGCAACGCCAACAACGCGGTCGGTGCCGCGGCCCAGTTTACGGTCAGCGCGTCTGCGGCCGGCACGGCGACGCTCGGTGTCCGCTTCGCCAACGGCACGACCGCGGCCCGCCCGGCGAGCCTCATCGTCAACGGCGCCACCGTCCAGACCGTGTCGTTCGAGGGCACGGGCGCCTGGACGACGTGGGTCACGAAGCCGCTGTCGGTGTCGGTGAACGCGGGCAGCAACACGATCCGGCTCAGCCCGACGGCCGCCGGCGGTCTGCCCAATGTGGACCTCCTCGACTTCGAGGTCGGTGGCACCAACCCGCCCGGCAATGCGATGCAGGTCGTGGCGGCGATGCAGCCGGGCTGGAATTTGGGTAATTCGTTGGATTCGACGGGGTCGGATGAGACGTCGTGGGGGAATCCGCGGATCACGCAGGCTTTGATCAATAA
>JBIOYB010000225.1:0-3064 GCA_044869915.1 Allorhizocola sp.
CCGTCACGCGGTCACCAAAGCCGTTCTTCGGGCGCGCCTACTGCCTGCCCTCGCCCGGCGGCGGGCCGGGCGGCGGTGGCAAACGAGCCGTCACGCGGTCACCAAAGCCGTTCTTCGGGCGCGCCTACTGCCTGCCCTCGCCCGGCGGCGGGCCGGGCGGCGGTTGAACACCGCGCTCGGCCACGAAATGTTGGTAGGCGTCCGCGACCCGAGTCAGCCAGTGCAGCTCCGCTTCGAGCGAGCGATCCACCGGCGGCTGGTGCCGCTGGACGGCTCTCGCCAGGGCCACATTTGGCGGTGTGCCGGCGCGCGACGCCAGGATCCCGTCGCTTATCTCGATGACGCGGCGATACAACAGGTACTCGATGTCAAAGAGATCGAAGAAGCGGAAACGCGTCCGATGCAAGGCTATTTCCGGGGTTGCCGCGTGCAGGTCCGACCAGAGTGGATAGAGGTGACGATAGGAGCGCAGGCGGCCCAGGCGATGCCGCAGTGCCGAGACTACATTGCCCGCCTTGGGAATTGTGAGGCCCGCGACGGCCAGGACGACCACGGCGAGCGCCAGCGGACTGGAGATCGCACCCTCGCGGATCGGCGGCGACACCCCCTTGAACCGCGCAATGATGTAAAGCGCTTTGAACGCGGCATAAACGACCCCGGTGGCGGCCGAGGCCGAGATGAGGCGTGCGCTGTGGCGGAATCGCCGGGCCGCCGCCCGACGCCCCTGCCGCCACGTGGTCACAGTGATGTCCACGCATATCACGGCGATGACGCCGAGAAACAGGAACATGTACTGAGGTATGTAGGCGGCCATGGAAAACCGGTCGGCGAAGTAAACCGGCTCCGAGACATCAACGGGCGCCAGGAAAAACAGCCAAGTCATGCCCGCGCCAACCCCGGCGGCCAAACCGATTCGCCGCCATGCCCCGGCGCGATCGCCGGGCTGGTCGAGATGGACATACAGCACAGCGATCGCGGTGCATGCGCCGATCGTGGCGAGATGCTGGATCAGCTTGGCCGCGTTGGGTATTGAGGTCAGGCGATCGATCATCACATAGATCGGCGGAAAACCCGCGGTCAGCGCGATGCTCAGCCCCAGGATGAGCACGCACAGGATGCGCAACCCACGGCTGCGCGGCTCCCGAGCGAGGTCGACCAGCTTGACGGCCAGTGCGCTCCAGCACAGAATCGCGCTGCCTAGGTGCAGCAAGTGCAGCGTCATTCCAAGAGCCTTTGCAGTCTTTGGTATCGTCCGGGGCCTTCCGGCCGGCCGTCGTCGCTTTCCCTTGGTGCGCGGGCGATCCGCTGCGTGAGCAGGGTCGCCAGCGTCTCGGCCTCGCGCTCCTCCCGCACCGTGTAGGCCGACCGTTGAAGGATCCGCCGCACCGTGTAGGCCGACCGTTGAAGGATCCGCCGCACCGCCGTCGCACCGAGATTGGGCAGTAGCAACCGCAGGTAGTCGCCCTCCAGCCCGTGCGTGTGCTCAAAAATAAGGTGCGACAGTTCGTGCAGAATGATGTGCGTCTGGTGCAGCGGCGAGGTGTCGTCGCGGTGCAGCACAAAATCGGTGCCGGGCGTCGCGAGCCAAATGCCGCATGGCCCACCGGCTTCGAGCCCGCGCAGCGCCATCAGCGTGATCGGCCGGCCCCTGGCCTCCTGAAGTTGATCGCACAACGCTTGTATGTCCAACGGCGACCGTAGCGTGAGCGCGCGCAGTTTTGCCGCGCACGCTTTGCGCACGCTTCTTCCCCCCATGGGTGAACCTCCCCCGGGGCTCAACGTTAGCGGGCCGCGCCAAATTTTTCAGGACGGGTGGCAGACCCCGGATTGTGGCGTGTAGCACGTTGACTTCGCCGGTGCACTTCTCGCTCATGGTCATCGATGCACGACTGCTGTTTGCACGTTTCGCATCTCGAGCAAACATGGGTTGACAGAACCCATGTTTATCGGTCTATGCTCCTCTTGCCTCGGGGGCTTCGCGCCCATGGTGGTCGGCAACGGCGGGGGCACCGCACGGCTCATCGCCGGCCTCGACACGTGGGGTTCATGGAGGTCAAGACAAACGGGCTGCTCTCCGAGTAGTTCTGGCAGAACGGCGGCTACCAGGAGTACAACGCCGATAACGGCTGGGGTAACGCCCGCCTGATCGGTTAACCTTCCCACCCGTTGGCAGCGCACAAGTCGCGTGCGCTGCCAACGTTGCGCATACTTCGTCGCATACCGCCCCGGTGCGCACTGATGCTCGGTGGAGCCAATCGGCCGGGCTTGACGAGCTCGCCGCCGCGCGGCTCAGCGTCGCGGCGGCGCACACCGGACATCGCTGGTGCTGTTGCGCCACATCGGATTTTCGCGTCGAGCAGCACGCACGTGCCCATGCATGCGCCATGCCGTGGCCACGTGGCGCGTGGGATCAGCGCACTTCGAGCAGGTCCACCACGAAGATCAGCGTCTCGCCGGGCTTGATGGCCCCGCCCGCGCCCCTGTCGCCGTAACCCAGGTGCGGCGGGATGGTCAGCTTGCGCCGCCCGCCGACGCGCATGCCCTGCACGCCCATGTCCCATCCTTGGATGACGCGGCCCCCGCCAAGCGGGAAGGTGAACGGACTGCCCCTGTTCCACGAGGCGTCGAACTCCTCGCCCGTCGAGTGGGCGACGCCGACGTAATGCACGACGACCTGCTGGCCAGCCGTGGCCTCTGCGCCCTCACCCACGGTGAGGTCCTCGATCTGGAGCGCCCCCGGCGGCTCGCCCTCGGGAAAGTCGATCTCTGGCTTGGAGTTGGTCATCAGGCAATCCTAGGCGCCGTTGAAAGCGAACTGCCAGGTCGCCACCATGGATTCGGACATAGCGGCCACCGATGCCGCCGGGCGGGACCCGAGGATAGACTCTAAGCCGTGGATCTTGTCAACCCATGTTTGAGCGATCTGGCGACTCAAACACTAGTGCAGCTCCGCGTTAATCCTTGAGGGGTCCATCGAGCCAGGCGGTGGGGTCGCCGAGGTAGAGGCCGCAGGCGCAGTCGATGGCCTGTTCGGGGGTTCCAACGTGTTGGCCGTTGGGTAGCA
>JBIOYB010000226.1:0-2648 GCA_044869915.1 Allorhizocola sp.
CGTCCACCGCCAGGCATCGATCGGCATCACCGTCCACAGCCAGCCCCAGGTCAGCGCCGTGCTCCACGACCGCCTGTTTGACCGCGTCCATGTGGGTCGCGCCGCAGCGATCGTTGATGTTGAGCCCATCGGGCGAGGCGTGTATCGCGATCACGGAAGCGCCCAACTGCTCGAACGCCGCCGGCCCGATGTCGCTCGCCGCGCCGTTGGCGCAGTCGAGCACGACCTTCAGCCCTTCCAGCCGATGGGGTGTCGCGCCCACGAGGTGCTTCATGTAGTGCTCGGCCCCGTCGAGCAGGTCGTGCACGCGCCCGACCCCGGCGCCCGTCGGGCGCTCCCAGGCCTGGCCCAGGCCCCCCTCGATCGAATCCTCCAAATCATCCGGAAGCTTGTGCCCGCCGGCCGCAAACAGCTTGATCCCGTTGTCCGGCATGGGATTGTGGCTCGCCGACACCATCACCGCGAGGTCGGCCCGCACCTCCGCGGTCAGGAACGCGACACCGGGGGTGGGCAGCACGCCCACCCTGACCACGTTGGCGCCCGCACTCGCGAGGCCCGCGACGACCGCCGCCTCGAGCATCTCCCCGCTAGCCCGCGGGTCCCGGCCGACCAGCGCCAGCGGCGTGTGGCTGCTGTCCGCGGCCACTAGCGTGCGCACGGCCGCGACCGCGATCGACATGGCGAGCTCGGGGCTCAGGTCGGCGTTGGCCAGACCCCTGACGCCATCGGTTCCGAAGAGACGACCCACCGGCTAAACCTTCCTCAGGGATGCACAACGGCCGGGCCACCCGTTCATCAAAATGGGTAACCCGGCCGTTCGTGTTAGAACGCGGAAATAATCAACGCTTGGAGTATTGCGGAGCCTTGCGGGCCTTCTTCAGACCGTACTTCTTGCTCTCCTTGACACGCGGGTCACGCGTGAGGAAGCCGGCCTTCTTCAGCGCCGGGCGGTCGTCGATGTCGAGCTCGACCAGGGCGCGGGCGATGCCCAGGCGCAGCGCGCCGGCCTGTCCGGTGATGCCGCCGCCGCGCAGGTTGGCGATGACGTCGAGGACCTCGCCCTTGTCGGCAGTCACGAGCGGCTCGCGCACCGACTGCTGCGCGACCTTGCTCGGGAAGTATTGCTCCAGCTCCCGGCCATTGCAGGTGATCTTGCCGGTGCCCGGGATGAGGCGCACCCGCACGATGGCCTGCTTGCGGCGGCCGACCGTCTGGATCGGACGCTCGCCACGGAACTTGGGCGCGGCCTTGGGCTTGGCGGCAGGCGCGGGCGCGAGCTCTGCGGTCTCGGCCACCTCCGCGGGGGTCGGGACGGCAACGTCAGTCGTCATGATGCTTCCTTCGCTCACTGCGCGATCTGCTTGATCTCGAACGGCTGGGGCTGCTGTGCCTGGTGCGGGTGGTCCGGACCGGCGTAAACCTTCAGCTTGGACAGCACCTGGCGGCCCAGCTTGTTGTGGGGGATCATGCCCTTGACCGCGAGCTCGATAGCGCGGGCCGGGTTTTTGGCCAGCAGCTCCTCATAGCTGGTGGCCTTGAGCCCGCCCGGGTAGCCGGAGTGACGGTAGGCGAATTTGGTCGCGCGCTTGTTGCCGGTCAACGCCACCTTGGCGGCATTCACGACGATCACAAAGTCGCCGGTGTCGACGTGCGGCGCGAAAATGGGCTTGTGCTTGCCGCGCAGAAGCGTGGCGGCGTGGGTGGCGAGCCGGCCCAGCACGACGTCAGAAGCGTCGATGACGTGCCACTGACGCTCGATGTCACCCGGCTTCGGGCTGAACGTACGCACAGGTCTAACCTTGTCTTGATCGTAGGTTTGGATACGCGCGCAGGCAGCGGCGCAACAGCAGACAACAATACGTGCGACGAGTATATATTGCAAAACGGGGGCCGACCTCACAGGCCTGCTTGATCCAAGGTGCGGCTCATTTCATCACGCTGGTATCACAGCTGGAACATGTCGGCAATCACGGCTTCCTAGCCTGGCGGCTATGACCATCACCACCTGGGATCCCGAAAACGCCGATTTTTGGGCCTCGACCGGGCGGCGCATCGCCCGGCGCAACCTAATCTTTTCGATCTTCGCCGAACATCTGGGCTTCTCGGTGTGGACCGTGTGGAGCGTGGTGGTCGTGGCCCTGCCGCCCGCGCTCTTCCCCTTCACCGTGGACCAGAAGTTCTGGCTGGTCGCGCTGCCCAACCTGATCGGCGCACTGATGCGCCTACCCTACACGTTCGCGGTGACCAGGTTCGGCGGCCGCACCTGGACGATGATCAGCGCGATGCTGCTGCTGATCCCGATCTTCGGACTGATCTTCGCGGTCACCGCCCGGCCGCCCTACTGGGTCGTGCTGCTGTGCGCGGCGAGCGCGGGCTTCGGCGGCGGCAACTTCGCCTCGTCCATGACCAACATCTCGTTCTTCTTCCCGGAGCGGGAGAAGGGCACGGCGCTCGGGCTCAACGCCGCGGGCGGCAACATCGGCATCTCGACCATGCAGTTCTTCGTGCCGCTCGTGCTCTCGGCCGGGCTGGTCTACGGCGGGCTGATGTGGCTGCCGCTGGTGATCGCTTCGGCGATCTGCGCGTATTTCTTCATGAACAACCTGGCGGTGGCGAAAACCCCCTTCAAGGCCCAATTCGCCACGGTC
>JBIOYB010000227.1:0-5653 GCA_044869915.1 Allorhizocola sp.
CCGTGCCTCCCCAAGCCTCCTGGGTGAGGGTTTTGGCAAACTCCACGCCCGCCGCCAGATACTCCGCGTAGAGACCACGGACGTCCGCCACCTCCACGAAGGCCATGATGAGATCCTCGCGGGGCACGATATCCGTGGTGTAGACGGCCTCAGGCACGAGCCTCAGACGCAGCACCGCCGCGTCCCGCGACACCGAGCCGTAGAAGGGCGGCCGGCCGTGCTGGAAGCCGATCGCGAAGCCGAGCCGGTCCCGGTAGAACTCCGCGGCCGCCACGACGTCGCGGACGAAGAGCACCGGTGTCGCACGGTTCAACACCATCTCCCGATCTTCGGCGCGGCCATCACGCGAGGGGTTGGCCGCCTTGAGCTCTGCCCAGCTGCCGTAACCGGCCTCCAGCGCGACAATCTCCTGAGCCTCGCTCAGCGGGAACCTGAGCGCGCGCGCCTCCACATCGCTTAGCGCCCGATGGCGTGGCAACTGCCGGATCCGGCCGCCGACCGAAGGGTTGCCCTCGCGATGCCAGCGAAGAAGAAGCTTTGCCCTCTTCTTGTACGTGTCCAACGTGGGCATCATGGGCCCTCACCTTCCGTGATCGGAGTAGGTGGGCCTTGCCCTTCCGGTGTGTGGCACGCCGTTGCGCCCTACGCCCGGTGGCCCGGGACGCGCGCCTGGCCCGAATCCTAGCACCACGCGCTGGTCCCAGGCCTCCGGCCCGATCATCGCCGACGCCATCCGCATCACCGCCACCTGAGCCGGGCGCGGGATCCCAGACGCCGGTAAGAGCGAAGGGAGCCCATAGGACGGTGGCGTGCCGGCTCCACCGGGTACCTAAAAATTGAAATCGATCCACACGGCCGCATGGTCCGATGCCGCCTGTCTCGACTCTTTGATGTCGTCGTAGACGGTCCAGAGCTTGGAGGGCTTGACGTTGCCGGGGTCGCCCCAGAGGCCGCCGCGGAAGATGCCGCCTTCGGTCACGGTTTTGGCGAGTTCGGGGGAGAGGAGGATGTAGTCCAGGCGGTTGGGCAGGGTGCAGGATTGGAAGGTGCCGGGGCGCTCGCGTTTGAAGTCTCTGGGGTCGAAGACGCCGTGGAAGGCGGGCAGCGTGTAGGCGTCGATGAGCGGCGACTTCGGGCCGATCAGGGCCTCGAGGGTGGGCGGCGGCAGCTGCGGGTGTTGACGGTCCGGGCCTTTGTTCAGATCTCCCACCACCGCGATAAGTTTGGCTCCCTCCTTCCGCAATCCTTTATATATTTTGAGTACCTGTTCAGCCTGCCTGGTGCGCAACGGATCCGGGTTCCCACTCGTGAACGACTGCGACTTGAGATGGTTGACCATCACGAACAGGTCCTGGCCGGACGGCAGCCGCAGGCTGAAGACCGGACAATCACGACTGAACAGCCGCCGCCCGGGGTTGGCGGCATCAGGGATGTCCACGTGGCTGCGCATCCACCGCAGGTCGATTTCCTTGCCGCACATCAAACCGACGTCGATGCCGCGCAGATCGTTGCCGTCGACCAGCATGGCGTGGGCATACCTGCCGTCCAGCAGTTCATCGTTGAACCGGGCCAGCGACGGGCGGCTCTCGGCCTCCACGACGCACAGGATGTCGGCGCCCACTTCCTGGATCACCCGCGCGGTCATCCGGGTGGCGGTCTCGTCGACCGGCTCGGTGGTCAGCTCGACCCAGCCGATCCAATCGCCGCGCCCGTTGGCGACGATGCGCGGCTCCTTCTTCGGTGGCGCGGACAGGAAGTCGCCCCGGTTTTCGCGCAGCACCGCCCAGGCGTCGTCGAACTGGCGCCGGTTGAGCCGCAGCCCTTCGGTCGTGCGCACGAGCACGCGCAGCGTTTCGAGCGCCGCGAGCATGGTGGTCTTGTCGCCCTCGGAGTAGGCGGGCTTGGCGGCCACCCGGTGGAACGTCTCGAACGCGGCGAGGGCGGAGCGCCCACCCGGGTCGGAGCCGAGAGCCTTCGCACGGGCGAAAAGGTTTTCGACGTTGAATGTGGCGAGCCGTGTGGTCACGGGCTCATTGTGGGACCGGGCGGGCTGGGCCGTTGCCGACAGTCGCAGATCTGATAGGCATGACGCATGACCAGACCAAGGTTTCACCTCGCCATCCCCGTCGACGACCTGACCGCGGCCCGCGCTTTCTATGGTGACGTGCTCGGCCTGTCGGAGGGCCGCTGCGCACCGGAGTGGGTGGATTGGGATCTCTACGGCCACCAGCTTGTCACGCACGTCGCTCACATGCCGCGCGTGTCGAGCACGAATCCTGTTGACGGGCATGACGTTCCGGTGCCGCATTTCGGGCTGCTCCTGTCGATTCCCGACTTTCACGCGCTCGCCGATCGGCTGCGCGAGGCGGGCACGAGATTTGTCATCGAGCCCTATCTTCGCTTCGAAGGGCTGCCGGGCGAGCAGTGGACCATGTTCCTGACCGATCCGGCGGGCAACGCGCTGGAGTTCAAGGCTTTCCGCGACGATGCGCAGGTGTTTGCCAAGTGAGCCGGGGCGTTTTGGTGACCGGCGCCTCACGTGGGATCGGCCGTGCGATCGTGGAAGCGTTCGAGCGGCAGGGCGACCGCGTGGTCGCGCACAGCACCAAGGACGGTGACCTGCGCGATCCGGAGGCGGCGCAGGCCGTTGTGGCGCAGGCGATCCAGACACTGGATGGCGGGCTCGACGTCGTGGTCAACAACGCGGCCGTCTGGATTGGACACCCGATCGCCACGACCTCCTACGCGGACTGGCAGGCGGCGTGGCGGGAGACGTTCGAGGTCAACCTGTTTGGCGCGGCCAACGTGTCCTACTGCGCCGCGCGCCACATGATGGAGCGCGAGGCGGGCGGTCGGATCATCAACGTGGGCTCCCGCGGGGCCTACCGGGGCGAACCGGACCATCCGGCATATGGCGCCAGCAAGGCCGCATTGCACTCGCTCGGCCAGTCGCTGGCGGTCGCGCTCGCCCCGCACGGCATCGCGGTGGCCAGCGTCGCGCCCGGGTTCGTGCACACCGAGCGCCAGGATGAGCTGCTCACCGGGCCCGACGGGGATCGCATCCGGGCGCAGAGCCCGTTCGGCCGGGTGGGCTCGGTCGACGAGGTGGCCGAGGCTGTGATTTACCTCGCATCAGGGCCCGCGACCTGGGCTTCCGGCGCTGTTCTCGACCTCAACGGAGCTTCATACCTCCACTAATTGTCGATCAGCGGGAATTGAGTCGACCCGACTCAAGTTTCAGGTGATACCGGCTTCTAGTACGAGGAGAGAACCAAGAATGAGTGCTTTGACCCTGTGGACCCGGCGTGACCCGTTTGCCGCCTTCAATGCCTTCGACGCCCTGGAGAAGCAGGCCTGGGGGGCCGTCGGCATCCAGCGTGGCTTCCAGCCCGCGGCCGAGATCGTGCGTGACGGCGACGACGCGATCGTCCGGCTCGAGCTTCCGGGCGTCGACCCGGAGAAGGACGTGACCGTCGAGGTCGACCGCAGCCGGCTGGTCGTGCGCGGTGAGCGGCGCGACGAGCGGGCGGAGGAGAAGGCCGGGCGCTCGCTGCGCGAGGTGCGCTACGGCTCGTTCCGGCGCACGTTCGGGCTGCCCGCCCACGTGACCTCCGAGGCGATCAGCGCGTCCTACGACGCGGGCGTGCTGAGCGTGCGCGTCACCGGTGCCCACGCTAACAACGAGGCAAAGAAGATTAGCATCACGGTGTGAGCAGGTGGATCTGTCCGCTGTGCGAACGTGAGTTCGACCGGGAGCGCCAGGCGCACTTCTGTGCGCCTGGCATAACCGTGGACGAGTGGTTCGCCGAGCGCCCGCCGCAGCAGCGGGCGATCTACGACGCGATCGTCGGACACCTTGCCGCCCTTGGGGATCTGCATATAGACGCGGTCGGCGTCGGCGTGTTTCTCAAGGCGCAGCGCAAAATCGCCGAGATCCGGCCGCGGGCCAAAGGGTTGGCGCTCTTGCTCCTGCTGCCGCGCCGGCTCGGCAGCGACCGGGTCACACGCGGTGAAAGGCTTTCGGCGCAGCGGCAGCTCAACGTGATCGTGCTGACTCAGCCCTCCGATGTGGACGATGAGCTGCTTGAGTGGCTTACGGAGGCATACGTTTCAGCTTCCTGACCGTGGGGTACCGGCTAAAGGTGATAGTTGACCGGCTACGCCCCGGTGACCATGTCTGCTGGACCTTCGATGAGGACGCCGAGGCCACAAACATGGTGACCGATTATGTCGAGAGCGGCCTGCGCGACGAGCAAAAGGTGCTCTACTTCGGCGCGGACCTGCTGCCCGCCAGGCTGATCGAGATGCTCGACGAGACCAACGGGCAGTTCGAGGTCAGCCCGGCGGAGAAGATATACCTGCCCAACGGCACCTTCGACCCGTCCCGCGTGGTGCGCGCGATGGCCGGGCACATCGCCGCCGCCCGCCGCGAGGGCTGGCCGGGCCTGCGGGTGCTGGGCAAGATGGCGTGGGCGGCCGCCGACGGCCGGGCCGGGATGCGCCGGCTGGCGCAGTTCGAGGCCGACTTCAATCGCCTGTTCATCGACGACTACGCGATGGCGCTGTGCGCCTACAACCGCCGGCTGTTCACCCCCGCGGAGTTGAGCGAGGTCTGCGCGTCCCACCCCGGCACGGTCGCGCCCGGGCGGGCGGCGGACTGGAATCCGATGCTGCGCATGCGCCACTCGAGTGTCCCGTTTGGAGTGTCACTGTCCGGGGAGGCCGACGCGTCCAACCAGCGCTCGCTCGCGGCCGTGCTCAAGGCCCTGCTCACCGAGGCGGGCGGGCGCACGCTCACCATCGACGCGACCGATCTGCGGTTTGCCGACGTGTCGACCGCGCGCCAGATCGTCCACGCCGCAGAGGCTTCCGAGGGCGGCGTGCACGTGGTCGGCGCCTCACCCACGCTTGAGTGGCTGCTCAGTTTCGTGCCGAGCCGGCCGGTGCCAAAGCTTACGGTCGGTGTTGATCCGCCTGGATCTGCATCTCGGGCCGGCGCGACGTGAGCAGCCAGACGGGCAGCACGGCCAGGCACAGCACGGGTATCAGCCTGATGTCGGTGACCAGCGCCGCGGCCAGGAAGAGGCTCAGCCATCCCTGATGCGTGATGGCCACGGCGATGCCGAGCACGCCGCAGCCGATCGCCAGCGCGAGCGGGATCGACGGGAACAGCCGCTGCGCCAGCAGTCCGATGGCGACGCCGATGAAGACGGTCGGGAAGATGCGCCCGCCCCGGAAGCTGCCGCTCGCCGACACGAGCAGGGCCGCGCACTTGACGATGACCACGAGCGCGAGCCCGCCCGTGGTGTAGGCGCCGACGTCCTGCACGAGCTCCTTGCTCTGCTCGAGCCCTTTGAACAGCGTGATGATCCCGCCTACGGCACCGAGCAGGCCGAGCACGAACCCGCTCACGGCCATCATCGCGACCGGGTGGCGGATCCGGTGGAACAGCCGGTGTACCAACGGGAAGGGGTAGATGATCGCCAGCCCGATCAGGCCTGCGGCGAGCGAGATGCCGGTGGCGCTGACCAGATCGATGAGCTGGAAGCCGGGGTAGGCCGGGACGTCGACGGCGAAGACGGGACTGGCCACCATCACCGTGGTGAGCGCGCCCGCGCCCGCGGACAGCAGCGGATAGAACAGGCGGTCCCAC
>JBIOYB010000228.1:0-9948 GCA_044869915.1 Allorhizocola sp.
CCAACGCACCTTCACCATGGCCGACCTCACGCCCATCCTCGCGGCCAATGGCGTGGGTGGCACGATCCTGGTCGAGGCGGGCCTCTGCCGGCCCGAGGAGGTCACCGCATTCCTCGGTCTGGCGCAGGAGCACGATCAGATCGCGGGCGTGGTCGGCTGGTGCGACGTCGAGGACCCGCACCTGCCCGACGGCGAACCGTGGCTCATCGGCGCGCGCTCGCAGATCCAGGGCGAGTCTGACCCCGATTACCTTTACCGCCCAACGGTTCTGGCCGGACTGCGCACCCTAGCGGCAAAGGGCATCGCCTTCGATCTCGTCGTGCGCGTCGATCAGCTGCGCGCGTGCGCCGAGGCGGCCGCGGCGACGCCGGAGCTGACGTTCGTCCTCGATCATCTCGGCAAACCATCCATTCGCGACGGTGCGGACGGCCTCGCCGGCTGGCGCGCGGCCATCGCGCCGCTTGCCGCCCGGCCCAACGTGTTTGCCAAGCTGTCCGGCCTGGTCACCGAGGCCGACCACGAGTCGTGGCAGCCCGCCGATCTGCGGCCCTTCGTCGACACCGCACTCGAGCTCTTCGGGCCCGACCGCCTGATGTTTGGCTCCGACTGGCCGGTGTGCCTGCTGGCCTCGAGCTACGAGCGCTGGCTCGACACCCTGCGCGAGCTGGTCGACCCGTCCGCGCACTCGGCCGTCTTCGCCGAGACGGCCATCCGCGCCTACAGGTTGCCGCGCACGTAGTTGCGCAGCTTGACGAAGTAAGCCACGTCCCACGTGCCCTCGGTGTGCAGGTTGTCGCCGATCAGCTGGAAGCACCGCTCCGCCTCCTGGAAGCGGTCGCACAGGCTGAACGCCATGGCGAACCGGTTCCACAGGTGGGGCGTGGCCGGCGTCCGCCGATAGGCCGGATGCCAGATCGACTGGAGCGCGGCCGCCACGATCTCTTCGCCGACGTCCTGGCGCTCCATATATTCGTGACCGCCGTTGTCGAAGCGGAACTCCATGTGCGCCGTCGCGATCAGCGCGGGCAGGGCGGTGCCCGGCGCGGCCGCGGCCCGGCTGCGCGCGAAGGCGAACATCTCCTCGTGGCTGCCGCTCCACTTCTGGCACAGGTTTTGCAGCATCTGGTCGTGCCCGTAGTGGTGGAACGGGTCGAGCTCGAGCACCCGGTTGAACCGGCGCCACCGCTCGTCCTTGGGCAGCTGGCGGGCCCGCCCGAGGATGGTCAGGAAGTGCCACGCCTCAACGTTTTTCGGGTCGCGCTCGGTCACCTCGTCGAGGCAGTCCTCGGCGAGCTTGAGCCGGCGGAACCAAACCTTCCACTGATCCTCGCCCACGGTCTCGCCCATGCCGGTGCCGCGCGCTTCCCACGCCCAATAGACCGCGTGCGTGCCGCGCACCAGAAGCGGCAGGGTCGACTGCGGCTCGTCGCGGATGGGGCCCTCGATCCAGTCCTGGATTCCCTCGGTACCAGCTGAGATCTCTATAAAAAAGGCACGATCATCATTGCTCATCGGCGCGGACAGGAGGTCACGCGCGACACCCCAATCACGGGCCGTGAGCGCCTCACGCAGGCGCCGCGCGGTCGCATCGCCCAGAAAAGGGTCGCTCACCACCTGTGCCGGAGTGGATGTCGATGGCTTCTTTTTGCTGAAGGGCCACATAACGGGCCAGCCTAGCCAATCCGGCTTGGCCACGGTAGTGTGCCTTGGCGCTTTGGAGTGCTACGGAATGTGACGGGAGGACGGTTCCGGTGGTCGCAAGTCTGCGTGCCTTGGTCAGCGTCATCATGCTTTTCGGCTTCTTCGTCGTGGGCATCCTGCAGCTCATCGGCGCCGCGGCGCTCGCCTTCTGGTTGGGCACCATGATGCCCGCGGGGATCGCCATCAAACTGACCCTGCCGCTGTTCATCGCGCTCGTCGGGGGCGCGGGCGTGGCGATGTGGAAGGCGATCCGCGCCAAGGACGAGCCCATGCCGGGCGTCATACTCACGGCCAACCAGGCCCCGCGGCTGTGGGCGGAGGTGCAAGGTTTGGCCGGCGCTGTCGGCACACGGGCGCCCGACGAGATCCGGATCGTGGGCGACGTCAACGCCGCGGTGTCGGAGAACGCCAAGCTGATGGGCCTCATCCCCGGCCGCCGGATGCTCTACATTGGACTCCCGCTGCTGCAGGCGCTGACGCTCTCCCAGGCGCGGGCCGTGCTCGCGCACGAGATGGGCCACTATTCCGGCGCGCACACGCGATTGGGCGGCGTGGCCTATCGCGGGCGCCTCGCGATCGTGGGCACGCTGAGCCGGATCGGCCGGTGGAACCCGACCGGCTGGGTCTTCAACATCTACGCCCGCCTCTATCTGCTCGTGGACAACGCGGTCTCTCGGCGGCAGGAGCTCGAGGCCGACGCGTCGGCCGTGCGGGTGGCGGGCAAACAGGCCGCGATCGGCGCGCTGACCGAGGTGAGCGTGGCCGCCATGGCCTACGACTTCTACATTGGACGTTACGTCGCGCCCGGCGCCGAGTTCGGTTTCCTGCCCGACAACGTGTTCGGCCGCTTCGGCGCCCTGGTCGCGGCGCGGCAGGACGAGCTGGTGCAGCTGCGGGCGCAGGCGCCCGATCAGGAAAAGGGCGGGGTGTGGGACACCCACCCGCCACTCGCGGTGCGCATCGCCGCCATCCAGGCGCTGCCGGAGTCCAATGTGGGCAACGATTCGCGCCCGGCGGTCGAGCTGCTGCCCGACGCCGAAATGGTCGGGCGCGCGCTGCACCGCGAGATCGTGCAGACCGACGGCCGCACGGTGCTGCCGTGGGACGACTTCGTCGCGGCCACGCTGACCGCGCGGCTGCAGGCACAGGCCGACTCCATCTTCCGCGAGCTGTCCCGGCGCCTCGGGCAGTCCGGGATCGGGCTGCCACAGGTGATCGCGGCGCTGCAGGCGGGGCGCGCGGGCGAGATGGGCGAGGCGTTCTTCCCCAACGCGACCCGCCGGGAGGCCGCCGCCAAGTTCGCCGAACCGCTGACCGTGCTGCTCGACCTCGCCGCGGTCCGTTCGGGGCGGGCGTCCTGGAAGAGCTCGATGGCCGCCAACACCCTGCTCGTCGACGCCGGCGGGGGCGAGCTCGACCTGAGCGGCATCGCCGCGCAGGCGGTCGTGCCCGAGACCCTGCCGCAGGCCCTCGCCCAGCTGGCCGGCCTCGGCATCCTCGTCGAGTCGGCGTCGGTGGTCGAACAGACCGCCACCGCGCGCGGCGGCGAGGTCATCGCCGGTCTGGCCAACCTCAAGGTCGCCGGGCAGGACACGGACGTGCTCGTGCTCGACAACGGGCTCATCATGGTCGGCGCGTCGGGCGACAAGGACCACGGGCGCGAAAGGATGCTTCAAATCATCAACAGCGCACCCGTGCAGGAGCTCGCGCGCATGTATCGCTTCGTGCCGTTCGAGGAGATCCGGGCCGTCACGGTGTCCAAGAGCGTGCCGCTGCGCGCCGACCTCGAATTCCACAGTGGACAAAAGCTCGAGCTGCGCGAGACGTGGACCGGCGAGGAGCTGCACAAGAAGAGCCGCGACATCCTGTTGGAAATCTTCAAGCGCATCAACGATGAGTAGGCTGATCCGCGAGCACGCCGTCTTCGCGGTGCTGGTGCTCATCGGTGTCGTCGTGCGGCTACTCGTGATGGTCGCCTACCAACCGGCGCTGTGGTACGACGGTGACAGCGGCTCCTACCTGGGCATGGCAAAGGCCCCGCTCGAGGTGAGCCCGACGCGCGCCATCGGCTATGTCATGTGGCTCAAGCTATTGCAGCCCGCCGATACCCTCTCCGCCCTCACCCTGGCGCAACACGTGGGCAGTGTGCTGATAGCCGTTGCGGTGTATGCGTTGCTGCTGCGCCGCGGTGTCGGCAAGGTCCCGGCCTCGGTGGCGGGCGGCGTGCTGCTGTTCGACTCGCTCCTGATCACGCTCGAGCACTATGTGCTGTCGGAGGCGGTGTTCCTGCCGCTGCTGGTGGTGTCGCTGCTCGCGCTGCTGTGGCCGGGCCGCGTGGGATGGGTGGTGGCCACGATCTCAGGTGCGGCACTGTTTGTCGCGTGGTTTGTGCGCCCGGTCGCCGTGCCGCTGGCCGGGCTGCTGCTGGCCTATCTGGTGCTGCGCCGGGTCGGGTGGCGGCCCGTCGTCGGGTTCGCGGCCGCGTTCGCCGTTCCCTACGCCTGTTTCACTTACCTCGTGGTCGGCGATCAGCCCAGCGCCTACGGGAGCTATTGGTCGTCGCGATCGCTGTACGGCCGGGTCGCCGGGTTTGCCGACTGCACAAGGCTCGAGCTGACGCCGGAGCAGCGCAAGCTCTGCCCGCCGGAGCCGCTGGGGCAGCGCCCGGCGCGCAGCGACTGGTATGTGTGGATGGGCCCGGCCGCGAGCCTCGACCCGCCCGTGGACGCGGACGTCATGAGCGGCTTCGCCACGCAGGCCATCCTGCGCCAGCCCGGTGACTATCTGCGGATCGTCGGATACGAGACGGCGCAACACTTTGTGCCGCTGCCGGATCGCGACCAGGGCTACACGTGCCTGCGCGACCGCTACCATCTGCCGGTCACCGCCTCAGACCAGCCGGAGATGCCCTTCCACTGCCGCCCGGAGCTGGGTCTGCCCGATTTTCAGGCCGAACGATCGCCCTCGGCGGTGAACCCGCCGGCCAACTGGCTCACCGTGGCGCTCAATGCCTATTCAAGGGGGGTACGGATGCCGGTGCTCGTCGTTCTGGTGATTTTTCTTGGTACGGCTTGGGCGGCGCTGCGGCGGCCGTTCGCCCCGCCCGCGCGCGATGCCGTGCTGTGCGTGATGGTCGCGGCGGTGCTGACGGTCGGGCCGGTGCTGGTCTCCATGTATGAGCCCAGATATGCGGCGCCGGCGCTGCCCTTCGTGTGCATAGCGGGGGCCCTGGCGTGGCAGCGCCTGCGCTCAAAGTCTGGCGACACCACTGTCGCTCACGAGGACGAGGCCCCCTTGGCCGCACGGTAGCTCGCCACCAGCGCGCGGGTCGTCGGCAGGCCCGCGCGCTCGCGCAGCGCCGCCAGCCGGCGGTTGGCTGTGCGCAGGGACAGATACTCGGCGGCGGCCGCGGCGGCCAGGGTCACGCCGCCGCAGAGCCGCTCGAGCAGGGCCACCTCGACCTGGCTGAGCTGGGCCGGCCAGTCGTCACGCATGCGAGCCGCCCCCGCTGAAGCCGCGGTCGTAGGGGTGCGCGGCCTCGACCGCCCGCTGCAGGGCGCGGGCCACCTGACCAAACTGCGTCGGGTCACTGGACTTGAAGAGCGTCACAAGGCTTCCGCGGTACCGAGCGATGATCTCTCTTTGGGCGGGCCACCGGCGAGCCGACACATAACTGACCAGGCAGGCCAGCAGCAACAGGGGAACGGCGGCGGCGAGCGCGGCGAATCGATGCATGATCAGCATCGGGACGATCAGGAGCAGCACCCCGGTCGCGGTGAAGGCGCCGGCCATCACGCCCGGATGCGTCGAGCCGCGGGCCGACCCCAGGTCGGACAGCTCGTTGAGGTTGTAGCGCGCCGCGCCAACCGCGAAATATCGGTTGGTGACCACGATGCCGTTGTGCCTGTAGTGCAACGTTTCGCCGGTGGCGTAGTGGTTGGCCCTCATGGCTTGTCTCCCGGGTCGTTGTGGGGGGTGATTGACCGGCGCGCCTGCCGGGTCGGCGGCGGCGCGTGAGAGGGAGTGCGGTGTCGGATGTCTGTCGGGGACAGTCCGCAGCACTGCGAACGGTCGTTATTCAATAACGACGGACGGCGCTTGCAAATGTTCTGCTCAAGAGGTCCCTTAACGACCATTAAGCAACATCCACATTAGAGATGCAAGTGCAATCTGATGCCATGTTGTTGCACGCGGCGTGTGCCGGGTTGGTCTAAGGTGTGCAAATGGCCACCAAGGCGAACCCAACGGTGTTGCGTCGCCAGCTAGGTGCAGAGCTGCGGCGCATGCGCGAGCAGGCGAAGCGCACCGTCGCCTGGACCGCCGACCGGCTGGGCTGGTCGGAGTCGAAGGTCAGCCGGGTCGAGACGGCCAACATCGGCATCCGCCGCCCCGACCTCGAGCGCCTGCTGGACCTCTACGGCGCACCCGCCGCCGAGCGCGACCGGCTGATCGCCCTGGCCGGCCAGGCCCGCCAGCGCGCTTGGTGGGAGGCCTACGGCGAGACCTTGTTCAGCTCCTATGAGACTTATATCGGCTTTGAAACCGAGGCCTCCGTGATCTGCACCTTCGAGCCCACGCTTGTGCCCGGCCTTCTGCAGACGGCTGAATACGCCAAGGCTGTGGTCCAGATCGACTACTCAGACGACCCAGACCTGGTCTCGCAGCGAGTGTCAGTACGGATGGCGCGGCAGGAGATCCTCACTCGCGATCCGGCCCCTCAGCTCTACGCGATCCTCGACGAGGCGGTGCTGCGCCGACCGATCGGTGGCCCACACGTGATGCGCAGACAGCTTTTGCGTCTGGTAGAGGCGAGCGAGCTCGCGATGATCTCGATCCAGGTCCTTCCGCTGTCGGTGGGCGCTCACCGGGCGCTGGCCGGGTCGTTTGTCCTGCTGGAGTTTCCCGGCGACGCCGAGCATCCGATGGTCTACTGCGAGGGCATGACTGGTGGCGTGTTCCGGAGCAAGCCGGACGACGTGAGCAGATATCAGGAGAGCTTCGAGGCATTGCGGGCGGCGGCGATGGACCCGGAGCGATCCGTGGAACTAATCGGCGCCGTCGCGCGAGGTGAAAGATAGCCAACACAACGAGAGGATGTGGCGCGCCGATGAGCGATGCGCCCGAAACAGAGCAGTGGCACTGGAGGAAGAGTTCGCGTAGCACTTCCGCCGGCAACTGTGTGGAAATGGCCGAGTTCGGTGGCCGGGTCGCCGTGCGCGATTCGAAGGACCCCGACGGGCCGCGGCTCGTGTTTGGCCAGGAGGCTTGGCGGGGCTTTGTCGCCGGCATCCGCGCGGGCTCGTTTGACCGACCGGAAGGAAACTGATCGCGGCCATCGCGATTTGCCGAGACGGTCCCCTGGTTGTCAGCAGGGGCCGTCTCGTTTTGTGTCAGGACCCACGCCGGCTGGGCACACCCATGACGGTCCGCAGCAGCTCGAAATCGTCGATGTCGAGTGGGACGAGCCCGCGGCGCAGCCCATAGCCCCAGCTTGGATTCCGCGTCAGCGCCAGGTCCGCGGAGACCGTATGCAGGGCCACGGGAGAGACCTCGAGGAAGTCGACCTGGCGCCGCCACGGCCGCACGGCGCCTCGGGCGCCCATGTCCATGACAGTGTCGGCGAGGTAGGGCTCGTCGTCGGCGATGACACCGAGCGCGGTAAAGGCGCGCAACGGCGTCTTCTCGCCGAGGCGCTCGGTGGGCGAATAGATGACGAACCCGTCGCCCCGGCCCAGCCGCGCGAGGTTGTGTCGCTTGCCGTGATTGAGCTGGATCATGCCGAGCTCGACGGCGCGCTGGGTGTGCTGGGCCGAAATCACCGCGAGCCACGCCTTAGCCGATGTGCTTTCCATGGGCCCAGCATCACCCGGGATACATGTCACATTGCGTCATGTATTTTTCGCGTGATGCTGGACACGTGAAATCCGATCGGCTACTGGGACTCCTGCTCCTCCTGCAGGCCCACGGGCAGCTGCCCGCACCGGAGCTGGCCTCGCGCCTGGAGGTGTCCGTGCGCACGGTCTTTCGCGATGTCGAGGCGCTGTCGGCCGCGGGCGTGCCGGTGTATGCCGGACGCGGCCGCAACGGCGGCATCGCGCTGATGCCGGGTTATCGCACCGATGTCACCGGGATGACCGCCGACGAGGCTCGTGCCCTGTTCGTCCTGCTCACCGGCCGCACCCATACCGAGCTCGGCCTGGGGCAGGCCTTCGGCTCCGCGCTGCGCAAGCTCATGGCAGGATTGCCCGCGCCCCACCGCGATGCCGCCGATTTGGTGAGCCGCCGCATCATGGTCGATCCGGTGCGCTGGCGCAGCGGGCCACGGCCACCGGCCGACCTGACCGTCCTGCAGGAGGCGGTCTTCACCGATCGGCGCGTGCGGCTGCGCTACCAGCACGCGCAGGAAGAAAAGGAGCGCGCCTACACCCTCGACCCCTACGGCCTGGTCAACAAGGCCGGTGTCTGGTATCTGGTCGCCGACCACCGCGGCCGGGCCCGCCTCTTCCGCGTCGACCGGATCCTGTCCGCCACCGTCACGGACGAGCCCGTGCAACGGCGCAAAGGCGAGGAGCTGGCCGACGTCTGGGATGGACTGCGGCGGCAGATCGACGACGCGCCGGCCGACATCCGGGTGGCCGTGCGGGTCCGCAGGCCGGTCCTGGGCCGCTTCCTGCGGCTGCATCAGGCCGACCTGGCCGCGCCGCCGCCCGACGACCGGTCGGACTGGGTCCCGCTGGAGCTGCGCCTGCCGGCACTCGGCGCAGGCCGGCCACTGCTCGCGTTTGGCACCGACGTCGAAGTCCTCTCGCCGGCGGCGCTACGCGACGACCTCGCCCGGACGGCGGCAGAGATCGTCGCCCACTACGCCGCCGTTGGATGAGCCCCTCCCGCGCTATGACGATCAGATCCTCGTGGCGGGGCAATCGCTGCGGCGCGCGCCCACGCGAAGATCCGCGCCTTTCGGGGAAATGGCTGGCGCCCATGCACTCGCTTGCGGGCAGCCACATCCCGGAAAGGCGCGGATCTTCCGCCGGGATGCTTAGCCGCTAACGGTAGCGGCGGCCTTCGTCGCGGCGATAGACCAGCACACCGGCGGCCGCGAGCACCACGGTCCACACGGCGAGCATCACCAACGCGGTGGTGTCCGGCTTCCACGCGCCGATCGACGCCCACAACAGCTCCGCCGCGCCACGGGTGGGCAGATAGGGCGAGATCGCTTCGACCCAGCCGGGCGCCTGCCCGGGCCCCGACATGAGCCCGCCGCCGAAGGCCAGCGGGAAGAACAGCAGCTGCGCCACTGCCAGGGCCGCCTTGGACGGCAGGGCATAGCCGATCGTCAAGCCCAGCAACGTGAACGGGATCGACGCGGCGAGCAGCGCGCCCGTGGCGAGCGCGAGCTGCCCCGGCGAGGCGGTCGCCTCCGTCGCCACCGCCGCGACGACGAGCACCGGCACGAACGAGAGCACCAGGAACCCCATGCCGTTGAGGATCCGGCCGGCGAAGCGAGGGAAGGGACCGACCGGGAGGGTGCGCACAAACGGGTCCCAAGGTTGCGCCCGGTCCTCCGAAACGCCTATGCCGTAACTGAAAATGCACGTCGTCGACGTCGCGAACACCACCATCGACGCCGTCGCGTAGGTGGCCGCCGTGGCATTGTCGCCCACACTGGGTACCACAAAGAAAATCATTGACGCGGCAGGGAAGAACGCCGCGCCGATCACGGCGATCGGGATCCGGATGGTCTCCAGGAACTGGTATCGAGCATGGGTGAGGATGAGGGACATGCTCAGTTCTCCTTGGACGTCAGGGTTTGTTCCTTCGATGTCAGGGTCAGGAAGGCCTCCTCGAGCGAGGCCGCGTGGATCTCAAGGTCGCGGAAGGCGACGCCGGCCGTGACCAGCTGGCGCACCAAGGCATCCGAGTCGGCAGTCGTGAGGTGGACGCGGCCGTCCTCGCGTTGCTCGGAGACGACTGCGTCGAGTCGTGGTATCGGTTGCTCGTTGCTGAGGCTCACCCTGCGCAGCGCCACCAGATTGCGCACCGCCTCGACCGTGTCGTCGGCCAGCACCCGGCCGCCGCCGATCACCACGACCCGGCCGGCCAGCGCCTCGATCTCCTCCAGATAGTGGCTCGTGAGCAGGACCGCGCCGGGGAACTCGCGGATGGCGCCCCACAGCGCTCTGCGGGCGGACACGTCGAGCCCGGTGGTCGGCTCGTCGAGAAACACCAGCTGCGGGCGGCCGACGA
>JBIOYB010000229.1:0-27471 GCA_044869915.1 Allorhizocola sp.
CGGTCGCTCCCGCCGCCGCCACCCTCACGCAGGTGACAAACTTCGGCCCGAACCCGGGCAACCTCGCCATGTATTCGTACCGCCCGGACGGCCTGCCCGCCGGCCGCCCACTGGTCGTGCTCCTGCACGGCTGCACGCAGGACGCGGCGGGCTACTTCGCCAATTCGGGCTGGCGCAAATACGCCGACCAGCACGGGTTCGCGCTCCTGCTGCCGCAGCAGAGCAGCGCCAACCAGACCTATAAATGCTTTACCTGGTACGAAAACGGCGACATCACTCGCGGGCAGGGTGAGGCCGCGTCGATCCGCGGCATGGTCGCCCACGCGGTCGCCAATCAGGGCGCCGATCCGTCGAAGGTCTTCGTGAGCGGGCTTTCGGCCGGTGGCGCGATGGCGGCCGTGATGCTGGCCGCCTATCCGGACGTGTTCCAGGCGGGCTCCGTCGCGGCCGGGCTACCCTACAGGTGTGCCACCTCGGTGGCGCAAACCTCGATGTGCCAATACGTTGGGGTCAACAAGACGCCCGCCCAATGGGGCGATCTGGTGCGCGCGCAACACCCCGGGCCCTACCCGCGCGTGGCGATCTGGCACGGCACCTCCGACACCACCGTCGTCCCCGCCAACGCGACCGAGCTGCGCGACCAGTGGACCAACGTGCGCGGCGTCTCGCAAACACCGACCTCCAGTCGAAATCTGGCCGGCGGCACGTCGCTCGAGATCTATGGAAACAATGACATCATGCTGTACCGCGTCAGCGGTGCCGGTCACGGTTTACCCGTTGATCCCGGCGCCGGCACGGACCAGTGCGGCGCGACGGCCGCATACTTCCTGGACCACATCTGCTCCGCCTACCACGACGCCGTCTTCTTTGGACTGATCACGGCACAGGAGCCGACGCCTACACCCACGCCTACACCCACGCCTTCGCCGGCGTGCGTGACTGCGAGCAACTACGCCCACACTCAGGCCGGCCGCGCCTACCAGTCGGGCGGATACGCCTATGCCAACGGCTCCAACCAAAACATGGGTCTCTGGAACATCTTCACCACGACCACCCTCAAACAGACCGGCCCCGGCCATTGGATCATCGGCTGCTGACCCTCCCCCCAGTCGCTCCGAGTGAACAACTAGGGGTGCGCACGTGTGGGTGGTGCGAAGATGACCGGATGAGTGCCGAGGCCGCCTACCACGGTGAGAGAGGCGAGTATTTCGCCGCCCGTGCCACCGACAACGTCTACAACGCGCATACCGAGCGGCCTGCCATGCTGAAGCTGGCCGGGGACGTAGCCGGGTTGCGGGTCCTCGATCTCGGATCTCGGATGCGGAGCGGGTCACTACGCGGCGGAGCTTCTGGACCGCGGGGCGGCGCAGGTTGTCGGGGTCGAGGGCAGCCAGACTCTGCTGAGTGCCGCGCGGGACAGGCTCCGGGGCAGGCACGCAGACAGCGCCGATTCGAGAAGACTCGGACCACTCCCTTCTTTCTGGCGGTTCGATTGCGTCGTCCCTGGATGAACGAGTCCGAAGTTTGGGCGGCTCAGTGATCGTAGGCGATGAGTGATCTTTTCCTGGGTGCGCCGAAGTTGATGTTGTGCCGGATGCAGGCTGCCATGGCCAGGAGGCGTCATCCGATGCGGGCGTAGATGCCGCCTCGGGGACGAGGGTGCACAGGTTGTCTCCGGAAACTAAGCGGGCCGCGACGCTCTGGGCGGCGGGCGGAGTCAGGCGCGTCCGGAGGCGTGTAGCAGGTCGGGCCATGCGGGGCCGGTCATCGCCGGTGGTTGCCACCCCTGCGAACCCCACATCGGCCACGATGCCGTGTGCTTGCGCAGCCGCTGGCAAAGCTCCTCCGGCGGCCGGAAATCCACGCCCAGCCCGGTGCAGACGTCATGGGCATGCAGGATCAGCTCCAGCGCTCCCCGTGGCACGAAGTCCTGCGGACCTCGGGACTCGAGGGGGTGCAGCCAGATGACCGCGCGCGCTTCCGGCTCCGCCGCCCGCACCACCGCCGTCAGCATCCTGTTCGCCGCTTGGAGCGCTTCGATGAGGAGCTCGGGCGAGACCCCTGGCCCTGGGGCGAACAGGTCGTACCCCGGGTATCCGTCAAGCTTGCGCGAGGCGAGGAAGAAAGCCGGGGCGAAAACCGTGTCCACCGCGTGTTCGGCGGTGCGCAGGCAGCTCCACTCCAGCGTCCCGGCCGGCACCGACCAGTCACGGTCCGATCCCGACCGCCACGCCTCGACGACAAGCCGGGTCAACTCGTCGAGATCCTCACAGGTGAACGTCACAGGTCTACAGTAAGGCCCGCACAGCATGAGAAACCTACTCCCCGGGCAGGACCACGGTGACGACGAGCCCGCCGCCGTCGCGCGGCTCGGCTTGGACCGTGCCGCCGTGCGCTCGGGTTATGGCCTGCACGATACTGAGGCCGAGCCCGGCGCCGGGGCCCGCGTGCCGTTCGGCCTTGAGCCGCCGGAAGGGCTCGAATAGCTGTGGGATGTCATATTTGGGCACCACTGGGCCGGTGTTGCTGACCTGAAGCACGGCGGTGCCGTCCGGCTCCGCGCCGCTCGTGACCCGGACCCAGCCATCGTGGGGAAGGTTGTGCCGCACCGCATTGTCGACCAGGTTTTGCACGAGCCGCTCGAGCAGCACGGCGTTTCCCATGGTGGGTGCGGGGTCAGGCTGGGCTTGCACGGCGACGTCGCCGGAGATCGCGGTCACCTGCGCGGCGACGTGCTCCACGATGTCCGCGAGGTCCACATAGGACTGCTCCGCCACCTCCTGCTCCGATCGGACCAGCAACAGCAGCCCGTCGATCAGGCGCTCGTGCCGTGAGTTGACCGACAGGAGGGTCTGGGCCAGCTGGCGCACCACCGGCGAGTCGCCGTTTTCGTGCAGCGCCACCTCCAGCAGGGCCCGGTTGACCGTCAGCGGCGTGCGTAGCTCGTGCGAGGCGTTGGCGATGAACCGGCGCTGCCCGTCGAAGGAGTGATCGAGGCGCTCGAGCATCACGTCGAACGTGTCGGCCAGCTGCTTGACCTCGTCCTTGGGCCCGCGCAGCGCGATGCGCTCGTGCAGGTTGCGCTCGGCCGCGGGTGCGCTGGCGATGCGCTGGGCGGTCTCGGTGATGGTGTGCAAGGGTTGCAGGAGACGCCCGGCGAGCAGCCAGCCAAACGCGACCGCGATGGCGCCCACGACGAGCAGCGCGATCGCGCCCTGGGTCAGCAGCGCGCTCAGCGCGTCCTGCCACACCTCGCCCCGGATCTCGCCCCTGATGTCGGTGTGCATCGGCGCCCCGCTGGGCGCGGGGCCGGAGCCGGAGGTGACAAACGTCGCGCTCTCCTCTCGGCGAAACCGTTGCGAGACAAGCACATATGTCAGCGCCAGCAGGAGCAACCCGGCGAGGAAGAAGAGGCCTCCGTAGACCGCGGTCAGCCGCGTGCGGATTTTCATTTTATGCGGTACCCGACGCCCTTCCACCAGCGCGCGGCAGACGTCGTCGCCATGGACGCGCGGAAGATCACGATCCAGCACCACCACGTCGTAGTCGTTGACATCGATCCGCTCGAGGGCGGCGGCACCGTCGTGCACGACGTCGACCGCGTGCGTCTGGGCTCGCAGCCACTTCGCCACGGCCTCCGCCAGCAGCGGCTCGTCCTCGACCACCAGTATCCGCATCCCCCTATGGTGACCGACGGTGACGTTTCCCCGGCATTTCCATCCTCGGAAATGCTCGGGAAATGGGCCGTTCGGTGGGATGGGCGCATGCGACTGAGAACCCTTCTGCCGATCGGCCTGTTGACCATCGCCCTCGCCGGGTGCGCCGAACCGGTGACCGACAACGGCCTGCCGACCGCCGGAGGCACGCCGACGAGCAGCGCGCAACCGGGCGGGTCGGCCAGCGAGCGCGACGCCGTCTTCGCCTATGCCAAATGCATGCGCGAAAACGGCGTACCAAATTTTAAGGATCCGGAGGCGGGCGCGGGCGGCGAGTTTCGCATGGACCTCAACGCCGAGGGCCTGGATCCGAAGGTCGTCGACGCGGCGCAGGACAAGTGCAAGGCGCTGCTGCCCAACGGCGGCGCGCCGCAGAAGCTGGACCCGCAGCGGCTGGAGATGCTGCGTAAGTACTCGCAGTGCATGCGGGACAACGGCCTGAAGAACTTCCCGGACCCGACCGACCAGGGTCTGCAGCTCAACGGCAACGACTTCCCGCCGGACGACCCGAAGGTCAAGGCCGCCGAGGAGAAGTGCCGCCAGCACCTGCCGGGGCCACCGGCCACGAGCGGGACGCTGCAGCAGGGCAACGGCTGATGACCGGCACGAGACGGCACCGGACGGTATGGCGGGCGCTGGCAGTCGCCGGGGTGGTGCTTGGCATCGTCGCGGCGGCTGCGGCCGCCACCGGGTTTGGGTTCAACGCCGGGTCGGCGCGCGAGCCCGGGAGCAACCGCCAAAACCTCCCCCCGGCCACGGGGACGGTGACCCGGCAGACGCTGATCGACGCCCAGACCGAGCACGGCGAGCTGGGCCACGGCGACTCGACCGTCGTCATCGGACGGTTGGCCGGCACCATCACCGGCCTGCCCGAGATCGGGGCGACCCTGCAGCGCGGGGACGTGCTCTACCGCGTGGACAACACGCCCGTAGTACTGATGTACGGATCGCTGCCTCAGTACCGGGTGCTCGCGCCCGGTACCGAGGGGCCCGATGTCTCGCAGTTCGAGCGGAATCTCGCCGACCTCGGATACACCGGCGTCACCGTTGACGACAAATACACCGACGCCACGGCCGCGGCGGTCAAACGCTGGCAGAAGAAACTCGGTCTCGCGCAGACCGGCGTGGTCGAGCTGGGCCGGGTCTATTTCGCGCCCGGGCAGGTGCGCGTGGACAGCCACTCCGCCGCCGTCGGGACCGGAGCGCAGCCCGAGGGTCAGGTGCTCGCCTTCACCGGGACGGTACGCGTCATCACCGTGGAGATGGACGTCGATGACGTCCGGCTCGCGCGGAAGGACGCGCCCGTGACGGTGAAGCTCCCGGACGGCAAGACGGTCAACGGGAAAATCGTCAAGGCGGCCACCGTCGTCAAACCGGCCGAGGGGCAAAACCCCGCCACCACAACGCTTCGCGTGATCGTCGCGATGGATGGGGCGGACGGCGAGGCGGCCCTTGCCGGGCTGGACCGGGCGGCGCTCGAGGTGAGCTTCACGGCGTCCAAACGCGACAATGTGCTGACCGTCCCCGTGGCCGCGCTGCTCGCGCTCGCCGAGGGCGGCTATGGCGTGCAGGTCGTGCAGGGCGACACGTCGCGGATCGTCGCCGTGCGCACGGGGCTGTTCTCCGGCGGCCGGGTCGAGGTCGCAGGCGACGGGCTCGCCGAGGGCATGACGGTGGGGATGCCCTCGTGACCGCCGCCCTCGTCCAACTGGATGCCGTGACAAAGGAATACGCGGGCGGGGTGGTGGCGGTGCGCGACGTGTCACTGTCCATTGCGGACGGTGAGATGGTCGCAATCGTCGGCCCGTCCGGCTCCGGCAAGTCCACGATGCTCAACCTGATGGGCACGCTGGACCGCCCGTCCGCCGGGACGGTGCGCATCGACGGCCACGATGTGGCGAAGCTGTCCGACCGCCAGCTGTCCGCGCTGCGGGCAAGCCGGATCGGCTTCGTATTCCAGCAATTTCACCTGGCCCCCGGGCAAACCGCACTGTCCAATGTGGCTGATGGTTTGCTCTATTCGGGGGTACCGCTTCGTGAGCGCACGCAACGGGCCCGGCGCGCACTGACCCGGGTGGGGCTGGCGCATCGCCTGGACCACCTGCCGCACGAGCTGTCCGGCGGCGAACGCCAGCGGGTCGCCATCGCCCGCGCGGTCGCGGGCGACCCGCCGCTGCTGCTGGCCGACGAGCCGACCGGCAACCTCGACTCCGCCTCGGGCACCGGTGTGATGGCACTGCTGCACGAGCTGAGAGACCTCGGGACCACCGTCGTGGTCATCACGCACGACCGCGACATAGCGGGCAGCCTGCCACGGCAGGTGTCCATGAAAGATGGAGCAGTGATATAGGTGAGCACAAATTTACGGGCGGCGCGCCTCGGCCCGGCGGACGTGCTCCGGGTGGGCAGCGCGGGCCTGCGCACCCGGCCGCTGCGGGTCTTCCTGTCCGCGCTGGGGATCGCGATCGGCATCGCCGCGATGATCGCCGTCGTCGGCATCTCGTCATCCAGCCGGGCCGAGCTGGACCGCCAGCTCGCCGCGCTGGGCACCAACCTGCTCACGGTGACGCCCGGCGAACGCCTCGGGGGCGGCGATGCGACCCTGCCCGGTGAGTCGGTGCCGATGATCGCCCGGATCTGGCCGGTCACCGACGTCGCGGCGACCGGCAAGGTACCAAATGCCAAGGTTTATAGGTCTGACAGGATTCCCAGCGCGCAATCGGGCGGCCTGAGCGTGCTTGCGGCCAACCTCAACCTGCTGCAGACCGTGGGCGCGCGACTGGCGCGAGGCACGTGGCTCAACGCCGCGACCGAGCAATATCCGGCGGTCGTGTTGGGCGACAACGCGGCGCGCCGGCTCGGCGTGGTCACCACGGACGGTCAGGTCCAGGTGTTCCTGGGCGACAGGTGGTTTACGGTCGTCGGCATCCTCACGCCGGTGTCGCTCGCGCCCGAACTGGACGCGGCCGCGCTCATCGGCTGGCCGGCGGCCACGACCTACCTGGACTTCGACGGGCACCCGACCACGATCTACACCCGTTGCGTGGACGCGGCCGTGCTCGCGGTGCGCTCGATCCTCGCCGCGACCGCCAACCCGCAGGCGCCGCACGAGGTCAAGGTGTCCCGGCCCTCCGACGCGCTGGCCGCGCGGCAGGCCACCGACAAGGCGTTTACCGGGCTGCTGCTCGGGCTCGGCGCGGTGGCGCTGCTGGTCGGCGGCGTGGGCGTGGCCAACACGATGGTCATCTCGGTGCTCGAGCGGCGGGCCGAGATCGGGCTGCGCCGCGCGCTCGGCGCGACCCGCGGGCACATCCGGCTGCAGTTCCTCGCCGAGTCGCTGCTGCTCTCGGCGCTCGGCGGGATGGGCGGGGTGATGCTCGGGATCGCGGTGACCACGACGTATGCCACCACCCAGGCGTGGCCTCCGGTGGTGCCCGTGTGGGCAACGGCGGGCGGCGTCGGCGCGACGCTCGTCATCGGCGCGATCGCGGGACTCTACCCGGCGATCCGCGCCGCACGGCTCGCCCCCACGGAAGCCTTGGCGGCCGCCTGAAAATCGGCCTGGGCTCGCGGCTGTGGCACTCGCCTTGGCCAGCCGGGTCGTGCTCGCCGAGCACCGGCTCGTCGACGTCGTGGCCGCGGTCGTCGCGGCGGCCGGGGTCGTCGCGGCGGCCGGGGTCGTCGCGGCGGCCGGGGTCGGTCTGATCGTGGGGACGCTGCTGCGCGTAAGCCCGGCCCTCCGCGCGGCGGCCGGGGTCGGTCTGATCGTGGGGACGCTGCCGCGGGTCCAGCCGGGCACTCTACGATGGGGGTCGGCAGCGGGGTAGGAACCCAGTGCGACTCTGGGACGGTCCCGCCACTGTGACCGGGCGTCAGCGTCCGGGAGTCAGGAACTCACTCGCCGCCGATACGACCCCTGCTGCCGGGCGCGGACCCGATGAGGAGGCACCTGATGACCGGGCTGTTGCTGTCCACCGCCGACACCGAGCTGCTCGCCGCGCACGCGTCCGGCGCGCCGTGGCTGGTGGCCAATCCGACCCGCGTCGGCGACGAGTTGCCTGACGCGGATTTCGCGGTGGTCAGGCTGCTCGGCGGGCGCCAGGTCTGGCCCGAAGGGCTGGACGCGCTGCTCGCGCGCGGCATCCCGGTCGTGGTGCTGGGCGGCGAGTCGGCGCCGGATGCCGCGCTGCAGGCCCTGTCGACCGTGCCGGCCGGGGTGGTGAGCGAGGCGCTGGCCTACCTGGTCGCGGGCGGTGCGGACAATCTGCGCGAGCTATACCACTTCCTCTCTGACACACTGCTCATGACCGGCACCGGCTTCGCGCCCCCCGCGCCGACTCCGGAGTTTGGGTCGCATGCGCGTGCGTCAAAAACCGGTCCGACCGTGGGCGTGGTGTATTACCGCGCGCACGAGCTGGCCGGCAACACAGGCTTCGTGGACGTGCTGTGCCAGGCGCTGGAGTCGAAGGGCGCCAATGCATTGCCCATCTTCTGCGCCTCGCTGCGGTCCATCCCGGACGGTCTGCTCGCGATCCTGCGCCAGTGCGACGCGCTCATCGTGACCGTGCTGGCGGCGGGCGGGGCCAACGCCGCCGACCAGGATTCGTGGTCGGTCGACGCGCTCGCGGAGCTCGACGTCCCGGTGTTGCAGGCGCTGTGCCTGACCACCAGCCGCGCGACCTGGGAGGCGTCCAACGCCGCCCTGTCGCCGATGGACGCGGCGATGCAGGTGGCCATCCCGGAGTTCGACGGGCGCCTGATCACCGTGCCGTTCTCGTTCAAGGAGGCCGGGCCGGACGGGCTGCCGGTCTATCACGCCGACCCCGAGCGGGCGGCCCGCGTCGCGGGGATCGCCGTGCGTTACGCGCGGCTGCGCCGCGTCCCCAACGCCGACAAGCGCCTGGCCATCGTGCTGTCGTCCTACCCGACCAAGCATTCGCGCGTGGGCAACGCGGTCGGGCTCGACACACCGGCCAGCGCGGTGGCGCTGCTGCGCGCGCTGCGCGACGCCGGGTATGACCTGGGCGGGGGGTTCCCCGAGGACGGCGACTCGCTGATTCACAGTCTGATAAAGGCGGGCGGCCACGACGTGGAGTGGCTCACCGATGAGCAGCTGGCCGCGGCGCCCGCGCGAGTACAAAAGAAAGATCTTGAGCGTTGGCTCAATGGTGGGGTTGGACAGTCGATTGTGGACGCCTGGGGCGAGCCGCCCGGCACGCTCTATGTCGATGGCGACCAGATCGTGCTCGCGAGCCTGCGCTTCGGCAATGTGCTGCTGATGATCCAGCCACCGCGCGGCTTCGGCGAAAACCCGATCGCGATCTATCACGACCCCGATCTGGCGCCGTCGCACCACTATCTGGCGGCATATCGCTGGCTCGACGAGGTGTTCAAGGCCGACGCGGTCATCCATCTCGGCAAGCACGGCACGCTGGAGTGGCTGCCGGGCAAGGGGCTCGGCCTGTCCGCGGGGTGCGCGCCCGACCACGTGCTCGGTGACCTGCCGCTCGTGTATCCGTTCATCGTCAACGATCCCGGCGAGGGGACGCAGGCCAAGCGCCGCGCGCACGCCACGATCGTGGACCACCTCATCCCGCCCATGGCGCGCGCCGAGTCATACGGAGACATGGCCAAGCTGGAGCAGCTGCTCGACGAGCACGCGACCGTGCAGGCGCTCGACCCGGCGAAGCTTCCGGCCGTGCGGGCCCAGATCTGGACGCTCATCCAGGCGGCGCAACTGCACCACGACCTGCACCAGGCCGACATGCCCGGGTCGGCGGAGTTCGACGACTTCCTGCTGCACGTGGACGGATACCTGTGTGAGGTGAAGGACTCGCAGATCCGCGACGGCTTGCACATCCTGGGATCGGCGCCGGCGGGCGAGGCGCGGGTCAACCTGGTGCTGGCGATCCTGCGCTCGGTCGGGCTGCGCCAGGCGCTCGGGCTGAGCTCGGAAGGCCGGGTCGAGGTCGACGCGGTCGAGGCGCAGGCGCGCGCATTGGTTGAGGAGTGCGAGGCGGGCGGCTGGGCGTCGCCGGCGCCGGGCGACGATAAAGTGAGCGAGATTCTGCGTTACGCCGCAACGGAGGTCGTGCCCCGGCTGGGCCGCACCACCGACGAGATCACGGCCGTGCTGCGGGCGCTCGACGGGCGCTACATCGCGGCCGGGCCCTCGGGCTCGCCCACCCGCGGGATGGTCAACGTGCTCCCGACAGGGCGCAATTTCTACTCCGTCGACCCCAAGGCGATCCCGTCGCGAAACGCGTGGGACGTCGGTGTCGCGCTCGCTGATTCGTTGCTGGAGAAGCATCGCGCCGAGACGGGCGAGTGGCCGCGCACGGTCGGGCTCACCGTGTGGGGCACGTCGGCGATGCGCACGCAGGGCGACGACATAGCCGAAATCCTTGCGCTGATCGGCTGCCGGCCGGTGTGGGACGAGCCGTCGCGGCGCGTCACCGGGTTTGAGGTGATCCCGTCGCAGGAGCTGGGGCGGCCGCGCATCGACGTGACCGTGCGCATCTCCGGGTTCTTCCGCGACGCTTTCCCGCACGTGGTCGCGCTGCTCGACGACGCCATCACGACCGTGGCTGTGTTGAATGAGGCGGACAATTTCGTGCGGGAGCACGCGCTGTCCGATGTGGACGAGCACGGCGACTGGCGGCGCGCCACGACACGCATCTTCGGCTCGAAGCCGGGGGCCTACGGCGCCGGGCTGCTGCCGCTCATCGACGCGCGTAACTGGCGCGATGACCGCGATCTGGCCGAGGTCTACGCGGTGTGGGGCGGATATGCCTACGGGCGGGGGCTCGACGGCGTGGCGGCGCGGCCCGACCTGGAGCGGGTCTACCGCAGGATTTCCGTAGCCGCGAAAAACGTCGACACGCGCGAACACGACATCGCCGACTCCGACGACTACTTCCAATACCACGGCGGCATGATCGCGATGGTGCGCGCGCTGACGGGCGCGTCCCCGACCGCGGTCATCGGCGACTCGCACGTGCCCGACGGCGTCAAGACCCGCACGCTCGCCGAGGAGACCAAACGCGTGTTCCGGGCGCGGGTCGTCAACCCGCGCTGGATCGCGGCCATGCAGCGGCACGGCTACAAGGGCGCGTTCGAGTTGGCGGCGACCGTGGACTACCTGTTCGGCTACGACGCCACCGCGGGCGTGGTCGACGACTGGATGTACGAAAAGCTTGCCGCCTCTTACGTTTTCGACGCCGACGTGCGCGCGTTCATGGAAAAGTCCAACCCGTGGGCGCTGCGCGGCATCACCGAGCGCCTGCTCGAGGCCGCCGACCGGGGCCTGTGGGCCGCACCCGATCCGGCCACCATCGACGCGCTCAAGCAGGCCTACCTGGCGGTGGAGGGTGAGCTGGAGGCCTAGGCCCTACCCGATGGCGGCCGACTTCCAAGCCAGCACGCTTTGCTCACGGTCGCCGTCGGAGATCGGCGACCGGGGCCCGTCAGGCAGCGCGGCGGTCTGACCCTCCGGGAGGTCGGCGAAGGCCTCCAAGGCGGGATGGCGCTTGACGAGCTCGCCCAGGTAGACGACGCAGAGGTCGTCGGCGTCGTATCCCCGCTCGTCCAGCACGTCATAGCAGCCCTCGTCGAACGAGACCCGTGCCACGGGCAGGTGGCGGTCGAAGACGCGCCGCGTGGTCAACGCGTTGGAATCGGGGCCGGAGGCGAACGGCGGTCAGTAGTCCGATCCCGAGCGCGATCGCGCCGGCGGCGGGGGGTGCGGTACCGAGCGAGAGGATGGTTCTGTCACGCGGCGGTCAGTAGTCCGATCCCGAGCGCGATGACACCGGCGGCGAGACATGCGGCGCCGAGCCAGAGGATGGCGATGAACCGGTTGGGCTGGGTGGCGCCCCGGCCCGCGGAGGCGGCGAAGAAGCCGCCGGACATCAGGATCGCCGCGGCCGGCACGCCGATGCGGCCGACCCAGCTCAGCACCCCGTCGACGCCGGCCGCGTCGGCCAGGAGCAGGCACACGAGGCCGAGCGTCACGAGCACGCCCGCGTGGGCGTGGCCCGCGCGGGCGAACGCCTTCTGGAAGTCGGTCATGGGCACCTGCCCACGCACGATCTTCGTCATGAAGTATCCACCAAATTCGATGGTCACGATGCTCAGCAGCATGATGCCGGCGATGACGCGGCTCGGATCGGTCATGCGGAAGCCCCACCTTCGTCACTGTCTAGTTAACATATGCCAGTGACCCTAAAGCCCGACCCCATCACTAGTCAACGAACTTTTGACAGTTACGTGGCCGATTGGGCCGACCTGGCGCTCCGCCTGGTCAACGAGCTCGCGACGCGGTGGGCGCACGGCCGCGAGCACGCGGCGCCCACCGACCCGGCCGGGATCCTGCGCGTCATCCGCCCGGCGCAGGCCGAGGCGCACGGCGGCGTCCACATCGCACCGTTGAACGAGGACGACGCGCTCGCGCTGGCCGGGACGATCGCCCAGCTACGCGAAGCGATCGACTCGTGCCTCGACGGAGAGGTACACGATGCGGCAAAGATCCTCAATGAAGTGATGGCGGCGAACCACGCCGTGCCCAACCTGCACGGACACCCGGGGATGCCGTTCGTGTTCGCGTTCCACACCCGCGGGCACACCGGCGCGCAGGCCCGCGCGGCCGACATGGCCGCGAGCCTCGCCCTGATCCTCGGCAGCGGTCGGGAGGCCCGCCTGCGCCGCTGCGAGGCCGCACGCTGCGACCGCGTGTTCTACGACACGACCCGTAACGCCTCGCGCCGATTCTGCGATCTGCAATGCCAAAACCGGGCCAAAGCGAGCGCTTATCGAGCGAGGCGGGCCTGATCACTTTGACGGATCGCGGCAAGTAGGACACGATGACGTGCGAGCGGCAGTGGAGGAACCCGGTGCAAATCCGGGGCGGTCCCGCCACTGTCACCGGGGAGCAGACCCTCTCTCCTTGGCCACGGTCATTGATGACTGGAAGGCCGAGGGCGAGCGACGATCCGGGAGCCAGGACACTCCGGCCGCTTGTGACATCGGCACGATTCGCGGGCGAGGAAACCCGTGGAGAGGACTTGGGTTATGGCGCCGCCCTATCCGTTTTCCGCCGTGGTCGGCCTCGCCGATCTCAGGCTCTCCCTGCTACTCAATGCCGTTTCACCTTCCATCGGTGGGGTGCTGGTGCGCGGTGAGAAGGGCACGGCCAAGTCCACTGTGGTGCGCGCTCTGGCGCGGTTGCTGCCCGGGCTCGAGGTGGTGGGCGGCTGCCGGTTCAGCTGTGACCCGGCCTCGCCCCATGCGAGCTGTCCGGATGCGCAGCGCCACGAGGGTGTTGACCGGCGCCCGGCTCGGCTGGTCGAGCTGCCTGTGGGCGCGACCGAGGATCGGCTGGTGGGAGCGCTCGACCTGGAGCGCGCGCTCACGTCCGGGCAGGCCCATTACGAGCCCGGCCTGCTGGCGGCGGCCCATCGAGGCGTGCTTTACGTCGACGAGGTGAACCTGCTGCACGATCACATGGTCGACCTGCTGCTCGACGCGGCCGCGATGGGCGAGGCCTATGTGGAGCGCGACGGCGTGTCCGTGCGGCACGCGGCGCGTTTCCTGCTCGTGGGCACGATGAACCCGGAGGAGGGCGAGCTGCGGCCGCAGCTGCTGGACCGGTTCGGGCTGTCGGTGGAGGTGCGCGCGCCCCGTGACACCTCGGAGCGGGTCGAGGTGGTGCGGCGGAGGCTGGCATATGAGGCCGATCCGGTCGGGTTCGCCGCGCAGTGGGCGGCTGCCGACGCTTCGCTGAAGGCGCAGATCGAGGCCGCGCGGGACCGGCTGTCCAAGGTGGACCTGCCCGATGCCGAGCTGATCCGGATCGCGCACGTGTGTGCGGCGTTCGAGGTGGATGGGATGCGGGCCGACATCGTCGTGGCGCGCACGGCGATGGCCCTGGCGGCGTGGCACGACCGCGACGTGGTCACGGCGGGCGATGTGCGCGACGCCGCGCGGCTGGCGTTGCCGCACCGGCGCAGGCGCAACCCGTTCGACGCGCCGCACCTGGACGAGCAGGCGCTCGACGACGCCTTGAATAACGAGGACCCCGACCCCGAGCCTGAGCCTGAGCCTGACCCGGATCCCCCTTCGGCGGCACCTCCGCCTTTGGAGGGGGAGGGCACACCCCAGGGTGGTGGTGACCGGACGGATACGCCCAAAGAGCCGCATCGCGCAAAGCTTTTCGCCGTCCCGGGGGTGGGCGACGAGGGTGCGAGCGGGCGGCGTTCGCCCGCCTACACGCAGACCGGCCGCACGGTGGGCGCGCGGCCCGGGTCGGCCTCGCTGCACCTGGTCGCGACACTGCGGGCCGCCGCGACGCATCAGGCCGCGCGCGGCCGCGCCGAGGGCGGGCCGGTCGTGCTGCGAGGGAATGATTTGCGGGAGCGGGTGCGGCAGGGGCGCGAGTCCAACCTCGTGCTGTTCTGCGTGGACGCGTCGAGTTCGATGGCGGCGCGGCAGCGCATGAGCGCGGTGAAGACGGCCGTGCTTTCGTTGCTGCTGGACGCCTATCAGCGGCGCGACAAGGTGGGCCTGGTGACGTTCCGGGGCGACGGCGCGCTGCTCGTGCTCCCGCCGACGTCCAGTGTGGAGGCTGGCGCGGCCCGGCTGCGTGAGCTGCCGACCGGCGGGCGGACCCCGCTCGCGTCCGGCCTGACCAAGGCGGCCGAAACGCTTCGCCTCGAACGTTTGCGCGACCCGCACCGCCGCCCACTGCTCGTCGTCGTGACCGATGGCCGGGCCACGGCGGGCGGCGATCCGGGTGCGGCGGCCGCGATTCTGGCGCGGATGGGCGTCGCGTGCGTGGTCGTCGACTGCGAGTCGGGCTACGTGCGGCTGGGGCTGGCGGCCGAGTTGGCCCAGCTGCTTGGCGCGCAACACGTCCCGCTTGCTTCGGTGACCGCGGATGGTCTGACGTCGGTCGCGCGCAAGAGGGCCGCCTGATGCCGCAGGGGAAGCCGGAGCACCTGCCCGACGACGGCCTGACGACGCGGCAGCGCCGGCGTTCCAACGTGTTGGCCGTGCACACCGGCACCGGGAAGGGCAAGTCCACGGCCGCGTTCGGCATGGCTTTGCGCGCTTGGCATGTCGGTTGGCCGATCGCGGTCTTCCAGTTCGTGAAGAGTCCGAAGTGGAAGGTCGGCGAGGAGGCGGCGTTCAAAACGCTTGGCGCGAGCGGGGTCGGCGCGCCGGTGACGTGGCACAAGATGGGCGAGGGCTGGTCGTGGATCAAGAAGCCGGCCGGTGACGACCACGCGGCAAATGCGGCCGAGGGCTGGGCGCAGGTCAAGCGCGACCTGGCCGGCGAGCGATACTCCTTCTACGTGCTCGACGAGTTCACCTATCCGATCCACTGGGGCTGGATCGACGTACATGATGTGGTGGAAACTTTGCGGGCGCGCACCGGGACCCAGCACGTCGTCATCACCGGCCGATACGCCGATCCCGCGCTTGTCGAGGCGGCCGATCTGGTGACGGAGATGGGCAAGGTCAAGCATCCGATGGACCAGGGCCGCAAGGGCCAGGCAGGCATCGAATGGTAGACCTGCCAAGGCTTGTCATCGCCGCGCCCGCCTCCGGGCACGGCAAGACGACCGTCGCCACCGGACTGCTCAAAGCCCTTACCGACCAAGGGATTCGGGCGACCGGGTGCAAGGTCGGCCCCGACTACATCGATCCGTCCTACCATCAGCTCGCGTGCGGCCGCCCCGGCCGCAACCTCGATCCGGTACTCGTGGGCGAGGACCTGATCGCGCCATTGTTCGTCCACGGGGCCGGCCTGGCTGAGGTGTCCATTGTGGAGGGCGTGATGGGCCTCTACGACGGGCGTGTCGGCGCCGGCGATTTCGGCTCCACCGCGCACGTCGCCCGCCTCCTGAGCGCCCCCATCGTTTTCGTGGTCGACGCGTCCGCGCAGGGCCGTTCCGTCGCGGCGCTCATCCACGGCTTCCGGACGTTTGGCGAAGGGCTCCGCATGGCGGGCGTCATCCTCAACCGTGTCGGCTCGGATCGCCACGAGCTGCTGCTGCGCGAGGCGTGCGCCGAGGTTGGCATGCCTGTGCTGGGTGTGTTGCGCCGCACCGCGCTCGCCGCGGTCCCGTCGCGGCATCTCGGCCTCATCCCGGTCGCCGAGCGCGCACCCGAGGCCGTCCAGGCCGTGGAAGCCATGGCCGCGCTTGTCGCCGGAGGTGTGGACCTGCCCGCCGTGCTCGCGGTCGCCCGCAGCGCCCCGCCCGTGCCGTCTCCGGCCTGGTCGCCGCCGGTCACCGTCGTAAAAGGACACCCCACGGTCGCCGTCGCCGGTGGTCCCGCATTCTCTTTTGGGTACGCGGAGCAGCTCGAGCTGCTGGCGGCCGGCGGCGCCGACGTGCAGTTCGTGGATCCGCTCCGCGACGAGAAACTCCCGCCCGGCACCCAAGCCATGCTGATCAACGGGGGTTTTCCGGAGGTCTATGGTGAGCAGCTCGCGGCCAACGTGCCACTGCGCGCGCAGGTGCGCGATCTGGCCCTGTCAGGCGCCCCGATCGTGGCCGAATGCGCCGGGCTACTGTGGTTGGGCCGGATGCTCGACGGCCACGAGATGTGTGGCGTGCTCGACTCCGTGGCCACCATGACCGACCAGCTCACACTGGGCTACCGCGACGCCGTCGCCGTAACCCCGAGCGTCATCGCCGACACGGGCACCCGCATCACGGGCCACGAGTTTCACCGCACCCGCACCACGCCCGAATGCGGGCCGCGCCCGGCCTGGTCCGGAGCCTCCGGCGGATTTGTCCAATCAGGAGTCCACGCCGCGTATCTGCACACCCACTGGGCCGGCCACCCCGCCTTTGCCCAGCGCCTCGTCGAAGCGGCCGCCGCCCACCTGTTTGCCGGGCCGGAGGTGGCGACGTGAGCCGGTTGGTGGGCGTGGGTGTCGGGCCGGGCGACCCGGAACTGTTGACGCTCAAGGCGCTGCGCGTGCTCCGGGAGGCGGGGCGGGTGTTTGTGCCCGTGCTGCCGGGCGAGGCGCCGGGGCGCGCGGAACAGACCATCCTGGCCCACATCGACAACTCTCGTATCGAACGCCTCCCCTTTGCCCTCAACGAGCGCACCGACGCGGCCCGCCGCGAACGCTATTGGGACGCGGCAGGAACCCGTGTAGCGCAATGGATCCAGGATACCAACGGCACGGCGGCATTCGCCACGATCGGCGACCCCAACGTGTACTCAACTTTCAGCTACCTAGCCGAAACTGTGCGTTCGCTTGTGCCGGACGTGGTGGTCGAAACGGTGCCGGGCATCACGGCTATGCAGGCGCTGTCGGCGGCGGCCGGAGTCCCGCTCGTCGAGGGCTCGGAACCGCTTGTCCTGCTTCCACTCGCGCGTGGGGCGTCCAGTTTGGACAGCGCGCTGGAGTGGGATGGCACGATTGTCGCGTACAAGGGCGGGCGTCACCTCGCCGACGTCAACGCGCGCCTCAAGGAAGCCGGCCTGCTGGACCGTGCCATCATCGGCGCCCACCTCGGCCTGCCTGACGAGCGCATAGCCCCACTGTCCGAGGTGGACGACGCGCCGTATCTGTCGTCCATCCTGATCCCACCCAAGCGCGAGCATCGAGGCGGCCGGATATGAGGGTCATTTTCGTGGGCGCCGGCCCGGGCGCGGCCGATCTGCTGACCCTGCGCGCGGCACGGGCCATCGCCGAGGCCGACGTCGTGATCTGGGCGGCTAGCCTGGTCCATCCGGACGTCCTCGCTCACGCCCACTCACAAGCGCGCATCGTCGACTCGGCGGCGCTCACACTCGAACAAACCCTTGCGCTGTATGAAGAGGCGGCCCGCGACGGCCTGACGGTCGCGCGCATCCACTCGGGCGACCCATCCCTGTGGGGCGCCCTGTCCGAGCAGCTCGACGCGTGTCATGAGCTGGGCTTGGAAACCGAGGTGATCCCTGGGGTATCGTCGTTTACCGCTGCGGCGGCAGCGGTGCAGCGCGAGCTCACGGTGCCCGAGATCGCCCAATCGGTGATCCTGACCCGCCTCGAGGGCGGCAAAACGCCGATGCCGCAGGGGGAATCGATCCGGGCGTTCGCCGCACACGGTACAACAATGGCAATCTTTCTCTCGGCCGCTCGCTCGGGTCAGCTGGCAGCCGAACTGCAAGCAGGCGGCTACGATCCGGAGACACCGGTCGTGATCGCATATCAGGTGACGTGGCCCGACGAGCTCGTGCTCCACTGCACGGTCGGCACACTCGAGGATACCGTCAAGGCGCATCGGCTCTGGAAGCACACGCTTTTCCTTGTGGGGCAGGCGCTGGCAAAGGCAGGCACACGCAGCCACCTCTATCACCCAGGCCACTTCCACGGGCACAGGCGCGCCGATCCCGCGGCCCGTCAAGCACTGCGCGCGAGTCGGCAATGACACCGGATGAACGCCCCGACGCTGTGATGTCAAGTGAGCCGTCAGGCGCTGCGGGTCGCCCGCTAACGCCCGGTGGGCGACGCGGTGAGGCGGGTGTTGCGGCGCCGCGCGAATCGGCGATGACGGCGGGGCAACCGCCGCGCGAAGCGGGCCTGCCCGATGCCGCGATCCGGGAGAAACCGTCAGGTGTTGCGGGCGGCCCGGCGGTGAAAGACGAGCCGCCGCTGCGGGAGCCGGATCTGCCGCGCACCGCGAAGGTGCGTCAAAAGGCTCTGCGCACCGGCTGGACGACCGGCACGTGCGCCTCGGCCGCGGCGAAGGCGGCCACGATGCTGCTCGCGACCGGCGACCATCCGCGCTGGGTGGAGGTGGGGCTGCCATCGGGCCGCCGGGTCACGTTTGCCGTCGAGGAGTCCATATTGGACGCTGATGCGGCGAGTGCTGTGGTGGTCAAGGACGCGGGTGACGACCCCGATGTTACCCACGGCGCGAACCTGACCGCCACAGTGCGCTGGCACGCGGGCCAAGGCGTGCAGATCGGCGGCGGCGAGGGCGTGGGCGTCGTCACGAAGCCCGGATTGGGCCTCGAAGTCGGCGGCCCGGCCATCAATCCCGTCCCGCGCGCGATGATCACGCAGGCCGTGGCGGAGGCGGCCGGCGCGCGCGGCGTCGAGGTCGTCATCTCTGTGCCCGACGGCGAGCGCATGGCTCGCAAGACAACAAACCGCCGGCTTGGCATTTTGGGCGGCATTTCCATTCTTGGTACCACGGGGATCGTCCGCCCATTCTCGACGGCCTCATGGCGCGCGAGTGTGATGCAGGCGGTCGCCGTCGCGGCCGCGCAGGGCGAAACGACCATCGTGCTGTGCACCGGCGGCCGCACGGAGGCCGGGGCGATGGCCCTGCTGCCCGGCCTGCCCGAGATCTGCTTCGTCGAGGTGGGCGACTTCACGGGCGCCGCGCTGCGGGTCGCGGCGGAGCACGGTCTCACCCGCGTGGTCTTCGTCGGGATGATCGGCAAACTCACGAAGCTGGCGGCGGGCGTCCTGATGACACACTATACGCGCTCCAAAGTGGACACTTCCCTGCTCGCGTCGCTCAGCCAAGTCGATACGACGGGCGCCAACACCGCGCGCCACGCCTATGAACTGTGGGAGGCAGCGGGCGTCCTGCGCGAGGCCGGCGATCTGCTGTGCGCTCGCGTCCGTGACGTGCTCGTGCGCTTTTCTCAATTGGACGCCGATGTGGCGATGGTGGACTTCACCGGCAAGCGCGTCGTCGCGGCGACCCGGCCCGAGTGGGTCTCGTGATGGGCGTCACGGTAATCGGTTGCGACGGCAGCCGCGCGATAGACTCGGCCTTGCTCGCCGGCGCGACACTCGTCGTCGGTGCGGCCCGTCACCTGTCCAGCGTGGACACCGCGACCGCGGAAACCGTTGTCCTAGGTCCGCTTGCGCCCGCTCTTGAGCGCGTCGCCAACCATCACGGCCACGCCGTCGTGCTCGCCAGCGGCGACCCGGGCTTCTTCGGCATCGTCCGATCGCTGCGCGCCCAAGGCATTGAGCCGCGCGTGATCCCGGCCGTGTCGAGTGTGGCCGCCGCCTTCGCCCGCGCGGGCCTCAACTGGGACGACGCCGTGGTCGTTTCGGCGCACGGCCGCGACCTGACCAAAGCGGTCAACGTCTGCCGCGCCCACCCGAAGGTCGCCGTCCTCACCGGACCCGGCAGCGGCCCTGCCGCGCTCGCGGCGGCGCTCGACGGTGTCCCCAGGACCCTGCTCATCGCCGAAAACCTAGGCACGCCAACGGAACGCGTATCCACGGTCCACGAGGGCCCATGGGCCGACCCCAACGTGGTGCTCGTCCTTGACGACTCCCAGCGGGACGCCGGTCCCCGCTGGATAGCCGGAGCCTCACCCGGGCCCGCGAGCTGGGCGCTGGCAGAGTCCGCATACGCCCACCGCGACGGCATGATCACCAAGGCGGAGGTGCGCGCGCTCGTCCTGGCCCGCCTGGGCCCCCGCATCGGCGACCTGGTCTGGGACGTGGGCGCCGGATCCGGCTCGGTCGCCGCCGAATGCGCCCGCTTCGGCGCGGCCGTCATCGCCGTCGAACGCGACCCCGGCGCGATCCCGTTGATCTCCCAAAACACGGCCGGTCTCGGTGTCCAGATCGTGCCGGGGGACGCCCCGGCCTGCCTGGCCGGCCTGCCCGACCCCGACGCGGTGTTCGTCGGCGGCGGCGGGCCTGACGTGCTTGCCGCGTGCGCCAGACGCCGCCCGGCCCGGCTCGTGACGGCCGTGGCCGCGCTCGAACGCGTCGGCCCGGCGCTGCGCCGCATGCGCGACGCGGGCTACACACCGGAAGGCACGGCGCTGCAGGCGTCCCGCCTCCACGCGCTGCCGGACGGGTCGCACAGGCTCGCCCCGGTCAACCCGGTGTTCGTCTTGTGGGGAGGGCTATCGTGATTGGACTGTGCTGGGCCACGGAGGCGGGCCGGCGCATGGCTTTTGGGCTGGCGGAGGCTTGGCCGCAGGAGTGCGCCGTCCACGATGGACCGATCCGTGAGCAGCTCGCCCGAGCCTGGGCCGAAAGCACGGGAATCGTAGCCTTCCTCGCGACCGGAGCGACCGTCCGCCTCGTCGCGCCCCTGTTGGGCGGCAAGCAATCCGATCCTGGCGTGGTATGCGTGGACGAGGCCGGCCGGTTTGCCGTCGCGCTGTTGGGCGGGCACGAGGGCGGCGCTAACATGCTGGCCGAACGCGTCGCGGAAATCCTTGGCGCGCAAGCCATTGTGACCACTGCTACGGACGCGGTAGGCTTGCCCGGACTGGACACCATGGACTTCAAGGTCGGCAACCCGGGCAAGCTCGCGACCGTCAGCCGGGCCATGCTGGACGGCCACCCGATCGCCTGGCTGTCCGACGAGCAATGGCCGGTGCCCGCGCTGCCGGCCAACGTGGGCGACCATCCGGGCGCGGCCTACGCCATCCGCGTCACGGATCGGCAAACCACGCGCGAAGACGGCCATAACCTCCCCGCGCCGCACCCCGACACGCACACGCCCGGGCAGGCTGCGATGCCAGCGCAGCCCGCAGCGCCGGGGCAGAGCGGGGCGCCTGGGCAGAGCGGCGTGTCCGGGCTGGGCGGGGCGCCTGGGCGGCTTGCGCGGCTGGTGCTTCACCCGCCCTCGCTCGTGCTGGGCATCGGCGCGAGCCGTGGCGTGTCCAAAGGCGAGATCGCGGCGCTCGTGGATCAGGCGTTGCAGGATGCGGGGCTTGCCGCGCAATCGATACGGTGTATCGCCACCGCCGACATCAAGGCGAGCGAGGCCGGGCTGACCGAGTTCGCGGAGGAGCGGGGTTGGCCGATCGTCACCTACTCGGCGGCCGAGTTGTCCACTGTGGACGTGCCCAACCCGTCCGAGGTCGTGCATCAGGCCGTCGGCACGCCAAGCGTTTCGGAGGCCGCCGCTTTGCTTGCCGCACAAGCGCATGGCCGCGGCGCGCAGCTGGTCGTGCCGAAAATGGTTTCGGCCAAGGCTACTGTCGCGATCGCGCGCCTGACGCCCCGCGGGCGCCTGGCCATTGTCGGGCTCGGGCCGGGCGCTGCCGATCTTCGCACGCCAAGGGCCACAGCCGAATTGCGCCGCGCGTCCATTGTGGTCGGTCTGGACCAATACGTGAACCAGATCCGCCACCTGCTCCGGCCGGGCACACGCGTCGTCGCAAGTGGACTGGGCGCCGAGGAGGAACGCGCCCGCAGCGCGGTCGAGCTTGCCGGCGGGGGAAACGCGGTCGCGCTCATCGGCTCGGGCGACGCGGGCGTCTACGCCATGGCGTCACCCACCCTCGAGTTTGCCTCCGAAGACCTTGACATCTATCTGGTACCGGGGGTGACAGCGGCCCTCGCGGCAAGTTCACTGCTCGGCGCCCCGCTCGGCCACGACCACGTGTACCTCTCCCTGTCCGACCTTCACACGCCCTGGCAGGCCATCGAACGCCGCCTGCACGCGGCGGCCGAGGCGGACCTCGTCGTGTGTCTCTACAACCCGCGCAGCACGCGCCGCACCCACCAACTCCCGGAAGCGCTCGCGATCCTGGGCAAGCACCGCCCACCGGACACACCGATCGGTCTGGTGCGCAACGCCTTCCGCGACGGCCAGCGGATCACCCATACCACGCTCGCGATGATCGACCCCGACGAGGTGGATATGAACACCGTCGTGATTGTCGGCTCGACCGCGACCCGCCTGCTCCACGGGCGCATGGTCACGCCCCGGGGCTACCGGTGGAGGTGATTTTCGATGGCTGCCAAGGCTGCGGAGCGTGCCTGCTCACGTGCCCCACTCACGCCATCCGGCCCGAGGGTGGGACGCTGCGCGCCCTCGATTATCTGTGCAACGGCTGCGGCGAATGCGTGGAGGTGTGCCCAGTGGACGCGATAAGGATGGTCCACCCGATCGAGGCCGAGTCGTATCGCATCCTGCGCTCCACAGTGGACACGACCCACCTCAAACCCCTGTCCCGCAACGTCGCCGAGCGCATCATCCACACGACCGCCGACGCGGCCTGGCTTGACGACCTGGTCCTTGGCGACGAAGCTGAAGAGGCACTCGCCCAAGGGGCGCAAGCACTCCACACCGGTGCCCCGCTCATCGTCGACGTGAACATGGTCGCGGCCGGGGTCACCCGCTACCCGTCCGTCTGCCGGATCGACGATGCGCCCGCGCCGGGTCTCACCCGCGCCGCCACCGGATTCCGCAACGCCGCAAAGCAGTACCCAACCGGTGCCGTGTGGGTCGTCGGCAACGCCCCCACCGCCCTCTACGAATTGCTCAGTCTCGACGTGAACCCCGCGCTCGTGATTGGACTCCCGGTCGGCTTTGTCGGCGCCGCCGAATCAAAGCAGGCCTTGCGCCGTACCAAATTGCCGCAAATATCCAACCTCAGCGCACGCGGCGGCGCAGCCGTGGCCGCCGCCGCGATCAACGCATTGCTCTACGGAGACCCACTCAAGGAGGACGGGTGACGACACCCCCCGCATTACTCATCGCCGGGCACGGCACTGCCGACGACGCCGGTGCGGAGGAGTTCCGCGCGTTTGCCGACCGGGTCGGCAAGCGGCTAGCGGGCCGGTCGGTCGCGGTCGCGGGCGGCTTCATCGAGCTGTCGCCCCCGCCCATCGCCGACGCCGTGGCCGAACTGGTCGCGGGCGGGCACACCCGCATCGCCGCCGTCCCGCTCATGCTGGTCGCCGCCGGGCATGCCAAGGGTGACATCCCGGCCGCCCTGGCCCGCGAGCGCGTGCGCCACCCAAATCTGACCTTCGCCTACGGGCGCCCGCTCGGTGCCCACCCCACGATTCTGGCCCTACTCCGTGAGCGTCTGGGCCAACTCGAGCCGGACACGACCGTGCTTCTGGTCGGCCGCGGCTCCACCGACCCCGACGCCAACTCCGAGGTCGCGAAGGTCGCCCGCCTTCTCGCCGAGACCACGAAGGACGTTGCCGGGGTCGAGTACGCGTTTGTCTCGCTCGCGCCGCCCAACGTCCCGCAGGGTCTGGCCCGCTGCGCCGCCCTCGGCGCACGCCGCGTCGTAGTCCTGCCATACTTCCTGTTCGGCGGCGTCCTGCCGGACCGTGTGAGGGTCCAATCCGTCCACTCCGGACTCGACATCCGCGTCGCCGGCGTCCTCGGCGACACCGACGCCCTGGCCGCCCTGGTCATCGAGCGCTATGCGGAAGCCCTCGCCGGCGACATCAGAATGAATTGCGATTCTTGTGTGTACCGCGTCGCGCTACCGGGATTCGAGTCCCGTGTCGGCGTAGCCCAGACGCCACATCATCACCCGTCCGATGAACATCACCATCATCACGGCCAACACGCGACTGACGATCCGAAATGATCGTGCCCGAGACCGTTGCCGCGGCGGCAATCACGGTCTGCCGCGACTGTTGCTGCGGCAGCACAACGAAACATCCCGACACCGACCACGACGGACAGATCGACATCCTGAAATCGGCCGGAGTGCGCGTGCGCGTGAGCGATTGCCTCGACGTGTGCGAGCATTCCAACGTGATGGTCGTGCATCGGCGCAAATCCGAGCGGCGGGTGGGTAGGGACACTGTGTGGCTCGGCGGGATTCTCGACGCCGAGACGACGAAGTGGGTGGGGGAGTGGGCCGTCGACGGCGGCCCCATGCCCGCCGCGTTGCGGCCGTTTGTCATCGACCGGCCAAACCGCAGTGCGCAGGGCGACAATGCGTAGGGCCGACATCGCCGGGCTGATCGCCGGCTACGCGCTCGATGCCGTGGCGGGCGATCCTCGGCGGTTTCATCCGGTCGCCGGGTTCGGCACGCTCGCCTCCTCGCTCGAGCGGCGCCTCTACGGCCCGTCTCGCCTGCGGGGTGCGGTCTTCGCCGCCGTGGCGGTCGGCGCTCCGGTAGTCGCGGCCGCAGTCGCGCAGCGGCTGGCCCGAAGACCTCTCGCCCGCTTCGCCCTCGTCACGGCCGCAACGTGGGCCGTGCTCGGCGGGCGCTCACTGCGCCGCGAAGGCCGGCTGATTGCGACATCCCTTGAGGCGGGGGACATCCCGGCCTCCCGGGAACGGTTGCCCAACCTCTGTGGTCGCGATCCATCGCATTTGGACGGATCCGGGTTGGCGCGCGCCGCGCTCGAGTCCGTGGCCGAAAATACCTCCGACGCGGTCGTCGCGCCGCTCGTGTGGGGTGGCGTTTTCGGGCTGCCGGGGCTCATCGGGTACAGAGTAATCAACACCCTGGACGCGATGGTCGGCCACAAATCAGCAAGATACCGGGATTTCGGCATGGCCTCGGCACGGCTCGACGACGCGGCCAACCTCGTGCCGTCGCGGCTGACCGCCTTGCTGACGGGGGTTTTCGCGCCGTTCGCGGGCGGGTCGACCCGGCGTGCGTTTCAATCATGGCTTGCCTACGGCGATCGGCACCCGTCGCCCAACTCGGGCCAGTGCGAGGCTTCCTTCGCGGGCGCGCTCGATGTCCAGCTCGGCGGGACCAACGTCTACTTCGGACGCAGCGAAACCCGTCCCACCCTTGGCTTGCCCTCATCGCGCCGCCCCGCCCCGCGGGACGTCCGCCGGGCCGCCGTGCTGAGCGGGCTCGTCGGCCTGGGCGCGTTGGCGGTCGCCGTGGCCGTGCGGAGCTCGCGTCGTGGATGACGCATTGCTTTCCCACCACGGGGATTCGGAGGTCGGGCCGGGCCTGATCGATCTGGCGGTCAACGTCCGCACGGCACCCATGCCCGGCTGGCTGGCCGGGCCGATCCGGTCCAGTGTGGACGATCTGGCCCGCTATCCGGACGGGTCGGCGGCGCGCGCGGCGGTCGCGGCCCGGCATGGGCGCCCGGTGGAGGAGGTGCTGCTCACGGCCGGGGCAGCGCAGGCCTTCACCCTTGTGGCACAAGCGTTGCGGCCGGAGCACCCGGTCGTCGTGCACCCTCAGTTCACCGAGCCCGAGGCGGCCCTTCTCCAAGCAGGCCAACAGGTCTCACGACTCATCCTCCCGCCACCCTTTATCCTCAACCCCTGCCTGATCCCGCCCGAAGCAGACCTTGTCATCATCGGCAACCCCACCAATCCGACCTCCGTCCTGCACCCCGTTTCGGCCATCGAACAGCTGGCCGGCCCCGGGCGGATCCTGCTCGTGGACGAGGCGTTCGCCGACACGATCCCGGGCGAGGCGGAGTCGATCGCGCACCGGCGGGACCTGCCGGGTCTGCTCGTCGTGCGCAGCCTCACCAAGACGTGGGGCCTGGCGGGGTTGCGCGTGGGATACGTGCTCGGCCCGGCGCCGCTGATCGCGCGGCTCGAGTCGGCCGCTCCACTGTGGCCGGTCAGCACGCCCGCGCTCGCGGCGGCCATCGCGTGTTCGTCCGAGGTCGCGGTGGCCGAGGCCGACCGGATCGCACGCGCGCTCGCCGCCGAACGGGCGTTCCTCCTCGGCCTGCTGTCACAGCTGCCGGGCGTCACCGTGGCGGGCACACCGGCATCGTCGTTCGTCCTCGTCCATGTCTCGGGCGCCGACCGGCTCCGGCTGGCGCTGCGCTCGCGCGGGTGGGCGGTCCGCCGGGGCGACACCTTCCCGGGCCTCGGCGCCGACTGGCTGCGCATCGCCGTACGCGACCAGGCGACCATGTCGGCGTTCGTGTCGGAGCTGGCTCGTATGCTCTCCGGGCATGGAGGCATCGGAAACCCTGATTCGTGACCTCGTCGAGTCGGTGTGGAACGGTCGCGCGTTCGACCGCTTGCCCGACTTCTTCGCCGCCACGTTCGACCACGGCGGGCGCACCGACACGCCCGACGGCCTGCACGCCTGGCACCTGGCCGACGCGCAGACCTGGTCGGGCACGCGCTACGAAGTCGTCGACCTTGTCGCGTCGGGCGAGCGCGTGGCCCTGCACTGGCGCGCCACGGCCGAGCACAGTGGACAGTGGGGGCCCGTGCCGCCCACCGGCAAGACGATCGCGTGGGACGGTGTCCACTTCTTCACCGTGCGCGACTCCCGCATCGTCGCGATGTGGGCCACGGCCGATATGTTCGCCAAGGCTTTGCAGCTGGGTGTCGTCATGACCCCACCCTGAGATCGATAGACTTCGAGCAACCGGCGCGGTCTCGATCGGCCTGCCGGCCGTGGCGACCGCGGTCATGGTCACGCTGTCGACCCGCGTGGCGGTGATCCGCGGCCGGGCACCGGCCGACTCCGCGACCACATGGCGGCCCGCAGGCGACCAACCTCGGACTTCGACCAGGCAATTCACGCGATCGCGTACCCAAAAGAAGAGGCTCGTTCGAACAGCCACGGGGGAAGCCATTCGAACGAGCGCTGCTAAAAACGTTATACCGATTTTGTTGAAAGCGCTACTGTTTCACGCTGTCGATTTTGTCGAAAATCTTTCACCGCCGAGCCGCTGTCGTCGTTAGGCCTGTGACTGCCCGTAGGATCAGGCGCCGTGAGCCGGGCCCCGGGGGACATGCCAGTGCTGACCACAGTGGATAAGCTGCGGGCCGTGTGGGAGCAGTCGGTCCGCCGGGCGCCGGAGGCCGAGTTCGCCGAGGCGCGCATGCGCAACCTGCGCCGGCACGCCATCGAGACCGGCATCATCGAGCGGCTATATGACCTGGATTGGGGCGTGACCGAGGCCCTGGTCACCGAGGCCGTCATCCTCGCCAAGGTCGGCGTGACCGATACCTCCCGGGTGACGCGGCTTGAGGAGCTGCGGCAGGTGGTGCGAGACCGCCTACGCGCACATCTCGAAGATTTCGGCCGCAACCAGTGTGAGGAGGC
>JBIOYB010000230.1:0-3484 GCA_044869915.1 Allorhizocola sp.
TCTTGCGTTTGCGGCCTAGCGAGCTGTAGCAACGGCGCTCGCAGCGGAAGCGGAAGGTCACTGGACGAGACCTGGACCTCAGGCGGCTTGGCCAGCCGTGACCGGCGTAAGGAGGCGAGGGCCCGCAAAGCGTCGGCGCGTGAGATCAACCGGTCGTTCTCTAGTGCGGTTAGGGCCTGCGAGGAAATAACATTGCCGGAATTACGTCGTTGTATTTCGTGGTCGTGGGGGGGCGGCGGCCGCCGATAGTGGCAGGGTAGGCCGCGTGGCGAGGTTCCTGCTGTGTGAGCAGGTCCTTTTCCAGCGGCCTCCCCCCGAACCCGGCGTGCCCGCTTTCCGAGCACCGGGCTCTCCGGTGACTACTTCGTGATTGTCGCGTTCACCGGGCGTGGATGTTCTCATGGCAGGCGCCGCAAACGATGAGTGTCTTGCGGCGTCTTTTGGCCATGAGCTGCGCCCAGGCCGGTGGTGGCTGTCCCAGCCGAGCGAGGTCGGCGAGTTTGCGCACCTGGTGGACCTGGATGGTCCGGGTGCTCCCACAGATCTCGCAGGTGCCGCCCAGCAGCCGGGTGACCAGTTGCGTGCGGTTGATGGTTGGGATGGCCGGGTGGTCGGTGATGACCGTCGTGCGTTGCCGCTTGAGCGGGATTCCTCCGAATCGTGCTACCGATGGTTCGCGGTTTCCAGCGCGGGCGCGGGCTGCCTGGAAGCAGGTACGTGGTCCGGCCGGTGTGTCGATGACCCGTTTGTAGCGGTGGGCCATCTTGGTGGCTGTGGACCTGTGCTTGCCTGCCAGGGTCCTGAGCATGGAGGTCTCCATGACCCAGCGCAGCCGGTTGAGCCGCCACACGTCGTGGGCGAGCAGGTAGTAGTTCACGATGCCCCGGTACTGTGCCCCGTAGCCGGCGACGATGCTGTAGTCGTCGTTGTTGAGCAGTTCGGGACGGTGGGCGGGTTTGCCGCGTCGACAGTAGGGGGCGCACTTGGCCTTGATCACGTCGAGCGGGACGCGGAGCTGGACCTGACCGTTGACCGCTCGGCGCCCACGGGTGATCTTGCTGTCGCTGTGCTGGACGGTGATCTCGTAGCCGAGGAACCGCGCCGCCTCGGTGCGGGCGTGCGTGATGAGTGTTTTCGCTTCGCACAGTTCCAGCTTGAGGTCGTCGTGCAGGAATTGGGCGAGGCGGGCTTTGATGTCCTCGGCTTCGGCCTTCGGCCCGTTGAATCCCAGGAGGGCATCGTCGGCATACCTGATGTAGTGCAGCCGGCGATATCCGGGGTCATGAATGTCCTTGCTGGGCAGGCGGTGCAGTTGCTTGCGCAGTTCCCGCGCCTTGGGCCGGTCACCGCGTTTGCGCGCCCATGCCCGTGCGCTTCGGACTTTCATGTATTCCCGGTTGGGCCTCCTTGATTCACCCCGGTTGTAGTCCGGGATGAGGACGTTCTCGACAAACTGGTCCAGCCTGTGCAGGTAGATATTGGATAGGATCGGCGAGACCACCCCGCCTTGCGGAACCCCGCTGAGGGTGGCGTTCCACATCCAGTCCTCTACGTATCCGGCTTGCAGCATGTTACGCAGCAAATTCAGGAACCGGCCGTCGTGGATGTTTTCGCCGAGAATGCTGAGCATGATCTCCTGGTTGAAAGACCCGAAGCAGTCGGCGATATCACTTTCGACGAACCAGGCCGTGCCGGTCCAGGTGTCGGCCACCTTCCGCAACGCGGTATGGCAGCCCCGGCCCGGACGGAACCCGTGTGAACGGTCGGAGAACTGCGGCTCGTAGTATGCCTGCAACAGCAGGCGCACCACCTCGCCGACCAGCTTGTCCGACCAGGACGGCAGTCCGAGCGGCCTGAGCTTCCCGTTCCTCTTCGGGATGTAGGTCCGCGTCACCGGCCTGAACCGGTAGCGCTCGTGGCGCAACGCCTCGATGATGCGTCCGATCGCGGCCAATGACATGCCGTCCGCGGTCTGCCCGTCAGCCCCGGGTGTCATCGCCCCCTGGTTGGAGTAGATGCGCCCGTAGGCCACCAGATACAGCTGCGGGTTGAACAGTTGTCGATACAGTCGGTCAAGCGGCAGGCCCCGCCTGCCGCGCTCACGAAGGACACCCAGCACCGTTTCGGCGTTCTGCAATTTCGCATACCTCCGGGTCGCTCGAATGCCGCATCACCTGGCCCCCTTGGCCCTGCGGACGGCTTTCCCGTCCTCCCTGGTGGGGCGTTACTCCCACGACTACTATGGGGCCTCCGTCGCCATAGGACTCGCGTCCCTTAGGCGATCTCGCGTTCGTCTCTGCCATACTTTCAGCGTGACGTAGGCGTCCCGTTCGTCTCCTTGAATACCCTCGCTGGGAATCGCTTTGTGCGCTGGAGGTACACCGACGGAACTACAACGCCGGCGTTGCACACAACACCGGTTTCAGATGTCTTTCCGGTGGGTGGGAATTTGCACCAACTGGAGACTGGGCTTCAGGCAATTCAGCTTTCGCCATATCACGCGGGGTCCCCCGATGCGCCGTCCCTGACATCTGGACCCGGCCATCGGTTGTCTGGGCATGCTACTGTCCCCTTCGCCTTTCGGTTCCAGGTAAGCCATTAGACCCAGGGATGTCCTCCAAATCCCTCCCATCTTCAGTAGGGTCTATGTCAGAGCGCCTCGCGACGCAGTAGTTCCATTCGCCATGAAACTCATGGCGGGTGATCGGTAGGGCGTCGACGTCTTTCTTGGTGTACTTGATACCGGTCGGATAGCCGTCGGTGTCGAGGACACAGTGGACGGTCAGCCCGGTCGTTGTGCTGGTATTGCTGATCAGGCCGACGACGATCTGGTGGGTTTGCAGCGGCCTGCCGCGCCAGTTCATGGTGATCTGAGAGAACAGCCGGTGCTCAATGGTGTTCCACTTGCTGGTGCCCGGTGGCAGGTGGCACACGGTGACCTGCAAGCCGGTCTCGGCGGCGAAGCGTGCCAGCTCGACCTTCCAGGCACGAACCCGGTAGCCGTTGGAGCCGCCGCCGTCGGCACAGATCAGCAGCCGGTCGGCGTTCGGATAGCGGCTGGTTCCAACCGTGTCCCACCAGCGGCGCAATGTGGCCACGGCGAAGGCGGAGGTGTCGTGGTCGGTGCCCACCGACACCCAGCCGGCGTTGGCCGAGACGTCATAGACGCCGTACGGGATGGCCTTTCCCAGCTCCTTGTCGGCGAAGTCGTGCACGTTGACCCGCTCGGGCTCTCCGGCCGGCTGGTACTCCCGCCCACCGTTTTTGAACCCCCCGACCAGCTCTTTCTGGGATGAAATGCCGGTGAGTTGATCGCGGCCTTGGGCATGCTTGATCACGACGAGGCACCACCTCGTCCCGATCAAGCATGCCCATTCGAGTGGGGCAGGTGGCTATCTGGTTGCTGGCGTGAGGGTCACGGTGTGGCCGAGTTGCTCCAGTTGGCGCAGGAGACGGCGGGTCTCACGGTTGGGATCTCGGCGGC
>JBIOYB010000231.1:0-18950 GCA_044869915.1 Allorhizocola sp.
GACGCAAATTCAGCAATCCGCCTCAGATAGACGAGACAAAATCCCGCGCCGAAATGTCCCACCAACCTGAGGCACCCCAGGTCAACGGCATACCACTGCCTCGGAAACGACGGGACAGGACAGCAGGGTCCGGCATGAGGCAAGCGTGTGGCGTGCCGGCGACTCGCGGCATTGCGCTACGGCGCCCGGGCATGGAGGCACCGGGCAGGCACCAGGCCGGGAACCAACCGTCCGGCCGGGCCGGGGAACCGCCCGCTCGCCCGGAACGTAGTGCCAGTGAGACCCGGCTACAGACAGATCTGATGAAGGGAAGGTCCGAGGGTGACACGAAGATCGGCCGCGATGCGGTCCATCGGTGGTGAGGCGTTGGTGCGTCTGCTCCATGAGGAGTACGGCAACGCCCGGGTCGGTTCGGCCACCGATCCCGCGACCCGGGTGCGGTTGACCGCCTCGGTGGTACCTGCCGCGGGCTGGGTGCGGCTCAACGCCTCGGTCACCGGCGTGGCGGCGGGCCGGAAATGCCGCCTGGCCGTGGTGTCGCGGGACGGATCGCGGGAGATCGCGGGCAGTTGGACGGTGTCGGCCAAAGACGAGGCCGACGGGACCAATGTGGACGGTTCCGCCGCCGTGGCCGCGCAGGACGTCGTCGCCGTGGAGGTGCTCACCGCGGCCGGTGAACAGCTGGTGTCTCTCAAAATCTGATGCTGCGGTACCCATGACGGCGCACACCGATCGGTGTGGCCGCTCCAGTTGGGCCGTTGCCGGTGATTGCCACCCTGATCGAGGCGCTCCCGCCGACGACCGCCATTTGCCCACCGTCGGCCGGGTCACCGCGGCCAAGGACACCGAGACCATGCGCGCCAAACTCAAACGCCTCGTCGTTCGCCAAATCCTCATCGAAGCGGAGCCCGGCCTGTTCTCCCTCGCCCGGCCACACCGCCCGCATAGCCTCGCGAGCAGGACTCCTAATTCAGCCGCAGGTCCAAACCGGATATGCTCGTACAGGTCGCCGTCTCATTACCGAGGCCCCGGCATGTCAAGGCAGGGGCGGGATACCCTCCCCTGCCGTGCCTCGATCCGCGTGACCAGAGGACGTGACCAGAGGAGTAGATGCTGGATGACGGCAGGCAGGCCGATGCCCACACAGGACGACGTGCTCGGTTACTTCAACACGCTGTCAAACTGGGGACGGTGGGGCGACGACGACGAGCTCGGCACTCTGAACCACATCACCGACGACGTCCGGCTGGCGGCGGCGCGGGCCGTGCGCCACGGCAGGAGCGTGTCGTGCGCATGGGAGGTTGCCGTACCGCAAGACATGGAGCGGTCGACGACGACGTGCCCGTGCGCCGCTGACATGCCGGGTGCGCAGGACATGCCGGTGCCCGGATTCCACGCGGACCGGCGCTGGGGCTTTTCGTCCGAACGGCTCGGCATCACGTTCCACGGCAACACTCTTACCCACGTCGACTCGCCGTGCCACATCTTCTGGGACGGCACGATGTACAACGGGCGGTCGCACTCGTTGGTCGACACAGCAACGGGATCGGCGTGGGCGGCGGTTACGGCGGCGGCGGACGGGATCATCACGCGTGGTGTCCTGCTGGACATTGCGAGGGTCCGCGATGTGCCGTGGCTGGAGCCGGGGCAGGGTGTGTTTCCCGACGATCTCGAGGAGGCCGAGCGTCGCCAGGGTGTGCGGGTGCGATCCGGCGATGCGGTACTCCTGCGCACCGGCTATGGCCGCGTCCGGCACGAGACCGGTCAGGCCAGCGGTTTCACGCAGGCCGGCTGGCATGCGTCGTGCCTGCCGTGGCTGCATGAACGGCAGGTCGCGCTGATCGGTGCTGACACGCCCCAAGATGTTGCGCCGTCGGGATACGAGGACGTGCTGATGCCGGTTCACGTCGTGAGCCTCGTCGCGATGGGTCTGTGGATGCTCGACAACTGCGACCTGGAGGTGTGCGCGACGACGGCTGCCGAGCTTGGCCAGTGGGACTTCCACCTCGCCGTCGCGCCGGTCCGCTTCGCCGGCACGTCCGGCAGCCCGGTCAACCCGATCGCCACATTCTGACCGCGCGGCGCCAGGATGCGCGCACGGCCGGCCGAAAAGACCCGCCGACGCACGAGCGGCGCAGAGGCCAGGCCACGTGAGCGTTCACGTCGTCTTGGACAAAACCGCGCTGGCGTCGTACGCGGTGCTCAAAGACCGGCCCGCCGAGGTCCCCCGAGGCGGCGCAATCCCACAGTTGCCCGTTATAGCCGCTCAGGCGAGGTCGAGCTGAAACTCGGCCAGAAACCCCGTCTGCCGCGCCGTGCCGACCAGTTCCCAGGCGCCCATGGGAAGCCGGTCCAGCACCTCCAACACATACTCGGCACCGCCCGACCAGGCCCGCAGCGACGCGCGCAGCGACGCCGCCGCGACCCGGTCCAGCGGCTCGCGAAGCGACTTCGGCACACCGTCGAAGCTCAATCGTCCGTCCCGCACGCCGACCGTGTCCGGCCCCAGGTGCGCCACCTGGATCGAGCGCCCGGCCACTTCCACCGAATACGAAGGCGCGGCGCGCAGATCGCGTACTAAATCATCGATTGTCATGTCCACTGGAGGGCTGGGGCGATCGGGCTCGCCACCCCGCGCGCTCACCGCCTCCGCCACCACCATCCCGACACGCCTGCCGTCGAACCCCGCCAGCGTCATAATCTCGGGCTGCAGCATCGGGCTCAGCACGTAGTCCAGCGCGCGCGGGGACCGCGACAGCTCCAGCAACCGCCGCGTGGCCCGCTCGTCGTGGGCGAACGCGGGTGCCAGCGCCGCCGCCAACCGCAGCCCTGGAAGCGGGCTGTCCAGCCACTCCTCGGGCCGCTCCCCCAGCTCGCCCAGCCCAAGAATGGCGCTCGCCCGGTCGGCAACGCCGCCACGCGAGGCCGCGCCCTCCAGCCACGCCTTCAGCTCCGCCCGCCGCTCCTGCTTGCCCGCCACCGGCAGCAACGCCACGCTCGCCGCCACGGATGCCTGCGCGGTCGGCGGATGCGGATGGTCCAAAAACGACATCGCGCTGTCGAAGAGCTCTGGCGGCACCTCATCACCGCGCTGTGAGAGCTTCGCGATCTGGCGGAAGAAGGCCAGCACCCCGGCTCGCAGCGACGGGTCGTCGCCGCCGAACCGCTCGTCGGCGATGAGCAACGTCAGTAGCTGTGCGGCAGGCCCGGTGGCCGGCCAGATCCTGTCCCGCCCCACGAGGGCCGACCACAGGTGGGTGTATCCGGCGACGACCCCTTCCTCGTCGTTGGCCCACAGCGCCCGGAGCCGGGCGGGCGTGTCGGTTGCCGCGCCCTGCGCGTGCAGCAGGGCGGCCCACGGCACCCGGGCCGCCCGTTGCTCGAACTCCTTGATCCGGTTCACCCGCCCAGCCTATGTTGTCCGCTTCGCCGTATGGCCCGGCAACAACTTCCGCAGGAAATCGTAGGCGCCCTGGACGTCAGGGTTGTGCACCCCGTGATTTCTGAGTATTCGCAGGGCCTTGACCACGGCTCCCGCCTGTAATGGATTGTGGGCGGTGCACGCCGACATGAGGCAGCGCGGCGCGTCGTGCGGGTCGAACGCGGCCGCCGGCTGGTGGTCCGGCGTCTTCTGCGCCACGTCGTCGCCGCAGAGGTGGCACGGGTGGTTCTGCATCGCGTCGCGGTCCGCCTGGGTCGGATCCGCCTTCGTCGCCGGGCGCGTGTAGCCGTCTCCATGCGGACCCGGCGCCAGCGTGTCGGCCTCGTCGGCGGACAGCTCGATGTCGCAGTTGTGCACGAGCACGGGCGTCTTGCCCGCCAGCACGTAGTAGGTGTGCAGGTCGTCGACCGTGAGGTCGCGCATCACGCGGTGGCCGTCGGTGCTGGCCACCGCGAGGACCTCCATCACCTCCCCGCCCGGCGCGGTCAGCTTGCTCTTGCCGGCCTTGAGGTCCGCGGCGTTGACCCACGCACCCACCGACGCGTCCCAGAACGGGTGGTGCTGGGTCGTTTTCAGATTTGATGTGGTACCGGACGCGGTGTTGCGGACGGTCAGTGTGGTGAGGTCGTGGTCGTTGTTGAGGTGCAGCGCCGTGACCGGCTTGGCCTCCGTCCGGCCCGACTTGGGGTCAGCGGCCAAAACCTTGTCGCCGACCGTGATGGCGGCGATCGCCTTGGTCCCGCCGTCGGCCATCAGCACCGGCGTCTTAGGGTCGAAGCTGTGCGTCATGTTGCGCGTGCAGCCCCGCTGGAACAGGCTCTTGAGCTTGTTCATGCCGCCCTGCGCCACGTCCTTGAGCCCACTGGTCGCCTTGCCGAACACGTTGGAGCCCACGTTGCGCAGGCCGCCGACGATGTTGGCACCCTCGGCCTTGAAGGCGTTCCACGCTCCGGACAGCGCGGCCTTGCCGCCAAAGCCGTTCCACAGCGCGCCGACGCCCTTGCTGAGCGCGGCGCCGGCCATCGAGCCAAGCCCGCCGGTGATGCCGCCGAACAGCGCGCCGGCCGCGATGTCGCCGACCAGGTCCCAGCCGGTCTTGCCCTGCATCGCACCGGTCACGGCCGCACCGGCCGCTCCGGCGAGCGCGCCGCACGCGACCGCGCCCACGCCCGTCCAGCCGATCGCGATGCCGCAGCCGATGCCGACCACCGCTCCGACGACGAACCCGGCGATCTCGGCCTTGTGCTCCTTGACCCACGTCTCGGCCGCTTTGTAGGCGTCGACGATGACCTTCTTGCCCTCTTCGATGAGCCGGGTGGTGCGTTCGACGGCGGTCTCCACCAATTTCGTCGTGGTGTCGATGACCGTCTTGAGTGGACTGGCGTTGTAGACCGCCGCCGCCACCTTCTTGACCTTGTTTACGGTATTCTTGATCTTTTGTTTGACCTTGTTGACCTGTTGGCCGGCCCAGTCCTTGAACTGATTCCACTTGTCCGACACATAGTCGCGCAGGTCGGAGACCCGGTCGGCCGCCCAGTTGTAGGCGTTACTGACGGTCGTCTTGACCGTGTTGTAGGCCGACGAGACAACCTGTGTGGTCTTGTTCCAGGCGTTGGACAGGCCGCTCTTGATGGAGCTCAAGCTGATGCCCCAGTGGCCGGTCGGGTCGGTGACGGTCATCGGGTTGCCGTCGCCGTACTGGAAGCGGTTGCCCCGGATGGAGTCCGGCACCGGCGTGACGGTCACCGAGTCGCGCGAGGCGAACTGGGCCGTCTGCGGGTTGTACCACCGGGCGTGCATGTTGACCCGGCCGGTCTGGTTGTCGGTCCACCCCGACTGGTAGCCCAGGTTTCCGGCGAGCCCCGCGGTGGCCGTGATCACGCCCAGCGGGTTGTAGGCCCGCGACCCGGCCAGTGTGGTGCCCGCCGACGTGAACTGTCCCACGACGTCGGTGTGGCGGTCGGTCCAGGCGTACTCCCCGGTGCTGCCGACCTTGGTGCCGAACAGGCGCCCGTCGGGATCGCGGGAGTAGGTCGCGTCGCCGTCGGCGGCCACGTCGTTGCCGAGCCCGGTGTAGCTCAGCGCGACTCCCGCGGCGTCCACGACCCGGCCCATGCCGTCGTAGGCGTAGGTCCGGCCGCCCTGGCTTCGCTGCTGCCCGTAAGCGTCGAAGGTGGACGGTGTGGTGACCGTGCCCTCGGTCGTGCCCGACAGCGTGCCCCGCGGCGTGTAGCTGAAGGTGGTGTTGCCATCGGAGGTCAACTGGTTGCGCTCGTCGTAGGTGAGGACGCGCGAGCCGATCCGGGTGCGGTTGCCCGCCCGGTCGTAGTCGAACGTGATCTCGCCGGTGCCTTCGTTCCAGCTGGTGAGCCGATCGGCCTGGTCGTAGCCGTAGGTGTGCGCGGCCGACCCCGCGAATCCGGTGGTGCTCTTCGATATTTCGTTGTCGTTTGCGTCGTACCCGTAGGTGATGCCGGCGATCGAAGTGCCACCGGGCCGCCGCAGTTCGTCGGAGGCCAGGCGGTGCAGCCCGTCGTAGCCGAGGACCCGCGTGTTGCCGCTGGAACCGTACTGGATGGACGTGACGAGCGACATGTCGTCGTAGCCGAGCGTCGCCTGCTCTCCGGTCGAGGCGTCCGCGATGGTGGCCAGCCGCCCGGCCGTGTCGTAGGTGTAGGTGCTCGTGCCCGCGGCGTCCTGGCGCGTGGCCATCTGGCCCGCGGAGGTGTAGGTGAACGCCGATGCACCCGCCGACCCGGTGACGGTGAGGACCTGCCCGCGGTCGTTGTAGCCAACGGTCAGGCCGCGCGAGCCCTCCTCGACGCCGATGATCCGCCGCGCCAGGTCGTATTCGAAGCCGCGGTCCTCGGTCGTGGCGTCGGCGCCCGCGCCGGTCTGCCCGGTGAGGTTGCCCACCTCGTCGTAGGTCGTGGTGATGGTGACCCCGCCCGGCGCGGTCTGCGTGACCGGTCGCGCCGCGGCGTCATACCCGATGGTGAATGCGGCGCCGCCCGGCTCGATCTCCGATTCGACCCTGTCCCAAGGGTTGTAGGTGGTGATGAACGGTGTGCCGCGACCGTCGGTGAACCGGGTCTGGTTGCCCGCCAGGTCGTAGCCGAACCCCGTGGCGACCGTCTGCTGCGCGCTCACCGGCTCGACCACCTGTGTGAGCATGCCGGTCGCGTCGTAGGTCAACGTGGTGGTGTTGCCGCGCCCGTCGGTCGACGTGAGCATCTGGCCCTTCGCGTCGTACGTCGCCGACGTCACCCGTAGCACCGTCCCGACCGCGTCGAGGTCGCTGCGGCTCAACGGTTTGCCAAGGGCGTTGTAAGTCACGGTCTGCTTCGTGCCGTCCGCCGCGATTGTCGTGATTGGACGGCCGAGTAGATCGTAGTGCGTGACGGTCTGCTTGCCCGCGCCGTCGGTGACCCGGGTGGTCTCGCCCGCGGCGTTGTAGTCGTAGGTGGTCGCGGCGAGGCCTGGTGGCGTGACCGTGCGCAGACGCCCGGCCGTGTCGTAGGCGAACGCGGTCACGTGCGCCTGGGAACCCTGCCGCTCGATCTGGGTCGAGGTCAGCTTGCGCCCGAGGAAGTCATATGTGGTCTCGTTGCGCGCACCGACCGGATCGGTCTGGGACAGCCGGTCGCCGTTGAGGGTGTAGGTGTATGTGGTGACGGCGCCGTTGGCCATGGTGACCTTCGCGAGCCGCCCGAGCTGGTCGTAGACGTAATCCGTGGTGTGCTGCAGCGCGTCCTCGGTCTGGGTCACCTGGCCGGCGTCGTTGTACACGGACTTGGTGACCGGTTCGATGGGTGTGGACGAACCGGGCGGGGTGTATGCCGGCTGGTGCACCTCTGTGACCTGGCCGTTGGCGTCGCGCACCTGCACGGTGACGCGGCCCTTGGCGTCGCGGGTCTGCACGACCGCCCCGAACGTGTCGTATCCGGTGGTCGTCACGGGCAGGGCGGTGACCGGTGTGCCGCCGTTTTCCTCCGCCGCCACGGCGGGCGCGGTTGTCAGCGTCGGCCGCCCGGCTTCGTCGTGCTCGTACCCGATGACGTGCCCATTGGGGTCGGTCACCGTGGTCTGCAGGCCACGCTGCTCCCAGGTGTAGCGGGTAACCGACTCGACGGTCAGGGCGTCGCCGGCCCGGCCGCGCGCGAACAGCGTCGCCGCTTCGCTGTCGCCGACCGCCCGCTGGTACACCTGAACGTTGTCAATGGATCCGGCGAAGTAGGCGCACACACCGTCCCACAGGCCCCGGCCGATGACCAGCGGCCCACGGGCGGCAAATGACGGCGGCGCATCGGTCTGCCCCTCCAGCTGCCCGTTGACGTAGAGCTTGATCTTGGCCGCGGTGGCGTCGTAAACGGCGACCAGATGCGTCCAGACGCCCAGCTGCGGCGGGTTGATCGAGGTGGCGACCGCCTGCTGCGCGGGGGAGGTCGTGTCGTCCGAAGACTTCCACAGCGCCCACCGGTTGGAGCTCTGGTGGTATTGCAGGCTGAATCCCTGTGTGCGCTGGGCGTCCTGCGCCACGACGGTGCGGAAGTCGCCGAGGTCGGTGATGCGAGCCCAGGCCGACACGGTCAGGCTCTGCTTGTTGTCGAGCACCGGGCCGTTGGTCTGCAGGGAGCCGCTGCCGTTGAGGGTGAGCGCACCGTCCGACCACGACACTCCGCTCCCCTGCGCCGTCATGGCCCGCTGTGCGGGAGAGGAGTCGGCGGCGGCCGTGCCGGACGTCTCGTCGGCCTTCCACCAACCGACCGGGCCACCGGCCGCGCCCTTGACCGTCTCCGAGGTCTTGCGCCCGGCCACATCGTAGGTGGCGTCGGTCTGGTGCACCGCGCCCGAGCCGTCGGTCACCTTCGCCGTGAGCACGGTGTCGTTGTCGGCGTATGTGAACTCCGTCTTGCGGTTGAGCCCGTCGGGGTCGAGCGTCTGCGAGACGGTCCGCCCCGCGGCGTCGACGGTCATCCGTGTGATGGTCGTGCCGTTGTTGGTGATCCGGGCGATCTCGTGGCCGGCGGCGTTGTATTCGTGCGCCTCGGTCACGAAGGTGTTGCCGTTGCTCGGATCGGTGCGCGTCACCGAGGCGGTCAGGCCGTCGTCGGTGTACTTGTAGTGCGTCTGCCACCCCATCGCGTCGGTGATCGACGCCAGGCGCCCGGCAGGGTCGTATGCCCGCGACTCCACCACCAGATCCGTTGGGGCGCTCGGGAAGTTGGGATCGCCGGTCCAGCCCTTGACGGTGGTGGACGTCAGCTGCCCGGTGGCGTCGTAGGTGTAGGCGACCTGGGCTCCGGTCGGGTCGGTCTCGGTGGCCTTGTTGCCGTAGGAGTCGTAGGTAAAACCGCGTGTCTTGCCGCGCGCGTCGGTCATCGTTTCCAGCTGCCCGCGCGCGTTGTAGGTGTTGGACACGGTCCGGGTGGCGTCGCCGCCCGTGCCGTCGGCGACCACGTTGCTCGTGACATGGCCGTCATCGTCGTAGACGGTGGTGGCGACGGCGGTGTGCGTGGCGCCCGTGACCCGGTTGATGACCGGTGGATCGGCCTGCTCGACGATCCGCCCGGCCCGGTCGTATTCGAACGATGTGGTCAGCCCGGCGGGATAGGTGTCGGAGATGGCCTTCTTCGTCGACGGTCGGCCCAGCGCGTCGTAGGTGAACTCGGTGGCCAGCCCGGCGGCGTCGACCGCGCGCTGCACGTCCCCGCTGGGCAGGTACGTTATCGTCTGCACCGCGCCGCCCGGGTTCGTGATGCGCCACGGCAGGCCCGCCGGTACGCCCGTGGTGCCGTCGGTGAACTCGGTCTGCGTCACACGGCCCAGCGGGTCGGTGACGTGCGTGCGGTTGCCATGCGTGTCGTAGGTATAGGTCGTCTTGTAGGTGTCGTCCTCCGCCGACGCCGACCGTCCATCCCGGACGGTGAGCGGCAGATCGTTACGCGGATCGGGCGTGAGGACCTTCGTGGTCGCGTCCGGGTAGTAGGTCGTGTACACGGTCGAGCACTTGTCCTCGGAGCGGTCCTGGCACGTCGTCTTGGCGATGACGTTGCCCCGCACGTCGTGCTCATCGACCGTCACGTTGCCGTTGGGATCGGTGGTGGAGCGCAGGAATCCGGCCGTGTCGTAGCCGTAGCGGGTCACCCCGCCGCGTGCGTCGGTCTGCTCGATCTCCCGGCCGGTCCGGATGTCGTAGACGTGGCTGATCTTCTTGTTGCCCGGGTCGGTGACGGTCAAGGTCTTTATCTGGTACCCGATGTTCGTCCCGTCGTACTCGTACCAATGGTTATGCTCGCGCAGCAGCACGTCCGGCAGCGCGTCGGCGTTCCACGTCCCCGGCGCGATGATCAGGTCGCGCCCCGCCCAGTCCTGCTCGATCGCCACCGGGTCGCCGGGCAGGAACCCGCCCACCCCGTTGCCGCGCATCATGTGCACCGTGCCATCGCTGTTGCGCTGGAAGAGAACGTCCGGCTTCCCATCGCCGTCGAAATCGCCCCGCGAGGCGACGATGCGGCGACCGCCCCATCCGCTTCCTATTTCCTCTGCAATACCGGTGAGCCAGCCCCCGGTCCCGTTGCCGCGCATGAGATACAGCTTCTGGTCGCTGTAGCGGCGGTAGAGCACGTCGACCTTGCCATCGCCGTCGAAATCGCCCGGCGAAAACAGCTCGCGCCCGGCCCAGCCGGTGCCTTTCTGCGTGGGTTGGGCAAGGAACCCGAGCCCGTCCGCGCCGCCGCGCGCCATGTAGAGGTTGCCGTTGTCGCGGTTGACGAACATCACGTCGTTATTGCCGTCGCCGTTGAAGTCGCCGGGCGAGAAGATGTGGTCGCCCAGCGGGATGACGGTGTAGTTCGCGTCGCCGACGAGGCGGTTGATCATCCCTCGCCAGTCGGCGCCGCCCCACTCGTTGGCGCTGTACAGCGTCAGCCGGTCACCCCTGAAGTCGTAGATGGCGATGTCGTTGTGGCCGTCCTCGTCGAAGTCGCCCATGGGGATGTTGACGGTGCCGGTCCTGTCGGACGACCAGCCGCCGAGGCCCGCGCCCCACGGCCAGCCCGGCTCGAGAGTGCCGCCACCCGCGCCCCGGAAGAAGCTCAGGTCCTCGTCCCACATGACGGTGCGCGCCGACGCCTGCGACTTCACCTGCGCCTCGGTCAACTCGACACGGTAGAAGGCGAACTCGGCGAGCTGCCCGGTGAACCGGCCCACGGCACCGGCAGTGGCGGGCCAGCTCTCCCACTTGCCCGCGCCCACGTAGGCATGCGGCGACCCGCCCGCCGACAGCGCACCGGCAAGCGTGCCCACCTTGTTGCCGTCGAGATACAGCGCCTGCGACCCGGTCGCCGCGGTGAGCGCGACGTGGTGCCAGTAGCCGTCGTTGACTCGTTCGGCGCTCGTGAGCGGCGCGGCCGTGCCGTTCCAGAACTGGCCGCGCAGCTTGCCGTCCGTGCCCACATAAAGCGCCGGTGTCCACGTGGCCGCGGCGGTGTCCGCGATGGGCGCCGACTGGTGGCCGTAGAGCACACCGCCCGACGTGTCGCCCGGCGGCACCTTGAACCACAGGCTTACCGAGTTGGGCCCGGCACCCGCGATGTCCCTGGCGGGCAACGTGAGGTGGGACGTGGCGCCGTCGAAGGACGCCACGGTCGTGTCGGTGAACAGCGCACCCGGTACACCCAAAGTCACTTGGTTATAGGTGGCTTGGCCACCATTGACCTCGTTGACGGCGAGGGTGGCGCCCGTCTCGCGCATGCGGAAGTAGTCGGCCGGTCCCGGCATGAGCACCGCACCGGCGTGAATCTCGCTGGTGCCGGAGATGACCGGCTCCTCGACCTTCCACACGCCGCCGTGCGCGTCGGTCACCTGGCGCACCACCGCCGACGCCGGGTCGTAGGCGACCTGAGCGGTGACCCCGCCGGTGGGCCGCGTGACCTGGGTCAGCAGCGGCGCGGCGCGGTTGGCTCGGTACATCGTGGTCACGTCGTCGGCGGACAGCCACCGGTCGAACAGCGCCACCTCCGCGATGGAGCCGTCGAAGAAGTCGGGCACACCGAGGTTGCTGCCGTTGGCCGGGACGTGCGACTGGTTGGGCCACTGGCCGCCGAGGATGCCCGCGCCGATGCTCGTGTAGTACGGGCCGTGCCCCTGCACCAGACCGGTCTGCTCGCCACGCAACACGCCGTCGATGTAGAGGAACTGCTTGTCACCGGCCGCGGACAGCACGGCATGGTGCCACTGTCCATCCGCGACCATCAGGCCGGTCTGCATCGGGTTGTGGTTTGACGTGCCCCAGCGCGTCGAGCTGTAGTTGCCCTCCGAGCACCACTGCAGGACTATCTTCGTCCCGGCGTCGGTGCCCCAGTCCTTGCGCTCCAGGCATTTGCCGTCGTCCATCAACATCAGGGAGTTGTCGCCGCGCACGCGCCACTTCTGCGCCGTGCTCGTGTTGCAGTCGCGCAGGTTCACCGGGCGCTGCCAGTGGCCGACCATCGTCGGGTCGCCCTCGGCGCATTTCGTGACGCCCGCCTTGGTGACGGTCAAGCGGCGGGACGCGTCCAGCGTCCACCGCTGGGTCTCGGCGGTGGCGGAGCAGTCGTTGAGCTGCAGCTGCACGTTGGCCAGCTGCGAGTTGGGCGCGTCGATGCACCGCCCGCCCTGTGACGCGGTGATCGTGCCCAGCGGCCCGGCCGCCCGCTCGGTCTGATACCCGCCGACCAGCTTGCCGTCGGCGCCGACGTACAGCAGCGGCACGTAGTCGGACGTCTGCGAGTTGAAATTGCCCCAGCCGTCGCGGATTTCGGCGCCCGACTCTCCAAACAGGACACCATCGCCCACGGTGGAGGTTTTGAACCACAGCGACACGGACTTGCTGCCGCCCCGGTCCGCGTGGATGTTTTGCATGTTGCCGTTTTCGGCGTATTGGTTGACGCCGTTGAAGACCGTGGCGGTCGCGGCCGACCCCGCCAGCGGGCCTGGCTGTCCAAACAGCGGATCATACCGGAAGATGCCGGGACCCCAGTCGACGTTTTCGACCACCGAGTTCTTCATGTAGTAACTCCACTCCTCGTCGCCGAGGCGGAAGTAGCTACGCGGCCCGAGGTTTTGCACAGTGCTCGGGTAGAGCGAGTTGTTGGTGTATCCGTAGGTCGCGCAGGCCGTCGCCGACGTGGGTGGGCACACCTTGGTCAGCGAGTCGCCGGTGTACTCGTAGGTCCACACCGACGCCGACGCCGGATCGCCGGTGACGAGCTCGTCGGTGCGCACCGAGGAGATGTGCGGCGCCGACGCGCCCGGCGGCGTGGTCCAGGCGAAGGCCAGCTTGCGGCCGGAGGCCGAGGTGGCGGTCGTCGCCTTGCCGTCCACATAGGACAGGGTCAGCACCCGGCCCTGCGCGTCCGTGATGGCGGTGAGGCCGAACCGACCCGTGCCGGTCGGCTGGGTGAAGGCGTATTTGGTGCTCGCCTTGTCGATCAGCTCGTAACCGCCGCCCGTGACCTCCTTGAACGTGGCATACCGGCCCTGCGGCGGGGTGAACGAGCCATCGTGGTTGCGGCCGAACGCCATCTCCTGCCCGGTCGGGTAGGTCACCGCGACGGTCAGCACGGCGTTGGTAACCGGGTCGCGGCGCTCCGCGGCCGAGGCGTCCAGCAGCGTCGACCACCCCGCACCGAACGCCGAGGCGGTCCTGGGGTCGAGGCTGTTGTAGAGACGCTGGATGGTCAGCGCGGGGCCGACCGACGTGATCTGAGCGTCGACCGCCGCGGTGGTGTAGTTGCCCACCTGCGGGTTGAATCCCTTGTCGTCGTTCTGCGACAGGCCAGAGGTGATCAATGGTTGCGGCACCGGCGTCATCAGCGCGTTCATCGTCTGCGAGCTCGAGGCGAGGTTGCCGTCGAACGCGATCACCGTCCACACATACGACTCGCCCCAGCGCAGAGCGCCGGCTGGCACCTTCCACGACGAGTCGCCGATCGCGCCGGAGTCGGCGACCTTCGTGCCGTCCTTGTCGTACACCTGGAAGGTGAGGGTGAGACCGCCGGGATACGCGTCAGGGTCGCGGGCCACCGCGATCAGCTGCGGCGTGAGCGTGGGCGCGGCATGGCCTGCGAGCGGGTATTGCGAGTCCACCTGTGGGGCGACGTTGTCGTCGAACGTGACCACCAGCGCGGCGGCGGCCGAGTCGAAACGCATGCCTCCTTGAGGTTCGCCGGCGCGCACGACCAGATCCAAAGTGGACGAGCTGCGGCTCCAGTCCTCGATCTCTTTTCGCTGCAACGTGAGCGTCCGGCGCTTGGCGGGCGCACCAGCGCCGCAGCCGTCCTCGGCCGGCAGCTGCCCGACGGCGCGCCCGCTTCGCTCGGCCACCAGCGGTGTGCGGGACTCGCAGGACCCGGTCAGATCCAAGGCGGCTGTGACCACCCGCTTGCCCGCGGGCACGGCGAGGGCCGCCGGGCCAGGGAAGCTCAACCGGGCGGGATCCTTGCCGGACACTGCCAGCGGTGCCCTCGAGCCGGCCACGTTCAACGGGATGCGAGCGGGGTAGTCACGCGGTGCCGCGGTTACCTTCAGCGCGACCCCGCCACCGGTCTTGACCAGCTCGTAGGTCGCTCCCACCGAGCCGTAGAACGCTACGCGCTCCCCGCCCGGGCCGGTGATCTCCACACCGTCAACCCTCTGGCGCGCGGTCAAGCCTTCGAGCCGCAGCGGGAAAAGCCAGTGTGCCGGCGCGCTCGCCGACTGCGCCACAAGCGTTTCGCGCACGCCGTCGGGGAACACGGTCAGCTCCAGGTCGGTGCCGGGCAGGATGGAGCGGTAGATGGCGGTGGAACCGCTCACGGCGGGCTCGACCCGGCGCCCGCCCTGCAGTTGCAAGCCCAGCAACCGGCCGGGGGCGAAGGTGGTGGTGGCGAGCTCAAACGGATCGGTGGCCGCCTGCGCTTCGAGCTCCCGGTCGGCCCGCGACCGGCCGGTGTGCCAAGCGGCCAGGGAAACCTCGACCTCGGTGTAGGCCGACCGCCACCCGCCGGCGCCGCGGACCAGGGTCGTGTCTATGGATCGCCAGGCGCCGTCGCGGCCTCGATAGTTCACCGGCTGCTGGTAGGCCTTGAGGGTCACGCTGCCGTCGGCGTTTTGGTACAGATCCGAGGTGCGGGTCGCCGCCGACGCCACGCGGGTGCTTGTGGCGGCGACGAAACCGGCTTTCTCCGGCGGTGCGGTCCACGGCGCGCGGCCGCCGGGCTTGAGGCCGCGGTCCGCATCGAGCGCGCCAGGCACGGTGCCGGGCTTGCGGCCGTTGCCGCCGCGGGCACTGGTGTCCGATGCGGACGCTGTGTCGGGACGCTTCACCGGTCCGCCGACGGTCTGCTTTGGAGCAGACGAGTTGCCCGCCGCCCACGCGCGCTTGGCGGCCAGGGCCACATCCCAAAGCGCCGCAAGCGGAAACCGGCTTGGGCCGGCGTGTGCGGCGGCGCCCGACGGCACGGCGACCGTCAACGCGAAAACTGCGGCCACAAGCAGTATGAAACGACGCCTCACGTTCGCCCCCCGTATGCTGGATCAAAGTCGGTGCAGTTCCCGGGCAGATTAGCGTCGCGTCCCGGGACTCGAAAGCCCCTCGCATCAGGTGGGCTGGGGCAAACGGGCACCAATAGATCGTTTGATGTCAATCAATCCACAGCGAACACCACGATCGATGGCGCACAGTAACCGGCCAGGATTGAGAACCCTCGATACCGCCTCGGCAAGTCGTAATCAAATCGTGATATGCCTGGTCGGGCCAGCGACGAAGGCGACGAAGTTACCAAGCCGACGGTCCAATGGCCATGACCGCATACCTCCTCCCGCAGCGATCAGGCAGGCCCGCCTCGTTCAGCCGGCCCGAGGCGGGGTGGGCGCAGACCTTCCAGGCGCTCGTCGCCGATGGGACCCTGCCGCGTGATCGGGTGTTGGAAAACTGCCTGCGGGCGCTGGGCCGCGACTTCAGCGCCTACCGGGCCGGCTGGTTCGCTCAGCTGTATCGCAGCCTCGAGCCGACGGCCGCGGAGAGTGTCGCGTACCAGCCGTTGTTGTTGAGGCTGCTGCGTTCGGCGGTGCCGGCCACGGTGTCGTTCGCCGTGGGCCAACTCTCGGCCGTGGCCAAAGCCGGTGCGCTCGACGACGAGAGGTACGTGGCGCTGTGCGCCGCGGCGATGGTGGTGCCGGCCAAGTCCACTGCCGCCGCCGTCAAGCTCGCGGCCGGGGTGGCCCAGCGGCGCCCAGACCTCGACCTGGTCGTCGCGAACGCTGTCGGCGCCGCGTTGGGGCACTCTCACCGCAACGTACAGGCACAAGCGCTGGCAGTACTGAAAACCTTGGCTGCCAACGAGATTGTCATTGCCCGGCTCGACGATCTGGAGCCCAGCGTGCGCCGCGCCGCCGCGGAGTGGCTCGGCGTTCCCGTCCCCGGCAACCATGAGACCGGGCCCACGCCGATGATCCATCCGGCACGAGCGGGTGGACCAGCGCAGGACACGACCGTGGCGGAACTGGGCGCGCGGCTGCTCGCGGGTCATCTTGCGGCCACGGACGTGGAGCGTTTCCTTGCCGCGCTGGCCGTCAAGGACACCGCTGGGCTGCAGGCCCTGCGAAAGCAGGCCACCAAGAGCCTGTCCGACCCGCGATGGGCCACAACGTTGCGTCAAGCCGTCGCCGCCCTGGTCGCCGCGGTCACCGGCGAGTCGCCTGCGGCGACGGGACCGGACATGTTCCTCGCACGGCGCCTCGGGGAGGTTCTCGACATCGTGACCGGCCGCCGGGCACCGGCTCAGCTGCTTGCCACGCCGACCGACGCGGCGGGGTGGCTGGATCCCGAGGTCTTCGTGGCCCGGCTCGCCGTCAACCCCGACCCGCCGATGTTCGACTTCGCAGCCGCGTTGCTGCGCCTGGCACCCGGCGGCCGCGCGGAGGCGCTTCGGTCCGCACGCACGTTGCCGGGCGAGGCCGGCGCGGTGGCCCGCTACGCGCTTGGCGGTGCTGGATCACCTGCTGCCCCAACTCGGCGCAGACCATCCCGGATTGCACGCGCTTCTTGACACCCGCTACGAGCTGGCCGTACAGCTTGGGTCTGCGGCTCTGCCGGCGCCGCTACACGCCTGGCTGCAGCGGCTGCGCGGTGGTGCCAAGTCCGCACGCACCGCCCGGCTCATCCTCGCCGAGGCGCACTCCGGCGGCGCTCAGTGATGGACGACGAGGACTACGCCTACGCGTATGTGCGACAGTCCACAGTGGAATCGGCGCCTGGCCGTTCGTCGATGTTGTTGGCGACCTCGGGCGGGCACGCGTGGCAACGGGCCTCGGCGCATCCGTACTTCTTCGACGGGTTCGTCGAGCATGCCGACATCGTGGCGGCCGCCCTTCTCGTCGTGGCCCGCGTCGCCCGGACGCGGTTCTACACGCCACCCGGGATGCTCGCCGCCATACTCCGTTCGGCCGACCCGGTCGGAGCCTACTTCCACCGCGAGCTGCCCTACCGCCCGACCGCCCTCCAGGCACAGCATCCCCGACTGCACGACGCCCGCACACTGGTAAACGAAGGCCGCGTTTCCCTCCGCCCCGGGGAAGCGCTGGTCCAAAGTGGAACGGCCACCTATGTCGTCCGGTCCACACCCGACGGTGAACGCTGCACCTGCGCCTGGTTCGGCGCCCACGGCTGCGAACGCGGACCGTGCAAGCACACGCTCGCGGCCCGGATAGCGCGGCGCGCTGTCTGTCCACCGCCTGACCCGCAATGAGTCCCCAAGGACCGGCCGCTGAGCAGCGCATGACGTGGCCCGGATGCTTTGCGGCCGCGTGCCACCGACCGCCACGGTCTGAGTAGGAGTGCCAGTAGGGCGCCGGGCCACCAAGGGCGGTCGCATCCGGGTTCTGCTTGCAGCCCCGGCTTTCCTCCCACGTGCAGCCGCCCGGCGTCCACGCCTTCGAATCTAGCAACCGGCACTGGGGCTGGGGCCGGGTATATTGACCTTCATCCCGGTATTATGAATGTTCTTATATTTGCCATTTTCAGTGTCGGCCCATGCCACATCGCCGTAGCTGTTCACCAGTATGCGATAGTTAGGTTTGTTGGGGACGTTATAGATCGTCGAGTCGCCCCACTTGTCTTTTATTTTCGGTCCCAGCGCGTTCAGCTCCCGTCCCTTGAAAATGTCGACCGTCCCGTCGGGATTCAAGCGGACCTCGCCTTTGCCTGCGTCGATAGCCTCGATAGTCCATTTGATGGCGTTAGGAAGGTTGTCGTCGTTGTGGACCAGGACCGCTACGGGACCCGCCAGTACAAAGTAGGAGTGCAGGTCGCTGACGGTCAGGTTGTAGGCGGCCGCGGTGTGGCGGGTGCCAGGCAGCAGACCTCCGACGGGGACCGGGGTGCCATCAGCCGCAAGGACATACTCGCCGGAGTCGATTTGGTCGGCCGTCTGCCACTCTTGGTCACTGGCGTTCCAGAAGTAATGGTCTTCGGTGGTGGTGACGACGTCGCCGCCGATCCTGAGGTCGATGAGCTCGTCGTCGTGTATCCAGATGTGGGTGACCTCGCGTGCCCCGCTTTCTCCGGTCTCTGGGTTCTTGGCCATGACCTTGTCGCCGACCCGGACCTTGTTGATGGGTTTGGTCGACCCGTCGGCCATGAGCACCCTGGTATCGGCGGCGAAACTCTTGCAAAGCTTGTTGCCCGCGTGGGGAGACGGAGCCGCCTTGGCGGGCTTGAGCAGCTTGGTAAGCGGGATGATGCCGACAATCAGCCAGAAGCAGCCCCAGCCATCACCCTCGAGACACGCCTTGGAATCGTTGTAGCCGCTGAGCTCCTTGCCCACCGCCAAGGCCTGCGCCGGCCCGTCTGGACCGCAGACGAAGGCCCCTATCGAGGCGCCGCAGCTCATGGCTCGGGCGTGGTCCTTGCCGAACAGGTCGATGTCACTGGCCTTCTTGCCGGATGAAGATTGGGGCGGTGTGCCGTTGGGGGCGCAACTGCCGCGACCGCCGCAGCCGGTCCGCGGTGAAGGCCTGTTGGTCTTGTGGCCATCGTTAGCGCCCCGCGCGCCGATGTTGGTCGCTGCGCCGTTTTTGCCGTAGCTGATGCCGTACTGGTTGCCTTGGTTGTCCTCGCCACCGATGAAGTACAGGCCGGTGGCGTCGCTGAAGGTGACGGGACTGTTGTTGGCGTACGAGTAGCCCTGCATCTGCTGCGGGTCGGCCAGGTCCATGACCGGGTCCACGGAGATGAACCGGCCGATGCCAGGGTCATATTCACGGGCACCCAGATGCGTCAGGCCGGTGCTCGCGTCGAGGGTGCCATCGACGAAACCACGCTCACCCGGCCAGGCCGGGGCGGCGTCGCCGCGCGGGCCGCCGTAGGGCAGCTGGCGACGACGGGTGACGGCCAGGGTTGCGGAGTCGATGGCGACCTGGGCGGTGGCCTGGTGGTCGCCTGCCAGCCAGCTGAGGCTGCCGCCCTGCCGGACAGCGACGACCT
>JBIOYB010000232.1:0-3511 GCA_044869915.1 Allorhizocola sp.
TCAAATACACCAGCAAGCAAGTCGACGCCCTCCCCATCACCCGCCACGACTTCCACGGCGACTGGAACTACGACCTTGCCCCGCGACACGCCATAAACAACCTACCTTAATTTTTCGCTATCCCTTACTGGCGACTGGGGCAAGGTGCGGGAGATGGCCGAGGCCTATGACGCGCTGGGCGGCGAGGCCGGTGCGATGGCCGTGGCGGCAAACCTGCGCTACGGGATGGCGTCGCTGTCGTCGACCTGGGACGGGCCTGCCGCGCAGGCGTTTGAGTATCACATCGACAGCCGCTGGCAGGACGCGCTGCGCACCGAGTCTGAGTTCTGCAAGGCCTCCAAGGAAGGGCTGGAGGCGCTGGCGGTCCAGGCCGAGCACCTGTACACCGGGCTGGACAACGCCTTGACCGCGTTCCTGCTGTGGGTGGTCGGCCGGGTGCTCAAGGCCGTGCGGCTGGGGCTGCTGAGCCTGGGCATGGAGGGCGCCGCCAAGATCATCATGGAGATCTGGGAGGGTGTGGTGCTACTCATCGACCTCGTCGAGGCATGGGCCAATATCTGGCCGCAGACGGTGAAGAACGTCATCGAGCTCGGCGAGGCGCTGTATGCCGGGGCAAAGGCCACCATGTCCAGACTCACCGGTGACCTGGCGGCGATCCAATCCGGCTGATCCGCGCAAATCCATCGATGCGTGACATTATTTGCTAACGTGCTGCGAATGACCGAACGTCTGCGTACCATCCGCGCCGTCGGCGCGTGGGTGATCCTTGTCTACCTCGGGCTGCTCGAGCTGTTCAGCCTCCCGCCCTTGGTCGCGGCCATGGTGGGCGGCCTCGGCACCACCATGGAAGTCCGGCAGGATGTCGTGCCCACGCTGCCGTTGGTGGCGTTGCCGTTGGCGGCGGTGCTCATCACCGGTGTGGTGAAACCGCCGTCATACGGTGCGAGGCCGATCGCGCTGATCGCCTTCATCGAGTACGGCGCGCTGTTCCTGTGGAACCTGCTCGTCCTCGGGGCGTTGACGTTCAATCTCGGTTTCCTCGCGGCACGGCAGCAGCTGGACGAGATCGAGGTGCTGCCGTCCGTGCTGCTGCTCGGGTTTGCCGGGATGGCGGCGATGTCGGCGGCGGCGGGGATCGCCTGCTGGCAGGTGTATGTCGGGTTGGACGGTCTCGCCGACGAAATCGCCGACCTGCAGGAGCAGATCGAGGAGCTCGACCGCCAGGACGCGGTCGAGGGTGCGGAGGTGGCCGGGACGGGACCGGCCGGCCCGCTGTGGACTCGGCCGTCCGAATAGGACCATCGATGCGGTCGCTGTGAAGGGAACTGTCACCAAGCCGTCGTGTCGTATCGAGGACTGCCCGCCGCCCGCCCGACCCCTATCTTATAGATCAATGCAACTCTAACGATGTCTTCATGAGAGGGGACACGATGGAGGATAAGGGTCAGGTTTCCCGGCGAGACGTCCTCGCCGCTACGGCGGCGGTCACGGTAGGCGCCGGGACGGCGATGGTCGCGGGGGCTCCGGCGCAGGCCGCGGCACCGGGCACGGTCGACGGGGGCTTCTCCACGATGGCCACGGTCAACTTCACCACCTGGGGCACGATTTTCCTGGCGCCGGGCGGCGTGACGACCTGGTGGTTCACCTGGTACTTCAGCTCGGAGCGCTGGAACCGGTTCAGCGCGATGCCGACGGTGGATTCGCCCGCGGGTTCATCTGTGGAGATCGTCGCCGAGTGGGCCAACAATGGCGTGCTCAACGTGCAGTTCCGCAACAACAGCTCGGTAGGGGTCGTGTTCCGGCCGTCGGCAATCGTTGTGCCGGCGTAGGTTGGGGAGGGATTGAGAATGCGACTTCACGTAGTGTTCGACGAGCAGGGCACCATTGTGGCGGCCAACACCCTGATGCCGGCGACCACGGGGGCCAACGCGCCACGTTTCGGCCCGGTGCTGGAGAAGGGTCAGCGGGAGGCGACGGTCGACGTCCCGGAGATTTATGCGCAGGCGGGCCTGGCGAAGATCGCCCAGGACCTGCGCGTCGTCACCGGTTCGGGGACCTACGCGCTGACACCCAAGTAGGGCTGACCGGCAGCGGTAGCGCCATAGAAGCGGTAGCGCCATAGAGCGGCCAGGCGGGCACCGACCGCCTGGCCTGCCTTGTTGCCATTCCCGCCGCCACGGAGACTAGGCTGCGAATCGAGAGCCGGATCTTCGAGGAGCGGGTCATGTCTGAGCCCATAGCTATCACGGGCGCCACGGGCCAACTGGGCGGGCGGATCGCCCGGCGCCTGGCCGCGGCCGGCATCCCGCAGCGATTGCTGGTGCGCGACCCCGCCCGCGCGCCGCAACTGCCCGCGGCCACGGCCGCTCACGCGCCGTACCAAGAAAAGAATGCCGTTTTGAAAGCGCTCACCGGCACCGCAACCGTGCTCATGGTGTCGGCATCGGAAACGCCGGACCGGGTCGACCAGCATCGCACGTTCATCGACGCCGCCGCGGAGGCCGGCGTGCGGCACCTTGTCTACATCTCGTTCTACGGCGCGGCCCCCGACGCCACCTTCACCCTGGCCCGCGACCATTGGGCGACCGAGCGGCACATCCGCGAGCGCGGGCTGGCGGCGACATTCCTGCGCGACAACCTCTACGCCGACTTCCTGCCGGCCATGGTCGGGCAGGACGGTGTCATCCGCGGGCCGGCCGGCGACGGGCGGGTCGCCTGCGTCGCGCAGGACGACATCGCCGACGCCGCCGTCGCCGTGCTGCGCGACCCGGCACCGCACGCCGGGCGCACCTACTCGCTGACCGGGCCCGAAGCGCTTACGCTGGCCGAAATCGCCGAGGTGCTCAGCGCCGTCACGGGAAACAGCGTCAGCTACCGGCCCGAGACAATCGAGGAAGCCTATGCGTCACGTGCTTCCTATGGGGCACCCGGTTGGCAGGTCGACGCCTGGGTCTCCACCTACACGGCGATCGCCGCGGGCGAACTCGCCGGCGTCACCACCGACATCCCCGACCTGACCGGCCATCCGGCCACCACACTCGAGGGGTTGCTTCGCGCGCGGGCTTGACCGGCCGGATGTCAGGGGTTGCCGCTGCGGCAGCCCACGCCGCTGGTGTCGCTGGCGCTCAGGCCGGCCGCGTCGGTGACCACCGCCATGTACTGGTTTGTGCCCCCGATGGTGCACGCCCAGCCGGTGAAAGTCTTGTTGTCGTAGGCCGGGAAGTAGCCGCCGTTGTAGTACCACCTGGTGTAGAAGGGCGCGGTGCCGCCGGTGATGGTGCGCTCGCACAGGACGCGGTAGCGCCCCAGCGACTCGCAGAAGACATCGACTACCGGCGCTGAAGCGGCCGAGGCTGGGGCGGGGGCCAACCCGATCATGATGGCGGCGGCGAAGGCGACCCGGCCAAGTGTGCTCAGGGACATGCCGTTGACCCTGACACGAAAATGCCTTGACCACCAACTGGTTTGGCCTTGTCACGCAGGTTGTGGAATGGGGTCAAACCTGATCATC
>JBIOYB010000233.1:0-4647 GCA_044869915.1 Allorhizocola sp.
ATCCGGCCTTGACCTGACACAGGGTTTACGGGTCTGGCATCCCCTTCTCGTTTTCCGGCACCAGCTCCGGTCGCTTGGTCAGATAGATGACCGTGGCGCGGGACGGGTTGACCAGGACGGTAGTCTCCCCGTCAAACTCGGTGTAGACGCGCACCTTGACCACGCGCCGGTTGATCATCGCGGCCTCGAGCATCTCCTCCAGCTCCTCGAGCCGCCACGGCTTGACGAGCCGGAAGATGTGCTGGTCGACGTGCAGCTCCGCCCAGTCCAGGATCTTCACGGGTGGGTCGGTGGGAGGTGCCATGACTCTCCTTTGTGGATGATTACGGTAGGGCGATCACGCGGTAGGCGACATCGTAGTCAGAGCCGAACCGGTCGACGTCGTCGTCGTTGACGAAACTGCCTGCGGTGCAGGCGACCCAGAAGCTGCCGAGCAGCTCGTCCGCCGACGGCCAGTCGCTTTCCCAGACTTGGACGGAGATGCGGCCGCCGGACGGGATAAACTCCGTGGTCAGGTCGGCGTTGCCGAAGTCACCGGCGGCGCGGCTCTGGTCCTCGACAAACCCGATCGTCCGGGTGTCCTCGTCCCCGATGCGCAGGAAGATCTCGTCCTTGTTGGCCTCCTGCAGCTCGTTCGCCGTGAGGAGGGTGAGCTCGAACCGGCAGCCGGACTGGATCTGGACGGGGCCCGCGCTGGCCGGCGAGCCGAGACTGATGGCGCTGAGGGCGGTGGTGGCCGCAGCTCCGGCGAGGAGCAGCGCGGCGATTCGCTTGATAGTCATGACAACAAGCAAAGCTTTAGCGGTACGAGGCACACATCTGAAGATCTACGTATGTTTGGTCGCACGCGCGGTGGCCGCTTCCTCTGGGCCGGCGTCGCTCCGGGCTGCGCCGCGTGACATGAGACGGATGTCCCCTTCCCTGGCGGTTTCGCTGGCCCCCTTCGCTGGCCCCCTTCGCTGGCCCTCGCTGGCTGTCCTCGCTGGCACCGTTCGCTGGCACCGTTCGCTGGCACCGTTCGCCGGCACCGTTCGCCGGCACCGTTCGCCGGCGGCTTCGGCGGCGGCTTCGGCGGCGGCTTCACTGGCGGCTGATCGCGAGGTGGATGGCTTCGGACCGGTTTGTTGCGCCCAGTTTCGCCAGGATGCGGGACACATGGACGCCGACCGTGCGCTCGCTCAGCACGAGCGTGGTGGCGATCTCGCGGTTGGTGCGGCCGCGGCCGACGAGCTCGAGCACCTCGCGTTCGCGGCGGGTCAGCACGGCCAGGTGCGGGCGGTCGGAGGTGTCCGGGCGGTCGGACAGCAGCGGGATCCTGCCTTGGCGGGCCACGCGTTCGACGTCTTCGCGCAGGGGCGTGACCGCGAGCGCCACCGCGGTCGAGAACGCTTGGCGCAGCGGGACACCGGCGGCGGCCGGATCGCGCGAGGCGATCAGCGCCTCGGCCTGGCGCATTCGGGCGTATGCGGCATGGTGCACCATTTTGAGCCCGTCCCAGGCGTCGGCGGTTTCGGCCCACAGTTTGGGGTCGCGCGTGACTTCGGCCTCGCAGAGCAGCACGAGCGCGCGCTCCTCCAATGTGGAGGGCGTGAGCGTGGCGGCGGGCCGGAACTCGGCGATCACGTCCTCGGGGTTGTCGATGCGGGTCACCCGGCCGCGTGCGGTCTGAAGTTCGTTAAGCGCGCCAAGGGCTTCGGCGCACAGGCGGAGCCGCTCGATCGGGCCGAGCGCGGCGGTTTTCGTGCGCAGGGCGGTCCGGCAGACCTCGATGGCCGTGCGGGGGCGGCGGGCGGTGCGGCTGCTGATCGCGAGCGGGATGGCCTTTTCGGCGTCGTACAGTTCGTCCGGCCCGTCGATGATCCCATCGGCCTCGGCGAGCAGGCGCGCCGTCTCGGCCTGATCGCCGCGCAGCGCCGTCACCTCGGCCAGGCAGAGTCGCATGCGCGCGGCTTTCGCCGGTGGAAGGCGGTCGTCGATCCGGTTGGCAAGCTCGCAAAGTTCGTCCCAGCGACCGAGCGCCAGCAGGCTCACGGCGACGTTGAAGTGCAGCGGGCCGCCGAGCGCGCCGGCCAGCCCCAGACTGTCCAAACGTGACAGTGCCTCGCGCCCGATCGTGACAGCCCGCTCATGTGCGCCCGTGTTGGCCAGCACGAAGGTCAGGTTGCCGGCGGCGCGGGTCAATTCGCGCACACTGCCCAGGCGATGGGCCAAATTCCGCGCGGCCTCCAAGGCTTCAATGGCCTCGCCGGAGTGGCGTGCGTTGCCCGTGTCGAAGTCGCATGAGTCGGCGGCGTCGGCGTCACCTTCACCAGCGGCGCCCGAGCCGCGTGCGTTGGCCGCGGCGATGTCACCTTCACCGGCCGCATCCGAGCCGCGCACGTTGGCCTTGCCGAAGTCACTCTCGCTGGCCGCGTCCGAGCCGCGCGCGTTGGCTCTGTCGGAGTTGCCGTCTTCGGCCATGGCCGGGCCGCTTTCGCTCGAGAAGGCCAGGCACACCCCGAGCGTGCTCAGCGCGTGCGCCTGCGTCGCCAGGTCCGAAACCCGCTCCGCGTGCCGCTGCGCAATCCGGCTCCGCGCCACGCCTTCCGCGTATCGCCCCTGCGTCATCAGCGTGCTGGCCTCGGCGGCGGCCAGCCGGGCCGTCAGCGGCGAATCGGGCAACCCCGCGGCCAGCGCCGTCGCCTCCGCCAGTGTCTCGTACGCTTCCTCGCGCGCACCCGACACGAACCGGCAATCCCATAGCTGGCAAAGGATTTCGCAACGCGCGGCCGAGTCGTTGGGCGGCGCGACCGCCAGCGCGCGCCGCAGCACCACGGCAGCTTCCTTGGGCCGCCCCGACCAGCGCAGCGCGTTGGCCAGCGCACTGTACAGCCGCGGAGTCTCGCGCAGCTCAAGCGCCCGCTGATACGCATACGCCGCCTCGCCATGCGCATGCCGCGCCGTGGCCGCGACCCCGCCCGCATACCAGCATTCGGCCGCCCGCTCCGCCTCCCCGGCCCGCTCCCAATGCCAAGCAGCCGCGCTCCCCTCCGCCCGCTCCGCCAACCAGGTGTGCCATCTTGTCTTTTCTGCCGGTACCGTGTCGGCCACGGCGACCTCGCCAAAGAGCGGATGCAGCACCCGCAACCGCCCAGCCGTCGCCGCCAATCCATCGCAGCCACCGCCGGCCCGCAGCCCATCGCGGCCGCCGCCGGCCCGCAGCCCATCGCCGCCGCCCGCAGCTACCCCGAGCCCGTCCCGGCCGCCGCCCGCAACTACCCACCGGAGCCCATCATCACCGCCGGCCGGATCGTCACGCTTTAGCCGACCGGCGGTCCCCGGCAGATCGTGGCGCCGGCGCCGGGTCGGCCGGTCCGGGTTCAGCGCCCGCGTCAAAAGCCCTTGCCGAATGCCCTCCTCCACAAGCCCGGAAACCGTTGCCACCCCGAGCATCTCCGCCAACACCGGCTCGCAGGCCCGGTCGCCCGCGATGGTCACGGCCGCCAGCAGCCGCGCCCCCTCGGGCCCCAGCTCGCGAATCCTCCGTCCAAGCAGGACCTGCAGTGTGTTCGGCAGCCCCGGCCCCCGATGCCGCAACAGTTCCACCGCGAACAGCGGGTGCCCGGCGGCCCGGCCCACAACCTCCACCGCCGCGTCATCGTCCAGGTCGCGAACGATCTCGCGCACCACCTCATCGTGCAGCGGCCCAAGCTCCAGCAGCCGCGCCCTCGGCCTCGTCGCGAGCTCCAGCAGAGCGGGCACCGCCCCGCCATCGGGCGCCTCCGTGCGTGCCGTCACCACGACCAGCAGCCGGCCGCGCATCCGTGTGGTAGCGATGACCTGCAGCAGGCTCATGCTTCCCGTATCGATCCAGTGCGCGTCCTCCAGCACCAGCACGACCGGCTGGTGACGGCCCCACTGCCGCAGCTGCCCGAGTACCCGCTCGCACAACCAAGCCTGTCCCACCTCCGGCGCATCACCGCCCAAACGCGACATCTTGCCCAGCCACCCGGCAAACCCCTCCTCTCGCTCGTACGCCCTTTCTCCTTCTGGCGGCTGCCGACCTTCTCCTTCGCCATCGTCGCCAGGCTTGAGTGCCCAAGCAGCTACAAACGGTGCGTATGCGAGCGACGCACCCCACGGCCGTGGGCAAGTCCCGCCCAGCACCAACGCCCCTTCGGCCTCGAACTCCGACGCGACAGCAGCGCACAGACTCGTCTTGCCGATGCCTGAAACCCCTGTCACGACCACCAACCGGGTCTCGGTGAGCTCGGTCGCGATCTCTCTGAACGCCGCCCGCAACTGCTCGAGCTCCGATTCCCGACCCGTCAGGCCCAGGACCTCCGCCATTCACAACCTCCGTCACGCTCCGAACATCATCCGGCACATCCACGCAGGTCGCTGTCGCGTTTCAGCGCAACGCCTCGACCAATGCTCCTCCTCCCGCGTATCTCTTCCTTCACGGACTCAACTCACACCCCACAAACCAATCGGGAGGGCGGCAACCGCACCGCACCTTCACGGTGAGGCTCACCGCGTCGCACGAATCCGACCCGCGCGCCACTCCCTCGCACCAACTACGCCCATCCCCCACAACCGAGGCACCCGCGAGCCCAGCCACGGCACCGCACCGCCGCACCGCACCGCCGCACCGCACCGCCGCACCGC
>JBIOYB010000234.1:0-6580 GCA_044869915.1 Allorhizocola sp.
GCAACGAGGTCCGGTTCGGCGACGGCAAGCAGGGCGCGCGCGTGTCGACCGGCCAGCACAACGTCCGGGCCAAATATCGCAAGGGGATCGGCGTCGCGGGCAACCTGCCCAAGGGCGCGCTCACCCAGCTCGGCGCGCCACCGCTGGGCGTGACCGGTGTGACCAATCCCGTGCCGGCGCTGGGCGGGACCGACCCCGACTCCGTGGCGCACGCGCGCCGGGGTGTGCCCCTGTCGACGCGCACGCTCGGCCGTGCGGTGTCGCTTTTGGACTACGCCGATTTCGCGCGCACCTATCCCGGGATCGCCAAGGCGCACGCGCACGTCAACGCGTCCCGCACGATCGTGGTGACGGTCGCCGGGGCGGACGGCGCCTTCGTGCCCGACTCGACGCGGGCGCTGCTGACGACGGCGCTTCGGCAGTATGGCGATCCGCTCGCGCCGGTCCTCGTCGTGCCGCACCTGCCCGTGGCGTTCCGGCTGCGGATGAAGGTGCGCGGCGACGCGACGGCGGTGCGGCTGGCGTTGCTGGAGGCGTTCGGGTTCGAGGCGCGCGAGTTCGGCCGGCCCGTGCACCGGTCGGAGGTCATCGCCGCCGCGCACCGGCCGGCGAGCACCATCGCCGTCGATCTGGACCAGCTGTATCGCGGCTTCTACCCGTCCAACCAGCCCCGGCTGCTGGCCAACGGGCCTTCCGAGCTGCTGTTGCTGCCCTCGCTACCGCCGAGCTGGATCGTGGAGATGCCATGAGTCTGTATGACCTATTGCCGCGCGTGTACAAGGTGCGCGATGACGGGCAGCTGCGGGCACTGCTGGAGATCATCCAGGCCGAGCTCGATGTGGTCGAAGGCGACCTGGACCGGTTCTACGACAACCTTTTCATTGAGACGTGTACGGATGAGGCCGTGCCGCTGATCGGTGACCTCATCGGCTACCGGCCACTACAGGGCGTCTCGCCGCGCGCCGAGGTGGCCAACACGATCGCGTACCGGCGGCGCAAGGGCACGGCCGCGATGCTCGAGCAGCTCGCGTCTGACGTGACCGGATGGCGGGCGCGTGCGGTCGAGTTCTTCGAGCGCCTCGCGACCACCCAATACATGAACCACCCCCGCCTGGGCAAGGGCGGCACCGTCGACACGCGACAGTGGCTCCCGCTCACGGCGGCGTTCGACGAACGGGCGCATCTGGCCGACGTCCGGCGTGGACGGCACAACATCCACAACGTGGGCATCTTCCTGTGGCGGGTGGAAGCGCTCGAGCTGACCCGGTCGCCGCTCGTGCCGGACGCGGGGTCGCAGACGCGCTTCCGCTTCCACCCGCTGGGCATAGACGCGCAGCTGTTCGGCAAGCCGCGTACCGAGGAAGAGATCACTCACCTCGCGGAGCCCTTCGACGTGCCGCTTCCCTTGACCCGAAGGTTTCTCAAGGCACACCAGGACGCGTATTACGGGCGCGACCGCAGCCTGCTGGTCGGGATCCTGGGCGCGGCCACGCCGCCGAAGGTGCGCATCTGCGACCTGACCGGCTGGACGCACGCGCCCGCGCCGGGATCCGGGGTCATCGCGGTCGATCCCGTGCTCGGGCGGGTGGCGTTCCCCGATCCGGTGACGGGCACGGCGATCGGCACGTTCCACTATGGAGCCGCGCTGCTGATCGGCGGCGGGCCCTATCCGCGCCCACTGTCCACGGCGGACGGTCCACTTCGCACCGTCTCGGGCGGCGACTCGATCCAGGCTCAGCTCACCGGGGACGGCGTCGTCGAGGTGACCGACAACTGGCGCTACGAGGAAAACCTCGTCGTGCCGGCGGGAGTCCTGCGGGCCGCGCAGCGGCACCGGCCGCACATCGTCGGGTCGGTGGAGGTGAAGGCGGGCATCCTCGACGGCCTGCTGATCAGCGGCGGGCAGGTCACGCTCGTCGACGACGGCGAGCTGGAGGAGCGCACGCTCGTGTTGCGCCACTGCACGATCCTCGACGGCGTCACCGTGACGCACCCGTTCGCCAAACTGGTGATCGAGCGGTGCATCCTCGGGCCGGTGTCGGCGGTCAACGGCGCGTCCATCCGCGACAGTCTCGTGGCGTCATACACGGGTGGGCCGGTGACGCTCGACGAGTCCACGGTGACGGGGACGATCGGCGCCGTCCGTGTCGACATCTCCAACTCCATCGTGGTGGGCAAGGTGACCGCGCAACGCCGGCAGGAGGGCTGCGTGCGGTTCAGCCGGATCTCCGCCGATTCGGTGACGCCGTCGCGCTACAAGTGCACGTCATTGCCCGCGAGCTTCACGTCGCTGCGGTTTGGCGACCCCGGGCTCGCCCAATTGCGACGGTCCACACCGGACGAGATCCGGCGCGGCGCCGACAACGAGAGCGAGATGGGCGCGGGCAACCACCTGTTCGCGCCGCAGCGCGAGGCCAATTTGCGCCTGCGCCTTGACGAGTACCTCCGATTCGGCCTCGAGGCCGGCATTTTCTACGCGAGCTAAGGACTGTTGGGAAATGAGTGCTGACCTCAGTAGGGTCCGGTTCGACCCGTTACGCGACCACAGTGGCATCGGCATCCAGCAGGGCAGGCTGTGGCTCGACGCCGACTTCAACGAGCAGGTGGCCATCACCGACCGGCGGCTGCGGGCGCAGACGGTGGACCTGTCGCCCTCGCCGACGGTGGTCTCGCGCCGCACGCCCGACGCGTTCCTGATCGGGCTGTCCGGCGGCAAACTCGCGATCGGGCCCGGGCGGATGTATGTGGACGGTCTGCTGGCCGAAAACCATGGCACCGCAATGGGATTCGACCCGGTGCTGGCCGAGCTCAACGGCACCGGGCCGGTCGAGTATGCCAAGCAGCCCTACTGGCCGTCGCCCGCGCCGCTGCCCGAAGGCGGCCGGCACCTGGTGTATTTGGACGTGTGGGAGCGCGAGCTCACCCACCTCAACACGCCGGATCTGGTGGACAGCGCGATCGGGGTGGACACGACCACGCGCACCCAGACGGTATGGCAGGTAAGGCTTTTGCCGGTTGCGGGCGACGTCGCGTGCGGGTCGTCGCTCAAGGCGTGGGACGACCTCGTCGCGCCGTCGGCGGCCCGGCTGAGCACGGGCACGATCGCGGTCGATCCGGTGGACGACCCGTGCGAGATCCCGCCCGGCACGGGCTATCGCGGCCCGGAAAACCAGCTCTATCGCGTCGAGCTGCACTCCCCGACGCAGTTCAAGTGGTCGCGCGACAACGCGTCGGTGGGAAGCGTAGTGGTGGAGGTGGTCTCGGCCACGTCGCTGCGGCTGCAGTCGCTCGGGCGCGACGAGGTGCTGTGCGTCAAGGACGGCGACTGGGTCGAGATCACCGATGACGCGCGCGAGCTGGCACAGGAGTCGGGCGAGATGCGCCAGGTGACCGTCGACGTCGCCACCTCGACGATCACGTTTTCCCCGGCGCTGCCCGTGGAATTGACGTCGACCACGCATCACCTGCGCGTGCGCAAGTGGGATTCGGGCCTGATCCCGGTACCGGGCGCCGGCGCGCCGGTCTCGCTTGAGCACGGCATCACGGTCTCCTTCGGGTCCGGCAAGGGGCGGGCGGGCGACCACTGGATGTTCGCGGCGCGGGCGACGGCCGCGACGCCGGAGGAGTCGCTGGAGAAGCTCGTCTCGGCGCCCCCGCGCGGCACGCATCACCACTACGCGCGGCTCGCGCTGATCACCCTGTCCGCCGATGGTGGCGAATCGCTTGCCGGATCTGCGGCGAGGGCAGTCCGCCGCGATTCGCCGCTTTCGGCGTCGGTCACGGACTGCCGCCCCGACTGGCCGGTGGCCGAGGGCGGTGGCTGCGGCTGCGAGATCTGCGTGACCCCCGAGCAGCACAATGACGGGACGTTCACGATCCAGGACGCGATCGAACGGGCGAGCAAGCTCTCGGGCGGGACGATCACCCTGTGCCCCGGGACCTATGAGCTGGACCGGCCGCTGGAGCTGGCCCGCGTGCGGTCGATCCGCATCCGCGGGTGCGGGCAGGCCAGCCGGCTCGTGGGCAAGCAGGCGGCGATCAAAGTCACGCTGTCGCAAGACATCGTGCTCGAGGACTTCTCGGTGGCGGGCGGCTGGATCGGCCTGGACGGGGCCAACCGGTCCGTGCGGCTGGAGCGCCTGTGGATCAGCCAGCCCAAGCAGACCGCGATCGGCCTCGCCGGCGCGCAGGAGCTGGTGTGGATCCGCGGGTGTCTGATCTCGGCGCACGCCGGGGTGACCGGCGAGGGCCTGCTCACCACCGGACTGTCCATTGAGGACAACACGTTCGTGTGCGAAAACCGGGGCATCGACCTGAGCATCGAGCGAGGCCAGGTGCTGCAGCACGCGGGCCACACGTCGATCCGCGGCAACACGCTCAGCGGCTGCTCCGACGCCGGGATCGTCGTCACCGGGCTGATCCCGGAAGACGCGTCGCTGGACATCTGCGGGAACACGTTGGAGGTCAACGGTTCCGGGGTCATCGTGGGCGGGCGGGCGCGCCTGTGCGACAACACCCTGATCGGCAGCACGCGGGTGGCGGGCAAGGACGGGATCGCGCTGACCGCCTCCCCGCCCGACGCGACCGACGGCGTGGCTCACGTGACGGGCAACAACATCACCGGGTTCGGCGGGGCGGGCATCTCGGTCAGCGCCGATATGCTCTCGCTCATCGTGAAGCAAAACGTGATCCGCGGGACCGCGGGCGGGATCCTCGTGCAGAGCGCGGGCGGCGGCAAGACCGCGGCCATCGACAACAACCAGATCTTCGACCTGCGCCAGGCGGTGCCGGCCAATGACGAGCCCACGGTGTCGCTGCGGGCGGCTGCGGCCGCGCGAGTGTCCTATCTGGCCGGCATCGTGGTCGTCGGCGTGGGCCACGTGACCGTGCTGGGCAACGTCATCGACGGCATCTCGTCGGAGGCGCGGCAGTGCTTCGGCATCGGCCTCGCGACGTTCGTCGAGGGCCGGATCGTGGGCAACACGGTCAACCGCGTCGCCTCCGAGGGCGGCAACGCCACGGGCATCATCGTGGCCACGTGGCAAAACTCGGTGTCCGTTGTGGACAATTCGGTGCTGGCGGGCGGTGTGGCGCGGCCCGGCTGGATCGCGCTGAACCTGTTCACGGGCGCGTCCTCGCCGGGCGCGGCCAGTGCGGGGATGGTGCGCATGGCCGCGGCGACGGCCGGCACGTGGAGCTTCGTGGGCGCCAAGGCGTTCCTGCAGCGCGACACGCTCGGGCACGTCGAGCTGACCGGCAACACGCTGCAGGGCGGGGGAGAGGCCGTCGCGGTCGGCATCGCCACCAACGGCGACGTCGTGATGAACTCCAACCGGTGCTCGCAGCCGGGTGGCGGGGAGCAGACGGTGGTGCGCGTGCGGGCCGGAGTCGCGGTGGTGCAGGGCAACCGGGTGCACGGCGGACGGCCGTCGATGACGATGGACGTCGACGCGGGCTCGGCGGTCGTACTCGGAAATATCAGCAGCGGCGGGATCCACCTCGGCGGGACCCCGATCGAAAACCTCGGCAAGCCCTGGTCCCCGCTCAATCCGATCGCCTAGGAGGCACCGCCATGCCAGACTTCGCCAAGACGCTCACCAAGAACGCGGAGCTTGCGGCGCGCGACTTCCGTGCGGCCTCCAGCGGGCGCGCCGAGTTGGGCAAACTCCTTGCGGCCAAAGACCTGCGCAAGCTCGCCGACGCCGACCCGGAGCTCAACGCACAGCTCGCGGCGGCTGCGGCGGCGCTCACCGAGGGCGAAAAGGCCGCCGCCGCTTGGCAAAAGGCGCTCGCCGAGGCGACCAAGCGCTGGCAGGCCGCCCTCGCCGAGCTGGCCAAGCTGCACCGCTAACCGCCCTCATCAGGGGCAGTTGAAGCCCACGCTGCCGCTGTCGCTGACATCGCCCGTGCCGGCCACGGTCACCGTGACGCTCCACGAGATGGTGCCCGTGGGGGGATCGGCCTCCGCCCCCACGTCGACGCTTTTTTGCCCGCTGAACGACGTCGTGCCCGAGCCGCTGAGCCCAAACGAAGCGCCCCCACCTGCCTGCCCCTGCGGATCGGTGCCCGACGATGCGTTGGACAGGGTCGCCGACAGGGATACCATGACAATTCGCCTGCCTTCCGCGATCCCGGCGCAGGCCCAGTTGCCGGAACCGGCCAGCTTCGGCGGGTCGGTCTGCGTCTGCGTCTGGGTCGGCGAGGGCGACGGGCCTCGCGTCGTGGTGCTGGGCCGCGGTGTGGCAGTTTGCGTCGTTTTGGTGGTGGTGGTGCCCGGCGTGGGCAGCTCGGTGGTGCTCGCCAGCGGATCCGTCGGCGTCTGCGACGCCGTGACACCGCTGCCCGGGCAACACGCCTGGGGGTCGCCGGCCGCGCCGGGCGGGGCGGCCGCCCCGCCACCGCCGCTGAGCACCGCCACGATCCCGCCACCAAACGCGAGCACCCCTGCGGCCACCAGGGCGATCATCATCCGCGATGACCAATCGACCCGCTGCTTGCCCGTCACGCGCGCTCGCTTGCCCGCCGCACGCGCTCGCTTGGCCGGTGCCTGCTTGCCCGGTGCCTGCTTGCCCGGTGCCTG
>JBIOYB010000235.1:0-5003 GCA_044869915.1 Allorhizocola sp.
CCGCCTACGAGCTCTTTACGCCCAATAAATCCGGACAACGCTCGCGCCCTACGTCTTACCGCGGCTGCTGGCACGTAGTTGGCCGGCGCTTCTTCTCCAAGTACCGTCACCCCAAAAGGCTTCGTCCCTGGCGAAAGGGGTTTACAACCCGAAGGCCGTCATCCCCCACGCGGCGTCGCTGCATCAGACTTGCGTCCATTGTGCAATATTCCCCACTGCTGCCTCCCGTAGGAGTCTGGGCCGTGTCTCAGTCCCAGTGTGGCCGGTCGCCCTCTCAGGCCGGCTACCCGTCAAAGCCTTGGTAAGCCATCACCCCACCAACAAGCTGATAGGCCGCGAGCCCAACCCAACCCGAAAAACTTTCCCCAACCCCCCATGCAAGGAGCCGGGAATATTCGGTATTAGCCCCCGTTTCCGAAGGTTATCCCAAAGATTGGGGCAGGTTACTCACGTGTTACTCACCCGTTCGCCACTCGAGCACCCCAAAAGGGGCCTTTCCGTTCGACTTGCATGTGTTAAGCACGCCGCCAGCGTTCGTCCTGAGCCAGGATCAAACTCTCCAACAAAGAAAAATTTGAAAAATCCCGGCAAAACCTCAACAGAGGTCACACCAAAGGAATCAATCCACGAAGGATCAAAAAACAATTGGCACTGGCATAAACAAGCACCCTGTTAAGTTCTCAAAAAACAAACACACACCAAACACGACCGCATTTCTGCGGAGATGTTCTGGGGCGGCCCTCGGAATCTGGAACCTGTCCTGCGGGCATCACGAAGGTTACGCCAATGCTGTGCGCGAACGCAAATCGGGGTCGGTTGTGCGGGTCACACTGTGGCCGCACGCAAGCGAGGTGCACCTAGGACGACGACCGCGATAAACGCTGTGACAAGCGCAAACGAGACCGGTAGCGACGTCACGGCCGCGATTCCACCGATCATTCCGGGCGCGGCGAGACCGGCTCCATATGAGACGGTGGCGACGCCGGCGATGGCATGGGTCGGGTGCTCGCCCGTGTGGCCGGCCGCACTGAACGCCAACGGCACCACCACGGCCACGCCGATCCCGATCAACGCGAACCCGAGCGTGGCAAGCAAGGGCGCGAGCGCCGACACGACAAGGATTCCGCCAAGCACACCGAACAGGCCGGCGACTCTCACGGTACCGACAGAGCCAAAACGAGCGACCAGGAAATCTCCGGCAAGCCGCCCCGCGGCCATGGAGAACGCGAACGCCGCGTAGGCCATTGCCCCTCCGGCCTCGCTCGCGCCGAGGATGTCCTTCAAGTAGACCGCCGCCCAGTCGGCGGACGCCGACTCGGCCACGATCGCGCAGAAGCCGATCAAGCCGATGACCAGCACAGGACCGCGCGGGAACGAGAATCGCGGCCCACCGTCCTCATTGGACACAGGCACGTGAGCGAACAGCCAGTGCCCGGCCGAATACCCGATGACCATCGCCAAGGCTCCGACAACGCCCAGGTTGACCGGCGCCCCGATGCCCAGTTTGGCCGCACCCGCACCGATGCCGGCCCCGACCAGCCCGCCAACGCTCCACATCCCGTGCAGCCCCGACATAATGGAGCGGCCGAGAGCCTTTTCCACGGCCACGCCTTCAGCGTTCATCGCCATATCGGACGTACCAGCGGCAGCCCCCGCCAGCAGCAAAAACAGCATGAACACCCATCGGTTGGGCGCCAGCGGAATCACGATCAGCGCCAGGCCCCACAGCGAAATGAGGACCCGCGTCGTCGCGCGCCCACCGAATCGCGTCACGAGCCGGCCCGCGAACGGCATGGTCGCCAACGAGCCCACCGCAGGCATCACCAATGCCAGCCCGAGCTGGCCGTCGCTCATCGCCAGATGGTCCTTGATCCACGGGATGCGGGAGGCGAAGGTGCCGCTCACCAACCCGTGCACGGCAAAAATCGTCGCGACCGCCCAACGGGCTTTGATCACGGAAGGGTTCGACACCCGCGCAACCTTACGCCGCCGCGAGCACCAGTGAGGCTGCCGCAAGTCCGAGGCCGGCGAACTGGATCGGCCGCAGTCGTTCCTTGTTGACGATCAGCGCAAGTAGGACGGTGCTCGCCGGATACAGCGACGCCACCGGGGCCACGATGCTGACGTTCCCGCCATACGCCGCGAGCAGGTAAAACCCGTTTGCCGTGATATCCAACACGCCCGCGATCACCGCGAACCACGCAACCCGCCCGCGAAGCAGCAGTGGCCCGCCCATCGGTGTCACGCGCAGCAACACCAGCCCAAGCGGTAGCGCCATGAATCGTGCCGCCGCAAGCGGCCACATGCCCGCGTCGTCACCCGTCCGCGCGAGCAGCAGGAAGAACAGCCCGAACAGCACGCCCGCCAGCAGTGCCAGCCCGAACACCCGCGCGCTGATCGTCCGCGGCCCTCCTGCTGACGGGCTTAGCGAAACGAGCCCGATGGCCACAATGGCGCAGATCGCACCGGTGATGGGCAGCGCGCCTGGGCGCTCGCCCTGCACGAGCCCGCCCACCAGCGGCACGACCGCCGCCGTCACGGCCGTCGTCGGCGCGACCACGGCCATCGCGCCGCTGGCGAGGCTCCGGTATAGCAGGACGATCCCGAACAGGCCCGCGACGCCCGCCGCTGCGCCCCACGCCACAGCCGACACGCCGAATCTTCCCGGCACCAGGAGCAGAAACAGTGCGATCATGGGTACGGCACTCAGCTGCGAGAAGACCGTGACGGAAAGCGCGTGCCCGCGCTGGAGCTGGACTGCCTTCCCGCCGCAAAAGTCGCCGGTGCCCCAAATCAGGGCCGAGATTCCGGCGAGGACAATAGGCAGCATCCAACATTCGTACCACAATATTGACTACAAAGGACAGTGTGTTGACCGACACGACAAGCGAACGACCGGGATCCGTTGAGGAGATCAACGCCGCAGTGGCCCTGCATGTGAGGGCGTTGCGCACCGGACGGGGCTGGTCTCTCGACGAGCTGTCCGGCCGTTCGAGCGTGAGCAAGGGCATGCTGGTCCAGATCGAGGCCGCCCGCACCAACCCCAGCGTCGGCACGCTCGCGCGCATCGCGGACGCGTTCGGCGTCACAGTCGCCCGCCTGCTCCAGCCGGCGCACGACCGCAGCGTGCACCTGTCCGACATCCAGGACGCCCCGGTGCTGTGGCGCGGCGGGCGCGGCGGCATGGGCCGGCTGCTGCGCGGGCTGAGCGACCCCGATTTTGTGGAACTCTGGGACTGGAGGTTCGCTCCCTACGAGCGTTTCGAGTCAGAGGATCATCAGCCCGGGACCCGCGAAATGATCCATGTGTTGGTCGGCGAGATAGTCGTGACCGTCGACGGCGTGGACCACATCGTGCAGGCCGGCCAGACGCTGGACTTCCGCGGCGACCGCACGCACCTCTACCGCAACGAAACCGACTCGCCGACCCGTTTCGTGATGGTGGTCGCCATCCCGCCCGGCGAGTTTGACCGGCGCATGCCCCGCCAGCGGTAGAGCGCAGCGCGTGGCGCGCTAGGCCGTCTCGCGGTGATGACGCGCCCGCCGCGTGGGCGCCTCGCGCCGCGACACGATCGTCGGATAGACCTTTTCGAGCACGGTCTCACGGGTGATCTGCACCCGCTCCGCGTTGGGGTCGCTCGGGATCTCATACATCACGGAGAGCAGGACCTCCTCCATGATGGCCCGCAGCCCACGCGCGCCCGTGTTGCGCAGCATCGCCTGGTCGGCGATGGCCTCCAGCGCGTCGCTGTCGAACTCGAGCACGACGTTGTCGAGCTCGAAAAGCCGTTGGTATTGCTTGACCAGAGCATTGCGCGGCTCGGTGAGGATGCGCACGAGCGCCTCGCGGTCGAGACTGCGCACGGTCGTGATCACCGGCAGGCGCCCGATGAACTCCGGGATGATGCCGAACTTGAGCATGTCCTCCGGCATCACCTTGGCGAGCACGTCATCGGTGCTGCGCTCGGACACCGCGCGCAGGTGCGAGCCGAACCCGAGCCCCGACCGCGCGGTGCGCTGCTCGATGATCTGCTCCAGCCCGGCGAACGCCCCGCCGCAGATGAACAGGATGTTGGTCGTGTCGATCTCGACGAAGTCTTGGTGGGGATGTTTGCGCCCGCCCTGCGGCGGCACGTTGGCCCTCGTCCCCTCCAGAATCTTCAAAAGGGCCTGCTGCACGCCCTCGCCGGAGACGTCACGGGTGATCGACGGGCTGTCGGACTTGCGCGCGATCTTGTCGATCTCGTCGATGTAAACGATGCCGGTCTCGGCGCGCTTGATGTCCCAGTCGGCCGCCTGGATCAGCTTGAGCAGGATGTTTTCCACATCCTCACCGACATAGCCCGCCTCGGTGAGCGCGGTGGCGTCGGCGATCGCGAACGGCACGTTGAGCATGCGCGCGAGCGTCTGTGCCAGGTGGGTCTTGCCCGTGCCGGTCGGGCCGATCAGCAGGATGTTGCTCTTGGCGACCTCGACGGCCTCGCCGCTGCGGCTGTGGCTGGCCTCGGCCTGCAGCCGCTTGTAGTGGTTGTAGACCGCGACGGCCAGCGCCTTCTTAGCCTGATCCTGCCCCACGACGTAGGAGTCGAGGAACTGGCAGATCTCCATCGGCTTGGGCAGCTCCTCCCAACGGACCTGCTCCTCGCCCGAGAGCTCCTCTTCGATGATCTCGTTGCAAAGGTCTATGCACTCGTCGCAGATGTAAACGCCCGGCCCGGCGATCAGCTTCTTGACCTGGCGCTGCGACTTGCCGCAGAAGGAGCACTTCAGCAGGTCACCGCCGTCGATCCGTGCCACCCGCCACTCCCCTGCGCTCGAGCCAACACCTGCACCATGACGTTACCCGGTGCCGGTCGAAATCCGGCCTCCCGACACCCGAGTGCGATTCTGACAGACGGGCCGATGTCGAGTATCCCCTTGGCGACTCCGTAGTGTAGACGGGTCGCCGGGGATGACTCGATTTCGCTATGACAACACCGTGGCGCCGTCCCCCTATCAAAAGG
>JBIOYB010000236.1:0-13012 GCA_044869915.1 Allorhizocola sp.
AGTCGATGTAGAACTCAAACCTATTGGCCCAGAACCAAATCGCCCGGTCCGCATCCCGATCACGCCCGCGATCCATTCGCCGGTAAGCATGTACATGTGCAGAAGAACACGCGGCCGCAGCCCAGTGCTGAACCCGACAGCGACATCAGCTCTCACATCCAGAGGCCGGACAGTACAAGTCCATCACCTGGACCACAGGACCGCATTGCCTCCAATACGTAGAACACAAGAGAACGCGCCAATCCAGCCAAGCGGGTGCGTCGACCGAGTTGAGCGCACCAAGGACGACCAGCCCCACCTGTTGCGGCGTCAAATCTTGCTCTCCCACGGCTCCCGGCAGGACCGCATACGGAATCGCGTCGCCATCGCTCCAGAAGACACTGACCGGATTGCGCCCATCTGCCACTGCAACGACAGTGCTCCAACTTCGATGTACCAGCACCTGCTGATCAGCCTGCGGCCCAAGCTCACGCAACCACGCCCCGGACCCCGCGATCACCCGAAGGCCCGGGGCCCTACGCGACACATGGCTCCGTGCGGCTTGGTGCCTTCGGGGTCCGTGACTGGTGTCATCAACATAAATATCCAGGAAATGCGAAATGCGGCTAACCAACGCCAGCTCGATTCGAGGCAACTGATCGGAACGACCACAGGAAACCGGCACCGGGGCACGATTGAAGAAAGAAAGAAAGCCGAGGCTTCCGGGACGCTTTCTGGAATCTCGGCTTTCGATTTCGGTGACCGAAGCCCGTGCCATCGTCTGCCACAACGTGGATGGTCTTCCAACTTGCGCCCACGCTGCGGACCGTATCTCGAGCCGACGACCGTGACCTTCGGGAGTCAGGATGCGGGCTTATAGGCTTGCGGCTCGTACAAAGCACTGATTCTCAGAACGTAGACGGGTCCTTCCTCGAATTCGGCTGCCTCCTTCTCGGTTAGGGCGCCACCCTTACCAACGTGCTGAGGCGACGATCCGCTAGGCATCTCACGAATACCAGCACCGACAGCGTATCTTCCTTCGAGGACACCGACCCCGCTTCCTAAGTCCTGTATGGATAGGCCCAACAAGTCGATGTCGTCCTTGGACACCCGCAAATCTCCCGGTCCATGTATAGCCGTCAGCACATCCTCGCGCCTCCCCACAAGGTAGACAAGCGGAGCGATCTCGTATCCCTCGACTGTCTTGCGGTATCCATCGACAGAGACTTGGCTGAGATACCGTTCCGACTCGTTAGGCCGAGAGCACCCTACGGTCAGGCTCTCGACTGCGGCGCCTACAGCGATGAGTGCGATTGGTCGCCTCAGCGAGCATGTCTCCTCTGGTCAAGGTCTTCCCTTCTAAGAGAGTCCAATGAATTCTTGTAGTATCGATCGAGTCGAACACCGCAACCAGGGCAATGAAAAATCGCTTGTTGTTCAACAATATAGAGTTTGAAATCGGTATGGCCAGGCTCAACGTCGGCGTCCACCCCCCGAGCCTGGAGCATAAAGCAATCCTTCCCTTCGAGGTTTACAACGATGATCGAGAGTCCACCCTCGCCCGCGAAGGCGACAAAGCCTTCGAATATTGGACAGCACCATTTCATAATCCACCACCAAAGAAACTCCTGACGTACTCCACTCCAGCTGGAGTGAACCGTATTTCGGTCCCGACCACACCACCCATTTCCGTCGTAATGGTCCTTGCGAGTCCGGTTCGATATAGATGGTATAGAAGCTCATTGGGAATTTCAGCAGTGTACATGGTACCTCCGGCTCGCGCAGTTCTGGCAAGAGCATCAGCACTCTCGCCGGTCGCCACCGAAAGCCCGCGTCCAGTCTGCAGACCGTGAGTAAGGTTGAGGTTGGTTACCACTCTCGTCGTTGGACCACCGCCTGCAGCGGCAGCTTCAAGCACTGAGCGAGGAACCGATCCGATGGGACCGACAACCATTCCGCCACTTGGGGCTCGGCCGAGTCTTGCGAGTCTAGCGAGCCTCCCGAGCAAGCTGCCAAACCCGTTTTCCTGGATCTCCGCCTCAAAAAACCGCCGCTGAGCTTCCGCTCCCGAAATCCCGCACCACGACGTAATAGTGCAAATCTGAGAAAGCGCCCAGTTTTCAAATATAGCTCGCCACATCCAAGAATCAGGACTGCACCCGATCTTGCCCTGAGCCCCTGAGTAAGCATCGCAGAACCTTGATTGGAGGTCGTCCATGAAGGCATTGAGCGCGGCTGGTGAGTCAGCTATAACAAGTTCACCGCCAAGAACAATGCCCGACTGGACTATATCGTCGGAGCTGCGATCCTTTGGTGCGCAGGACGCACTCCTACTGTTCCCGGTACACCGGCTACCGTTGTTGCCTCTTCCGCCTCCAGGGTTAGACCAGCAGTTGGTGCAGCCACCCGGGTTTTCGGGGTCAGGTGTCGGGCAGGTGGTGTTGCCGTTTTCGTCGCAGGTAGGGACCAACCCACTGGGGTCGCTAAACGTGACCGGGCTGTTGTTGGCGTAGGTGTAGGGGTGCCATTGTTGTGGGTCGGTGAGGTCCATGATGGGGTCGATGGAGATGAAGCGGCCCAGGGTGGGGTCGTATTCGCGGGCGCCGAGGTGGGTTAGGCCGGTGGGATCCTGGGTGCCGTCGACGAAACCCTTGGTGCCCATCCAGGTCGGCGGTGGGGTGGTGCGGTCTTCGCCGAAGGGAAGCATGCGGCGGCGGGTGGGGGTGAGGGTCACGGCGTCGATTTGGGTGACGGCGGTGTTTTGGTGGTTGGTGATGGTCCATTTGAGGCCGCCGTTGGGTTGGCGCACGGCCAGTCCCGCGTAGTAGCGCGTGCCCAAGGGTGTGCCGCCGCCTGAGGCCTGCTCGAGTTCGGTGCCGTCGGGCAGGTACAGGGTGGTCTTGGTAGGCGTGCGGGCGAGCAGGCGCCTGCCGTCGGCGTCGTAGACGTATGTGGCGGTGGTGGTGCCGCCCTCGGTCACGGTGGACAGGTGGTTTTCCTTGTCCCAGGTGAGGGTTTGGGCGGTGCCGGTCGAGGTGGTGGCGGTAAGGGTGTTGCCGGCGTTGTCGTAGCTGTAGGTGCGGGTCGGGCCGGCAAGCGGGCCGGTTGAGGTGACCTGCTTGAGCTGGTGGGGCTTAACCGCTCCGGCGGCGCCGACCTGGTAGGTCCAGGTGGTGTCCCCGCCCGAGTTTTTGTCGGTCTGGGTGAGACGGTTGCCGATGGCGTCGAAGGTCCACTGCCGCCAGTACGGATCCTGCCCGGCACGTTGCGGGGTGGTGCAGCCGGTGCCGAGCGACGCCTGGGTCCAGGCTTCGGTCAGCCGGCGCAGGTGGTCGTGGCGGAAGCATTCGGTCTGGTCGGGTTGGCCGTCGGTTTTGCCCGCGACGTAGACGATGTTGCCGGCGGGGTCGTGGGCGTAGTCGGTTTCGTATTTGGTGGTGAACGTGCCGGGGCTGGTCTCCCGGGACACCCAGGTGATGTCGGGGCGGCGGGTGGCTTGGTCGTAGTGGTCGTCGATGCGCACCTGCTTGCCCGGGTCGCCCATCAGGCGCTGGAAGGGTAGCCCGTCGTAATGGTAGACGATGTCGGCCAGGTAGGTTTGGCTGCCGCCGGTCCACGTGCCGGTCAGGGTTTGGGCAAAGCCGGTGTTGCTGTAGATATGTGTGAGGGTTTCGGCCGGTAGCCCACCCACGGCTGGTTGGACCGTGGTGGCGGGTGCGCCGTTGGGTTTGTAGGTGTAGTCCCAGGCGTAGGTGCCCGCGAGCCCGCCGTTGACGCCAGCGTTGGGGATGTCGACCTCGACGTGCAGGGGCCGGTAGCCGTCATCCAGCGAGGTGATACGGGTGCGGTAGGCGTCCGCGCCGACATAGCGGGTTGAGGCGGCCAACTGTCCCTTCGCGACGGTGTCGTAGGCCCATTCGGCCATGACCGGGCCGGTGGCGGAGCCGTCACGCTGTTTGGTCTTGCGGCCCAGCGCGTCGTACTCGTAGAACAGCCACTGGTCACGGCCGTCCTTTGTGGACCTGATCTGGCTGGCCACGTTGTAGTTGGTGGTCGTGGTGCCGGCGTCCGGGTCGACCGTCTGAGTCTTGCGGCCGAGCAGGTCGTAGGCGTAGGTCCAGCTGTTGTTGGCCGGGTCGGTCACTGAAGTGAGATTGCCCTGCCGGTTGTAGCCGTAGGTGGCGCGGCTGAACGAGCCCGTGAGGCTGCTCGGCGACTGGTATTGGCGCTTTTCGACGACCCGGCCACGCGCGTCCACGATGTCCTGGGTCACCGTCCCGCCCTGCGGCGGGATGACACCAGTACGGTCGCCCTCGTGCGCGGTGGTGGTCTCGGACTGCAGCGCGTTGTAGCTCCACAGCTGGTCTTTGATCGTGCGGCCCGGCTTGTCGTAGACGTATCGGGTCTGCCGCGGGATCCCCGCGTCCTGGTTGGTCGGCCACACCAGCTCGTGGTTGGGTCCGCCCGAGGCGCTGTAGAACACCGACGCCTTGTCGGCCAGGCCCCGGTTGTTGTAGCGCGTGTCCGTGACCATCCGGTGGCCGACCTCGGTCACGGTCTGGGTCTGGCGCGGGCGCAGCAGGCTGTCGAGGATGTCGAAGCTCGAGATCTGGTTGCCGTTGGGGCCCAACACCTTCGTCTCGATATAGCTGGGCGTGGTGGCCGACAGCACGTAGCGGTATTCAACATCCGGGGTGCCGGTGATGGGGTGGCCCGGGCGCCATACTTTGACCAGCCGGCCAACGGCGTCGTACGCCGCGTTGGTGGTCTTGCCGTTGGCGTCGGTGGCCCTGATCGGCTGGCCGCGCTTGGGCTCCACCTCGGTGGTCGCGACGTGCTGCAGCCCGCCCACGAGTGGGCTCTTCACCGCGGTGGTCGCGAGTCGCCCGCCTGCGGTGTAGGTGTAGACGGTCTCGGTGAGTTGCTCGAGCGCGTCCTTGGCGAACCTGATCTGCCCCCGCTCGTCGTATGAATAGTGCGCCCACGTCCAGTTTGGTGTCGAGCCGGTGTACGACGATGCCGTTTCCGTCTTGGTCACCAATCCCGCGCCGGGCACGACACCGTAGGCCTGCCCGTCGTACGAATAACGGATCTCGCTGATCCCGTCGGCCGGATAAACCGGGGTGCTCGCACAGTTGCCGGCCGTGGTCACCGTGCGCTTGACGAAGCCGACCATGTATCGGCTGCCGTCGTCCACCCCGACATGCTCGTGCCGGGTGCACATGTCGTCGGTCGCGAGACCCACCTGACCCTGATCATCAGTGGAGGTGAGCGTGCCATAGTTGTCGTAGGTGTAGCCGACATAGGTCTGCCGATAGGAGCCGTCCGCGATCCTGGTCCAGGTGCTGACGCCCTGCTCGCGGTTCAAGTATGAGTAGCGCCAGGCCGGGGTCTGCCACGCCGGCAGCGCACCGCCCGCCCTCTCCCAGACCAGCCGATTGGTGATCGTCTTGGCCAGCACGGCCCCGGCCGGTCCGTCCAGCGTCTGCGTCTCGCGCACCTGCCCGCCCAGCGCCGGATGATCGGCGACAGCCGCCCCGCTGGAGTCGAGCACCTGCACGCTGCGACGGATGTTGTTGCCCTCGTCCATCGGGTTGGTCGTGGCCACGCGCTGACGCTCCCAGCCCACGAACACATCGGTGGCCGTCAGACCCTGATTCTTGTAAATCCACAGATCACGCCACGGGCCCGAATCGGCGACGAGATCGCCGCGCCCGTCACCGGTCATGTCGGCGAACGACACCTGCCCCAGCCCGCCGAACCCGCCCGTGGTCACGCGCTTGGTCGGCCCGGTGACCAATGGCGATCCCGCCGACCACGGCCGGCTCTGATACACCCAAATGTCCGGATTGGACCCGAGGTCGTCGATCAGATCCGCGCGGCCGTCTCCGTCCATGTCGGCCACCTCCACACCGGCCAGCGAGCCCCACCCGCCGACCAGGAGCCTGCTGTCCGCGCCGGAGAACATGGTCGCCTGACCGTAGCCCTGGTTGCGGTGCACCCAGATGTCGTTGCTGACGTTGGTCACGAGATCGGCCAGCCCATCGCCGTCAACGTCGGCGAAGGTGTTGGTATCGAGCGTGCCCACTCCGGACACCAGGGGCCGCTGATCCGCCGAGGTGAACACCGCCGCAGCGGCCCAGCCCTGATTGCGGTAGACGTGGATGGTCGATTGGTGCACCCAGATCAGGTCTGCCCTGTCGTCGCCGTCGACGTCTGCGAGCTCGATCCCGCCGATCGGCCCGAACCCGGAGGTCAGCAACCGCCGATCCCAGGAGACAAACGTCTCGGCCTTGCCATAGCCCTGATTGCGGTAGGCCCACAGCTGATGCGACGGCCCCACATCTGTGATGAGATCCTGCAGGCCGTCACCGTCCACATCGGCCAAGGCCACCTGCGAGATGCCCTGCCCATAGTGCTCCGTGCCGAAATACACGTCGGTCAGGTCGCCGTCCAGGCCGCGGTAGTAGACCGTCTTGGTCTGTGATTGCTGCCCGCTGTCGACCCCCACCGTAGTGGACACGGTCGGGTAGCCCACCCACCGCGAATTGGCCTTGTCCTTGGTCCCCCACACCGAACCCGTGTAGGCCCACAGCGCCTTATTGGTCGAACCCTCGGTCGAATACGAGTACGACGTGGTCACCGGCGGCGATCCGCCCGTGCCGTCGATGAGCGTGACCTTGTCCACCACGAACTTGTGCCACCACGACCAGCCCGTCACGCCCAGCGAGTTGGTGTATTGCTGCGGGTAGCACCGATGCGCGTTGCTCTCCGGGTCGGGCCACGCCGCCTGACCGAATTGGCATCCCGCGTCCATCGGCAGATAAGCGACCGCGATGCGCCCGCCGGTCTCGGTGTCCACGTGGTCGATCCGATACTTCATGTGGTCGGCCATGCCCCCGTTGGGGTCGTAGTCGGCGCGGTTGTTGTTGATCTGGCCGTGGAATTTGACCGGCAACATCGTCGTGCCCACATCGTTGGCGTCGTATCCGGTGCGCGTCACCGAGTCGAGCCACAGCACCGGCCGCGACGTCCCGCCCGGGAACGAGTGCGCCAGCTCGTATTTGTCCACCGGCTTGTACACCCCGCCGCCCGCGTGCACCTTGGTGACCACTTTGGACAGTCGCCGGTGCGTCCAATACGACGGGCCCATGTTGTTGGCACAATCGCCACCGTCGCACTGCAGATCCCACGGCGTGTCCGGATAGTTTGCCGCGTCATGCGTGCCGCACGACGACGTCACGCAGCGGTCGGCCATCTCGAACTCGACCACCGCCGGCGCATTCGCGGTCGCCTCGCTGCCCGCGCGGTGCCCATATTCGATCCGGGTCAGGTGGGACGCACGATAATAGCCGTGCGAGGCGCGCGCGCCGGACACCGGCTCGATGATCCCGGCGGCCGACCAGTCCCGCCCGTAGTAGAACCCCATCGAGTTGCCGCGGGCGTCCACCACATAGTCGAGCTGCCACCGATAGGTCACGCCATCGCAGCGCGAGTCGTAGAACCGGCTCGACGAGAAGCACACGTCGTCGGAATGGTTGGCCCACACCGCCTGCGTCAGCACGCTATTGGTCTCCGGCCTGCCGGAAACCCACCCAGGCAACCGGGTCTTGCCAAACCAATACTGGGTGCCATCCGTCGTGGTCAGCTTGAAGTGCTCGCCCCAGATCGCGCCCGTGGGCCCGCCCATCAGCTTCTCCACCCGCGTGGCGTCGTCGGACTCCAGCTTGAACACGTTGGGCGTCGCCGTCGGCACGAGCTCCCCGGACCGGCCGCCCCACGACAGCTGATAGTTGTCGTAACGCCAGCACGGGCCGAGCGGCCGGGCGTCGTTGTGCGTCCAGTGTGGAGGGTGGGCGGCGTCCTGATCCTCCTTGCACGGCCGCAGCGTGCGCTCGATGAACCCCGGGTGATATGACCAACCCTCACCGATGACCGATGGCTGAGTGTTGCCCGTCGAGGTCTGCCCGTCCACCCCGCCCGACGAATACGACAGCGCCACCTGAGGCGCCAGCCCACTGGCGACCGGCGGCACGGCCAGCGGCAGCGAGTAGGTGAACTCGCCCGACGACCCGCCCACGGCCCACGATCCCGTCTCCTTCAGATCCGTCCGCGTGAAGTCGCCACCCTCGCCCGTCTGACCGGCCGCCAGCACCACCAGCACACCCGCCGCGGCGGGTGCCGCCTCGGCCCGCGTCTCGGCCTGTTTGAACGACGACGGCGGCACGGACGAGGAATCCGATGCCGTCAGCGAGACCTCCGCCGACACCACGCCGCTGACTGCATTGTTGGCCGACGCCAACGGCACCGGCGCCGGGCACGAGTCGGCCACGTGCGCCACCAGGGCACACCGCGAAACCATCTTCAGACCCAGCCGATCCGACCAGCCCCCACCGAACGCCGATCGGAACCCGGAATAGTCCACGTCGAGCCGCACCCGCGCCGGTCCCGACCCGCCATCGGCCCGCGAAACCCGCACCGCCAACGGATAGCCCGCCGTCGTGGTCAGCCCGCGATCGAGCACCTCCACCAGCACCGCCGACGGCGCCTGTGCAGCGGCGGCCGACAGTGCCGACTCCGAAACGGCGTCACCATCGAGCGACAGCAGCGGCGTCACCCGCACCGGCAACCCACCCACCGAGGCGGCCGCCGGACCCCGCCCCAGCGGCGAACCCGGCAGCGCGGGCAGGTCCACGACCGCCGACGCCGCCTGCGGCCACACCGGCGGCTTGCCCACCGACGTGGGCATCCCAGGCAACGGGGGCAAAGACGTGGCCGCCGACCCCACCGGAACCGGCCTGTCCCCCTCGGGTCGCGACGGCTCCGCCGCCGCGGCCACCGGTGGCACTCCGACCAGCAGGCCAGCCACCAAAGACAACACAAGCACACCAAATCGAGCGACCATGACAACCCCCGTTAGTCAGCCGATCCACCAAAGTGAATGCGAACACTACGGGTGCCTCGACTGCGCCGTCAAGGCCCACCGATAGGCAGCTGATCCGAAGTGGACCGTCTGCAGGGCACAGTCTGGGCGACCCCGCTTACATTTCGGCTGCTCGACGAGTATCGATGTATGAGCGCAAAAAGAAGGCGGGCGCAACCTCTTCCCTGAAGGTCGCGCCCGCATTTATGTGCGAGGGCAGGGTCCCCCCGACCCCGACTGCTGCTAGCCTCGCCTCGCCAATTCTGGTGCCGCACCCGTGTCCACCGGAAGGGTTGCGCTGTCTGCAGACGTCTGCAGACGCAAGCGGCCGGGCCACCACGACCACCGGCCAACGTCCATGACCAGGCCCGGGACGAGCAAAGTCCGCACAACGAACGTGTCCAGCAACACGCCCACAGCAACCAAGATGCCTATCTGCATCATGAAGACTATGGGCATCATCGCCAGTACCGCGAATGTCGCCGCGAGCACCAGACCCGCACTCGTGATGACCCCGCCCGTCACAGCCAGCGCCCGTGGCACCCCCCGCTCGTGCCCGGCCCGCGCGACCTCCTCCCGCGCCCGCGTCATCAGGAAGATCGTGTAGTCGACCCCGAGCGCGACCAGGAACAGGAAGCCCATCAGGAGCACATTGCGGTCCACCGCCGGGAATCCGATCGCCTTGAAGATGAGCGCCGACGCGCCCAGCGCCGCACCGAATGACAGCACGACGCTCGCTAGCAGCAGCAACGGCGCGACCAGCGCCCGCAGCAACACCACCAGCACCACGAACACGACCAGCAGGATGAGCGGGATGATCAGGCGCAGATCGCGGTCCATTGTGGACTCCTTGTCCGCGGCCTGCGCGGTCTCGCCACCGACCACCGCCGACGGCAGCGCCTTGCGGATCCGCACCACCGTGTCGCGCGCCTGCGGCCCGCTCGGGTCGGAATCGAGGATCACCTCAAGCAACGTCCACCCGTCCTTCGCTTGCCGCGCCGGCTCGACCCGCACAACACCCGGTACGCCATCCAAAGTGGACCTCGCCGGATCGGGCTCGCGCGAGAAGACATAGACCGGGCCGGCCGAACCGCCCGGATAGTGCGCCGCGAGCGTCTCGAACCCGAGCACCGACTCCGGCTTCGTCACATACGCGCTCTCGCGCCCCAGCCCGCTCGTCATCGCCGTCACGCCAAACGTGAGGCACACCAATGCCAGCGCCGTCACCATCCAGATCGGACGCGCCCGCCGCGACACCAGCCCGGCCACCTTCCCCCACACGCCCCGCACTTCGCTCGGCGCCCCACCCAATCGGGGGATCAGCGGCCAGAAAGCCCAGCGCCCCACCAGCACCAGCAGCATCGGCAGCAGGGTCGTCATCGCCAGCAGCGCGCAGCAGATGCCGATCGCCGCGACCGGCCCCAGCCCGCGCGTCGAGTTCATGTCCGCGACGACCAGGGTCAGCAGCGCCAGGATGACCGTCGCGGCCGACGCGACAATAGCGGAAAGGCTTTCCTTCCAAGCGGCGAACATGGCCGTGTGCCGGTCCGCGTGCCTCTTCAATTCTTCTCGGTACCTCGAAACGAGGAGCAGTGCGTAATCCGTACCCGCACCGAACACGAGCACCGTGAGAATTCCCGCACTCGCCCCGTCCACGACCAGGCCGAAATGCTTGGCGGACAGGTAGACCAGTGCGCTGGCCAGTTGGCTCGCCGCCCCCACGGCGATCAGCGGGAGCAGCAGTAGGATCGGGCTGCGATAAGTGAGCAGCAACAACAGCGCGACCACCGCCACCGTCACGATCAGCAGCGTCGCGTCCAGCGCGTCGAACGCGCCGTCGAAATCGGCCGACGCCGCTGGTCCGCCGGTGAGCCGGGCCTCCAATCCGGACGGTAGCCCGGCGTCGACCTCGGCACGCACCGAATCCAGCACGCCCGCGATCGCGTCATCGGCCACCTGCTCCGGCGTCAGCGGCACGACCAGCATCAGCGCCCTGCCGTCCTCGGACGGCGTCGGCCCGCGCCCCTTCAACGCCGCCAGGTCGGCCTCGACGGCCGCCCGGTCGTCCGGGGTGATGCCGGCCTCCCGCTCGTACACTACCAGCAGCGACTCGTCCTCGGGCGGCATCAGATCAAGCGCCCGGGTCGACTGGGCCGTCGCGGGCAGCCAGTTACGCAGATCGTTGGTCTCCACCTCGCCGACGCGGCTGGCAAACATCGACGCCACAACGGCGATCAGCAGCCATGCCCCGACGGCGGGCCATTTCAAAGTTCGTATGACTCGCATACCCGCCACCATGTCGCGTGCCTGCCGTCGCGCACGTCAGCCGCCTCGCGATCATGTGGCTACGCAGATCTGCGTACAATTTGATGTGTGTCTCTATTGTTGAGGCGTGTCGTTATTGCTGAGGGTACCGATCAGTGACGCCGCCGACGGCGGTGAATACTTCGAGGTGGAGGTCGACGAGCGGGACGTGTCCGGCGAGGTGGAGCTGGTGGCCGGCCGCCACGGCATCGCCGAGGCCCCGTTCAACCTCGTCTCCTCCCTGCGCCGGGTGCTGCCCGCGCTGCGCGTGATGCTCGACGGGCTGCGCGACATCGCGCCCGGCCCCGACGAGGTAAACGTCGAGCTCGGGCTGAAGGTGGGCGGCGAGAGCGGCCTGGTGTTCGTCAAGGGCACGGCCGAGGCCACCTTCACGATCAATCTCACCTGGCGAAATGCGCCCTGAGCACGCGATCGCGCGGGTCCGCCGGGCGTCCGACCGCCGGCCCGTCGGGCTCGCGTTCGCCGTGGGCGGCCGGTTCCTGGTGACGTGCGCCCACGTGGTCAACACGGCGCTCGACCGGCCGCTGCGCGAGGCGACCCCGCCGGAGCAGGCCGAGCTGCAGCTGGTGTTCCCGTTCGGCGACGGGCTCAAGGGGCACCAGCCGCTGCGCTCGGCCAGCGTGGCGGTATGGCTGCCCGGCGACGCGCGCCGGTTCGACCTCGAGGACGTGGCCCTGCTGGAGCTGCACGAGGATCTGCCGCGCGGTGTGCCGTTCCTCAAGCCCGCCAACGACATCAGGCACGCCGCCGTGCAGATGGTCGGCCCCGTGCCGCAGCGGGCGCATCACGTCCACATCAACGGCGAACTGATGGGCGCGGTGGACCGCGGCCGCTTCCACATCGACGAGCGCCTCGGCGGGATCTTCCGGGTGGCGCACGGCTTCAGCGGCGGCCCCGTCTGGTACCCGGAGAATAATCAGGTGGTCGGCATGCTCCAGGCCGCAAGCGTCGATGACAGGGCGACCGACGTCTACGTCATCGGCCGCGACACGATCGGCGAGGTCTACAGCCGGTTCGGCACGCGCAGGGAGTGGGACCGGATCGGCATCGGCACCTCCGTCCTATTCGGAGGACTCGGCGCGCTCGCGGCGGCGGCCAAGATGGGCTGGTCATTGGGTGCGCTCGCGGCCGGCCTCGCCGTCGGAGCCGTCGTCTATGTCGTAGGAAGGTTGGTGCGATGAACAGGCGTCTCTTGATCCTCGCGGCCACCGGAGTGGTCGCCGTCGCGGCCGCCTACGTCGTGCTGCCGGGCAGCGACAGCGGCTGCGCCCCGCTCGAGGTCAACACGTCGGTCGAGGACGGCAAGATCGAGGCGATCCGCGCGCTCGCCGAGGAGTACAACGATTCCGGTCGCCGTCCCGGCGGGCACTGCGTCAAGCTGAACGTCCACGCGACCAGCTCCGGCCGGGCAAGGCAGGCGCTGTCGGAGGGTTGGGCCACGCCGGTCGACGGCGCGCCGCGGCCCGAGGTCTGGCTGCCGACCACGTCGCTTTGGGTGGAGTTGCTGGTGCACGAGGGCAAGCTCACGGGCATGCCGGTGCAGCCGCCGAAGTCCATCGCCAAGAGCCCGCTGGCCATCGGGATGCCCGAGAAGATGGCCCGCGCCATGGGCTGGCCCGACACCCAGGTGAGCTGGCGCGAGATCCTCAAGCGGTCGGAGGAGCCGACCGGCTGGGCGCAGCACGGCCACCCCGAGTGGGGCCGGTTCGGCTTCGGCAAGGACAATCCGCGCAAGTCCAGCTCGGGGCTTGCCGCGACGGTCGCCACCTATTACGCCGCCACCGG
>JBIOYB010000237.1:0-6960 GCA_044869915.1 Allorhizocola sp.
ACGCGGCCGCCTCCTGCCGCCGGATCGTGTCGCTGCCCGTCTTGGCAAACGCGGGGAAGGAACCCATCGCCTCGGTGAGGCCGGAGTAGGAGTAGAAGCCGTTGCGGCCCGGGAACATCTGGTTGAACTGCGCCTCGGTGACCACGAACCCGCCACCGCCGGGCGGCTGCGTGGTCGGCGGGTTTCCGCTGCAGTTGTGCGGATCCCAATACCAGGTGCTGATCGTCGGGTCGTAGCCCGGGTTGTCGTGCTCGGCGATGTAGTAGAGACCGTTGGTGTAGCGCACGATGCTGCCCGTGACATACCACTGCCCGGCCACCCAGTTGGGATAGTTGCACGTGCCGCCGCCCGGCGGTGTCGTGCCGCCGTCGCACGAGCCGAGGTCGGTCCAGACGCCGGACGTGCCGGGCGGGGCCTCGCCCTGCGTCCACCACTTCGCCTGCCAGTTGCGGCCGTTGTGCGAGGCGGTCATCCCTCCCGTGTAGACGGCCGACGCCTGCCACGCTGCCACGCAGGCGGCAGCGGACGCGACCGTCGCCGGCACGGTGACCGCGAGCGCACTGACCACGAAAAGCGCTGCCGCCATGGCGATGGCGCGCATTCTCGACATGTTCTCTCCTCTCGGAAAGTCGACAATGTTCGACAAATGCATCGATGCGCCCATCACCATAGCATCAATTAAGAAACTTTCCTAAGAGAGTTTGCGCGAATAAACCGACCCCGCGAGCCCGTGAGGTTGGCGGGGCCGCCGGCGAGCCTTGGAACGGCGCGAATCGCCCCCGTCTGGCCCTCGCATCACGCGGGTCATTCCAGTTCGCCGGCGAACTCCCTGAGATCGGCCACCAACTGCTCAGGCCTTTCCAAAGCCGGGAAGTGCCCGCCGCTGTCGTGATCGCGCCAGAACCGGATATCGGTGTAGCGCAGCTGCGCCCAAGCCCGCGGGGTCGACGCGTCCTTGGGGAAGCTCGACACCCCGGTCGGCACGGACACCGGCAGGTAGGGCACCTTCCGGTAGCTCTCCCAATAGATGCGCGACGCCGACGCGCCTATCGCCTCGAACCAGTGCAGGCTCACGGTGTCGAGCATCCGGTCACGCGGGATCGCCTTCTCCACGTCACCGTCGTGATCGGACCACGACCAGAACTTCTCCACCACCCACGCCAGCAGTCCGGCCGGGGAGTCCGTCAGCCCGTACCCGATCGACTGCGGCCGCGTCGACATGATGGCCGCGTAGCCGGAGTCGCTCTGCCACTTGCGATACACCTCGCCCAGGCGGGCCTGCTCCCGCGCGGTGAGTGGCAAGTCCTCAGCGGGCTTGTCGGCCATCGGCAGCGTGATGTGTATGCCGCGCACCCGCTCCGGCAGCTGCGCGCCCATCGCGCCCGCCAGATACGAGCCCCAGTCCGGCCCGTGCACCACATACGAGTCGTACCCGAGCCGCCCCATCAGCTGATCCCACGCCTTCACGGCCCGGTCGATGCCCCATCCCGTCGCCGCGGGCTTGTCGCTGAGCCCGAACCCGGGCAGCGACGGCAGCACGACGTCGAACGCCTGCTCCCCGTCCGGCGGGTCGGTCAGTGCCTCGACGATGTCGAGCATCTCGAACACCGTGCCGGGCCAGCCGTGCCCGATCAGCAGCGGGATCGCACCGTCGCGAGTGGACGGAACATGCACAAAGTGGACGGTCAGCCCCTCGAGTGACGTCAGGTATTGCGGCAGCGCGTTGAACCGGGCCTCGGTCGCACGCCAGTCATAGTGGTCCCGCCAATAGGCGCACAGCTCCTGGCAGTAGTCCAGCGGCACGCCCTGCTCCCAGCCCGGCTCGGTCGCCGCCTCCGGCCAGCGTGTGCGGCCCAGGCGCTCCCGCAGATCGGCGATGTCGGCCTCGAGCACGTACAGGCGATCCGGCCTCATTGCCCGTCCCCCAACAGGAACGCGCTGTAGAACTTGACCGCCGCCGTCTCGAAGCGAAGCGCCACATGCGACGTCGCGCACATCGTGTCGCGCCAGAACCGCTGCAGCGGCTGCGCCTCGCTGAAGCCCGACGTGCCGCACGCCCGCACCAGCGCGTTGACCGCGTCGCCCAGCAGCTCGCCCGCCATGGCCGCGTCGCGCTCGTTGCGCGCCAGCAGCTCGTCGGTGAACCCGGCCGCGTCGGCGACCTGCGCGTTGCGCTCGACCAGCAGCCGGGCCGCGTCGATCTGGGCCGACGCCCGCACCAGCAGCAGATCCAGATCGGGGTGGTGCTTCTTGGCCTTGAGCGTCTCGGTGGCGGTGCGGAACGCGCCCGTCGCGACGCCCAGCGCCGGCGGGATGAAGGCCAGGTTGCCCACGGCGCGGATCGGCGCGGTGTGGCAGACCGCCCGCGAATGCGGGTTGCGGCCGGAGGCCAACAGTCCAAACGGGAAGATCAGGTGCGATGGCACGAACGTGTCGACCTCAATGGTGTGGCTGGTGGTCGCGCGCAGGCCGATCGAGTCCCACGTGGGCAGGATCGTGCACTCATCCCTTGGTACCGCAAAAAATTTGGCTTGAGCGCGATCGCCCACGGGCCCGCAGATCAGCGCCCAGTCGGCGAAGTCTATTCCGCTGCAATACGCCCAGCGACCGCGCACCCGGAACCCGCCCGGCGCCTCCTCGGCCGTGCCCGAGGGCACAAGGGCCGCGACGATAATCGGGTCCGGTCCGCCGCCCCAGATCTGAGCCTGCCCCTGCTCGGGAAGGAACGCGCCGAACCGGCCCGCGTAGGCCGACAGCGACGCGAACCAGGCCGCGTTGCCGCACTCCTCGCCGATCGCCGCGATGGCCTGGGTCGCCTCGGCGAACGACGCCTCGGCGCCGCCCCAGCGGGCGGGCACGAAGTGGCGAGCGAAACCGGCCTCCCGCAGCGCCGCCACCACCTCCGGCGACAGTTGCCGGTCGTGGTCGGCCGCGGCCGCGTGGTCGGCGACGAGCGGGCGGAGCTTCTCCGCCGCTTGGATCAGCCCTGTATCGGTGGTCACCGCTGGCACCTCCAGTTCTCCCTAAACCTGCCGGTTCTCCCTAAACCTGCCGGTGAGGATGTCGCGGGACCCTTGAACCTGACTCCACCACGGCTTGACCCCGCCACCTGACGCTCACGAGGTGACGTCTCTCTTCGATCCCATCACCGTCGGCAAGCTGGAGCTTGCCAACCGCATCGCCATGGCCCCCATGACGCGGGCCCGGGCCGGCATTGGGGGCACCGCGACCCTGCTGATGGCTCAGTACTACGCGCAGCGCGCGTCGGCGGGCCTCATCATCAGCGAGGCGATCCATCCCACCGCGGAGGGACAGGGCTATTTGGACACCCCCGGCATGCACACCGTGGATCAGATCCAATCGTGGTGCCGCGTCACGGATTCGGTGCACGAGGCGGGTGGGCGCATCTTCGCGCAGCTGCAGCACGCGGGCCGGGTCAGCCACCCGGATCTGTTGCCGCACGGCATGTTCCCGGTTGCGCCGTCGGCGGTCCGGGCCGAGGTGCAGTCGTTCACCCGGGCGGGCCGGGTCGACTGCCCGCTGCCGCTCGCGCTGACGCTGCACGGCATCGCCGATCTCATCCGGTCCTTCGCCAACGCCGCCGTCGCCGCCATCAACGCCGGGTTTGACGGCGTGGAGTTGCAGGGTGCCAACGGTTTCCTGCTCGCTCAGTTTCTCAACGGGTCGGCCAACCGGCGCACCGACCACTACGGCGGGCGGCTGCGCAACCGGATGCGCTTCCCGGTCGAGGTGGTCGAGGCGGTCTCGGACGCGATCGGGCCGGAGCGGGTCGGGCTGAAGATCTCGCCCGGAAACCCTTACAACGGCCTGGACACGACCGATGACGCGGCAGAGTATCCCGCGTTTGTCGCCGCGCTGCCCGCCGATCTGGCCTATTTGCACGTGGCCGAGAAGTGGGACCGGCACCTGACGCACATGCTACGCGACACGTGGCAGAGCGCGATGATCGTCAACCCGGTCGAGGCCACCAACCGCGACAACGCGCAGCGGGCCTTCGACGACGGCGTCGCCGACATGGTCTCCTTCGGCTCGCTGTTTGTGTCCAATCCGGACCTTCCGGCGCGGCTGCTGGCGGGCGGGCCCTACAACGCGGTCGCCGCCACCGACTTCTACGGCGGCGGCGAGCGCGGCTACACCGACTATCCTTCACTCTTTTAGCTTGTGCTCCCGCACAAACCGTTGGACCCGTTCGGCGAGAGTGCCCACAAGCGACGGCCCGGTGTCGCCCGGTGCGATGCCGGGCCGCGGCATGCCGGGCGTGCGGAGGTCCTCGGCCGGCAGGACGCCGTCGACGAGGTAACGGGTCACGTGCTCGTCCACGACCGCGTTGCGCCCCATGCCGTAGATCTCGTGCAGGCCCTCGTCCTCCACCATGATGAGCCGGTGGTCGAGCTTGCGCGCCATCGCGACGCCGCCCTCATAGCGCAGCACCGAATTGGCCGTCGAGTGTACGACGATGCCCTGCGGGTAGCCGGTGCGGTGCACGTCGTCGGGCGTGAGCGGCGGCTCCGGCGGCTGGAACGTGCGGAAGATGCCGACCCACGGCTGCACCCGCACCACGCCGTAACCATACGGGTATTTCTCCCGGAACTCGCGCATCTCCTGGTAGTAGAACTCGAGATCGGCCGGCCACTCGTCCTCGAGCGTCACCGCGTCGGTGACCCCGGAACGCAGGGTGGGATGGATGCTTCGCCAATGAAAAATCAGATTTGACAGTACGCCGACGGCCTTGGCGGCGTCGTCCAAGTGAGCAACGCCGGTGGGCCAGCGCAGCTCGCGCACGATGTCGGCCAGCACCGCCCACAACCCGCGATACGTAGCGCCCGCGCCCATCGCGCCGTCAAACGGCGTGCGCCCGACACCGGCGGCCGGCTCCCGCTCCAATCGGGAGGCGACCTGCTCCACGACATCGATGACCTGTTGCTGCGTCACGCCCAGGCCGAAGCGGGTGTCGCGTTCGGACACCCACTCCGCCCACAGCTCCACGTTTTCGCGGTACGCGACCGACTGCGCCTTCCACTGATCTCGCCAGTTCCAGTAGGGATTGCGGGAGCAGTCGAGCACACACCGGTCCATCCGCTCGGGGAACATGCTGCCGAACAGCGCGCCCACGTGCGAGCCGTCCGCGTGGCCGATGAAGTTGATTTTTTCGGTGCCCATGACGCCGCGCAGGACATCGACGTCCCGCACGCTGTTGCGGGTGTTGACATACGGCCGCAGCCCGTCGTCTGCCGCGAGGCAGCCCTGCTCGCGCACGCGCATGTCCTCCACCATCACCGGGAAGATCTCGTCCGGTGGGCGCGAGTCAAACGGGGCCTTGGCGGGCGTGATCTCCGCGTACAGCCGGGTCGAGTCGTCCAGCCCGCGCGGGTCCAGCCCCACCAGGTCGTAGACCTCGTTGAGGGCCGTATCCTTGTATCGCAATGGCATCCGGCGACCCAGACCGGCCTCGCCGCCCGGCCCGCCGTTGAGCGCGATCAGGATGCCGCGCTTGCGCCTCGGCTTGGTCGCCCTGATCCGTCCGATCGCGATGGTCAAGCGACGGCCACCGGGGTCGCTGTAGTCCATCGGCACCTCGATGGTGGCGTATTCGAGCGCCTCGTCCACCCCGCTCGGCTTCCAGCGCGGCTTCTGGGCGTAGAAGTCGTTCAGGTCTGACATATGCACGTCCTGTCGAAATCAGCGCGGGCCCGCCGGCCTCGGGTCGAGGGGTGGCCGCCTCGAGACCGGCAGAATCCATCCGCAACCGGGGGAGGTGGCGGTCGCCCGCAGGTGGGTTCGGACGGTTCGCATCCGTCCCATGCAGCGCACCCGATGTTGATCCGTCGGTCTCGACACCGGCTCGAACCTCGCCCGTGCGGCCTAGTCGCCGGTGGTGATGACCACCCGGTCGGCATAGAACCACTGCGACAGCATGGCGCCGATGACCACGATCGGGATGAGCCAGAGCGGAGTCACCACGGCATAGGCGATGTCGTCCAGGCTCGACCGGTACGAGCCGCCGGCGCTGAAGATGAAAGCCATTGGCGCTGACATAGCATCCGGCTTCGACATGACCATGGACCAGAGGAGGTCCTGTGCCTGAAGGAGCCAGAACACCACGATGGCGATAACGACAGCGGGAAGCACCGGCAGGACATATGTTTTCAGGAGACTTCCCGGCTCTGCCTGAGTGGCCTGACCACGGAAGATCAGGGTGAAGACGAACAACGCCGGCACGAAGATCCACAATGGAGGCAGCAGGGCCCAAAACGTGCCAACGGTCCCGTTGTCGGCGGCGCCGGCGAATGCCCGCAGCACGAATAGGCCGGTCCCGGTGAAGAGCCAGGGAGCGAAGGGCAGCAGAAGAACCTCGCTGTATTTGCCCAGCGGGCGCAAGGCTCCGATGCCGAAGCCGCCGATGACGGCCAGGCCGACGGCGAAGCTGGTGGTCAGGAAGGGTGCGATCCAGGAGCCGGCGAAATCGGTCTGAAGCTGGCGATCGGGGCTGTTGTCCAGCCCGCCGAGCCAGGGCAGCAGGAACAGCGCCGCGATGCCGACGATGAGCAGCACGCCCGCACCGAGTCCGACGGCCGCGCCCGGATTGGCGGGGCGGGATTCAGCGGAACGGGGAAGCACCCGGATCCGCAGGCCGGTAAGAAGGACGAGGGCGGCCGCGAGCAGGCCCAGGATCGCCAGCACCAGAAACTCGATGCTGCCAACGGCAGCGGCGGGGCCGAGGTTCAATTCCCTGAAGCCGAAGCCGAACATCAGCGTCTCCATGGTTTGGCTCTCGTCGCGGAAGGACACGACCTGTTCGATCCCGAATTGCTGGATGCCGATCGCCGTTGCGGCGAGCAGAGCGATCCCGCTGATGGCCAGCGCCGCGAGCCAGCGGGGTCGGCCGGTGGGGCGGAACACGGAACTGTAGACGGTGAACGACAGCGCACAGATGAGCCC
>JBIOYB010000238.1:0-7484 GCA_044869915.1 Allorhizocola sp.
TTCTATCCGACCAGCGGCGGGCCGTATCCGGCCGCATACAACGGGGCCATGTTCTTCGCCGACTACTCGCGCAAGTGCATCTGGGCCGCCCTGCCCACGACTCCGGGCGGCCTGCCCAGCGCGTCCAACGTGATCACGTTCGGTTCGGACTCGGCCAACCCGGTCGACCTCGAGATCGGGCCCGGTGGCGAGCTGTACTACGCGGACCTGGGCGGCACGGTGCGGCGGATTCGGTACTCGCCGGGCAACCAGACGCCCGACGCGGTCATCGAGGCCACACCGACGCAGGGCCCGGCGCCGCTCGCGGTTTCCTTCAACGCCAACGGTTCCACCGATCCCGACCCGGCCGACGCGGGCAAGCTCACCTACGCGTGGGACTTCACCAACGACGGCACGACCGACGCGACGACCGCGACGGCGTCGTTCACCTATACGGCGGTGGGCAATTACACGGCCCGGCTGACCGTGACCGACACACTGGGCGCCACCGACACCGCGACCGTCACCATCACGCCCGGCAACGAGGCGCCGACCGCCGTGCTCAACTCGCCGGTGGCGGGCACGACGTGGAAGGTCGGCGACACGATCGCGTTCTCCGGCACGGCCACCGACCCGCAGCAGGGGACGCTGCCCGCTTCGGCGCTGGCCTGGCACCTGCGGATGCAGCACTGCGACCCGAGCGGCAGCTGCCACACGCACCTGCTGCAGGACTGGACGGGTGTGGGCAGCGGCTCATTCATCGCGCCCGACCACGAGTATCCGTCCTATTTGGAGCTGGAGCTGGTCGCCACGGACCAGGGCGGGCTCAGCCACAGCGTGGTGCGCCGCCTCGACCCGAAGACGGTGACGCTCACCTTCAACAGCAACCCGGCGGGCCTGCAGCTGGCGGTCGGCCCGACGACGTCGGTGACGCCGTTCACGCGCACGGTCATCCAGGGCTCGACCAACTCGGTGTCGGCGCCGTCGCCGCAGACGTTGGGCGGCACGGGATACGCCTTCGACACGTGGTCGGACGGCGGCGCGCAGACGCACGTCATCACCGCACCGACGACCGCCACGACCTACACCGCTTCGTACAACACGGCGGTGCAGGAGACGTTCGGCAACACCGAGGTGGGCAGCCAAACCGACAGCGGCGACATGAACTTCATGAACGGGTCGCGCTTCGTCACCGGGCCCAACCCGCTCGCGCTCACGTCGATGTCGGTGTATGTGCGGTCGGTGCAGGCCGCGCCCAACAACCAGTTCCAGCTGGCCGTCTACGGCGACTCGGGCGGCTCGCCCGCGGCGCTGGTCGCCTCGACCGCGTCGGGCGCGCTGAACGCCAACGCGTGGAACAGCCGGCCGATCACGGCCACGCTGGCGCCCAACACCGCATACTGGCTGGTCTACAACACCAACGGCGACAACAACATGGCGTTTACGACCGGTGCGGCCGGGCAGGGCGCGTGGAGCGCGGGGTCCCAACCCTTCGGCACGTGGCCCGCGACGTTCGGCAGCTCCTTCAAGACGAACTATAGATTTTCAATCTTTGCCACGGCCGGGACCGATACCAGCCCGCCGATCGTGACGTCCACGGTGCCCGCGTCGGGCGCGACCAACGTGCCCGTCACGACGCCCGTCACCATCCAGTTCAGCGAGGCGATGACCGCGTCCACCATCACCGCCGGCAACCTCGAATTGCGCGCGGGCGCGACCCTGCTGAACTCGACCATCAACTACGACGCGGCCAACCGCCGGGCCACCATCACGCCGGCGGTCGCGCTCGCGCCGTCGACCCAGCACACCGTCACGGTCAAGGGCGGCGCCACCGGCGTGGCCGATGCGGCGGGCAACCGGATGGCGGCCAACCACACGTTCTCGTTCACCACGGGGACGGTCTCAAGTGGACAGATCCTGGGCTACAACCAGATCGGCGCGCTGCTCGACTCCGGCGACACGAACTTCATGAACGGGTCGCGCTTCGTCACGGGCGCGAGCGCGCTCACCATCACGGAAGCGTTCGTGTACATGAAGTCGGTGCAGGCGGCGCCCAACAGCCAGTACCAGATCGCCATCTACACCGATGCGGGCGGCTCGCCCGGCACCCTGGTCGCCGCCACGGCGAGCGGGACCGTGACCGCCGACTCGTGGAACAGCCGGCCGATCTCGGCCACGCTGGCGCCCAACACCGCATACTGGTTGATTTACAACACCAACGGCGAAAACAATCTCAGCTATGACACGGCCACCGCCGGCTCGGGCACGTGGAGCATCGGCTCGCAGCCGTTTGGCACCTGGCCGTCCGGCTTCGGCCCGTCCGTACTGAGCAACTTCAAAATCTCCATCTACGTCAGATAAAGCATCGCCATATCAAGGAGTTTGATGTCGGGCCGGCTCTCCGCCTCGCGCCTCAGCGCGGCGGTGTAGCCGGCCCGGCCAAACAGCGACAGCCTCGCCCTGCCCTGGCCGATCAGCCCCCGCAGGTGCTCCTCCCCCAACGGCTTCGCTGCCGCCGCTGCTGCCTTCGCCGCTGCTGCCTTCGCCTCCCGATCGCCGGCACCTTGGATCCCCCGTCGGCCGCGAAGTTGCGAAGCGCCGGCTCCGGGCCTGAGCTGTCGGTCGAGTCCATCGAGGGCGAGAGCGTGGCGTTCGTCGAGTGGACCCCGGACGCGTCCGGCTCGTCGTGCGGTCGCACAGCGCCGACGGCACCATCTCGGACCCACGGTCGGACCCGAACGCGGTCGCCGGCTGAACGCGTGCACCGGCCGGCGCCCACGGGTGGGGCGCCGGCCGGTGGCGGTGCTCAGTAGTAGGTTTCCAGCAGGGTGAAGTCGTGGCTGTGGGGATACCTTTGCGACGTCCGCGAATAGTAGAGACAGCTTGACGTCGACGTGTTGTGGCCGAGGCCCAGCACGTGGCCGATTTCGTGGCACGCCGTGTTCCACCGCTCGGCCTCGGTGCCGCCATATGATTCGTTCAGCGCGATATAGGCACCGGTGTAGTAGGTCTGCGCCGCGTTGAGCGCCCGCACCGTCTTGGCCACGACACCCGCCCAGTCGCCGGACGTGCCGTAGGCGGCGTTGTAGACGATGACGCAGTGCACGGTGGTGCTCGGGCAGCCGGTGGAGAAGTCACGATAGTGCGAGTCGATCCCGGACGTCTCGTTCCACTTGGTGACCGCCCGGCCGACCGGCCACAGGTCGTTGGACCGGTCGCGGAAATACATCTGCGGGCGCGCCCAACCGTTGTAGGACCAGCGGGCAAAACAGGTCGTGCCGGTGGGCCACGTCCGGGCGGTGCCGTAGGAGCATGCCGCGGCCGTGGTCGTGGCCCCGTCCAGGACTTTGACGCCCGGCACTCCGCGGACCCGGAGCGAACGCGCGACATCCGCCGCGCTGACGCCGCGCGCGGGTGTGTAGACGGTTTCTGTGAATGTGCCATCGGGGTTGCTGTGCAGCGACGTCACGAGTGCGGTGGAATCGGGTTGCTGCGTAGAGTCCGGTTGCTGTGCGGTCGCCGGCTGGGCGCCGGTAACGATCGCCGCCAGGACCATCGCGGCTGCGGTGAGGGTCGAGCGGGTCTTGAAGCGTTGCGGCATCACATCTCTCCTGCTGTGATCGCGCCGGGAACGGTTTCTCCCGGTCGCCGCCGAAGCTAGGCGGGCGCTCTCACAAGCCGCTAACAAACAGCCGCGCGGGTTGTGCGGGGGCGCTCTCGCAACCGGCCGGCAAGCGGTCGCGCAGCAACCGCTTTCACCAGCGGGGAGGGCAACAATGCGAAATGGCGTTCGTGCTCGCAGTGGGGTGGCGGCAACAAATATGGCCCGCAAGGGCGGCGGGGCCGGTCAGCGGACCCAGTGATAGCGGTGTTCGGGGCGGCCGGTGCCGCCGTAGCGCATGCGCACCTCGGCCTTGCCGGTCAACACGAGGTGTTCGAGATAGCGGCGGGTGCTCACGCGGGACAGCCCGGCGAGTTCGGCGCACTCCGCCGCGGACAGGTCGGTGCTGCTCGCCCTGAGCACGCCGGCAACCAGCGCAGCCGTTGTTTCGGTCAGGCCCTTGGGCAACGGCGCCCCGGCGGAAGGCCGCAGCGTCCCGAAGAGCTTGTCCACATCGGACTGTGCCGCGGCCTCGCCTCGCGCGCCAAGGTGATGCACGGCCGAGCGATAGCGCTCGAGCCGGTCGCGCAGCGTATCAAAGGTGAACGGCTTGATGATGTATTGCACCACGCCCGTGCGCAAGGCCGTGCGGATCGTCTCGACGTCGCGCGCCGCCGTGATGGCCAGCACGTCCACCTCGGATCCGCTGGAGCGCAGGCGCCGCAACACCTCCAGCCCCGAGATGTCGGGCAGGTAGATGTCGAGCAGCACCAGATCGGGCTTTTGCGAGGTGATCGCTTCCAGCGCCGCCTCGCCGGTGTGCGCCATGCCGATGACCGTGAAGCCGGGCATCCGCTCCACGAATCCCTTGTGGACCCGCGCCACCATGAAATCGTCGTCCACCACCAATACGCGCGTCATCGGGCCGCCCCGGACCGGGCCGCTCTCAGCCGCGCCGTGAACGTCGAGCCGCTCACCTCGATCGCGCCGCCGCGCGAGCGGCAGATCTGGCGCACTAGGGCCAGGCCGAGCCCGCGGTGCCCGTCGGTGCTCTTGGTCGTGAACCCGCTCGTGAACACCTTGTCGGTCAAAGCATCCGAGACGCCCTCGCCCGAGTCGCGCACGGTCACGGTGACGGCGCCGTCGGACTGTCCGATCAGGACGTTGACCCATCCGCCGGCCTCGACCGCGTCCACCGCATTGTCGATGAGGTTGCCCGCGACCGTGACCAGGTCGGACGAGAGCACCTCGTCGACCGGCCCGGGCAGCGCCGTCTCCGGGTCGAGCTCGAGCCGCACGTGCTGCTCGGCAGCGACGCTCGACTTGGCCACGATGAGCGCGGCCAGCGCCGGATCGCCGATGCGCTCCTGCACCTCGCGGCTGAGCGACTCCTGCGTGCGGCTGGCCTGCATGATGAAGTTGACCGCCTCCTCGTGGTGGCCGAGCTGCAGCAGGCCCGAGATGGTGTGCAGGCGATTGGTGAACTCGTGCGCCTGCGCCCGCAGGGTGTCGGTCGCGTGCCGGCTCACGTCCAGCTCCCGCTGCAGCGACGTGAGCTCGGTCTGGTCGCGCAGCGTCGTCACCGAGCCGACGGTCTGGCCGCGCACGAGCACCGGCATCCGGTTGAGCACGAGCACCCGCGAACGGTGCAGCATCACCTCATCGACCTGTGTCGACTCCCCGATCAGCAGGTCGAGCCCGAGCGACCGCAACGAGAATCCGACCGGATTGCGGGGCAGCTCCAACAGCCGGATGGCCTCGTCGTTGGCCAGGGTCACGCGCCCACTGCCGTCGACGCCGATCAGGCCCTCCTTGATGCCGTGCAGCATGGCCTCCCGGTGCTCGACCAGCCCGGCGATCTCGTTGGGCTCCAGGCCCAGGGTCTGCTGCTTCACCCGGCGGGCCAGCAGCAGCGAACCGGCCACGCCGATGGCCGAACCCAGCAGCAGGTAGGTCAGCAGGTTGCGGGACGCGTCGCCGAGCAGCTCCCACCACTGCGGATAGCGCTTGCCCACGGCGACCAGGCCCAGCACCCGCTGCCCGTTGGTGGAGTCGAGCACGGGCGCGTGCGCGACGAGCGCCTGGTCGATCACGCCCAGCCAGGAGCGCCCGGTGAGCGCGTCGCTGCCGCCGAGCGTGGCCGGGCGGCCCTTGTCGGGCCCGGTCAGCACCACGCCCTCGGCATCGATCAGGATCGCGAAATTGGCGCCGGACACGCTGCCGGTCGTCGCGGCCAGAGCCTCGAGCGAATCGTGCCATGCGACGCTGCCGATGCCCTGGCGCACGGAGTCGTTGGCGGCCAGGCTTTCGGCCGCCGAGAGCAGCCCCTCCCCCCGGTCGCTGCGGAACGCGCTGTCGGCCTCGACCAGGGACACCGCCGCCACAGCGCCTACCACCAGCACGACGATGCCGAGCTGGAAGAGCAGGAACTGCCGGGCAAGTGAGACCTTCAAGGCTCCATCCTCGCGATGACGGTGGTTACGCTGGGCTGATGCTTCGCCGAACAGTACTCTCAGCCGCCCTCCTGGCAGTAGCCGCGGGCTGCGCGAGAGCACGGTCCGGCTACCTAAGAATCATGGTGCCCAACGCGCCGGGCAGCGGCTACGACATCACGGCTCGGACCATCGCCACCGCCCTGGACAATTCGGGCATCCGGCGCGGAGTGCGCGTCTTCCACCTGCCGGGCGGGCAGGGCGCGGTCGGGTTGCAGCGGCTGGTTTATGAGCGCGGCAACGGTACCCTCATGATGCTTATGGGTTTAGGTCTTGTCGGCGCGCAGCTCAAGACGGGCCTGCCGGAGATCACGCCCATCGCCCGCCTGATCTCGGAGCCCGAGATCCTCGTCGTCACGCCCGACTCGCCGCTGCGCCGCATCGAGGATCTGGCGCAGGCGTGGGCAAAGGATCCCGACGGCACGGTGGTCGGCGGCGGTTCCGCGCCGGGCGGGCCGGACCACCTCGCGCCCATGCTGATCGCCAAGGCGCTCGGCATCCCGCCCGCCCGGGTCCGCTACGCCCGCTACGACGGTGGCGGCGCGCTGCTCGCGGCGATCCTGTCGCGCCAGGTGACGTTCGCCGTGTCGAGCATGGGGGAGTGGGCCGGGCAGGTCGCCAACGGGCAGCTGCGCGTGCTCGCGGTGACCAGCGAGGAGCCGGTCGCGGGCTTCGATGTCCCGACGCTGCGCCAGGCGGGCGTCGACGTGGTGTTCGCCAACTGGCGCGGGCTGGTGGCGCCGCCCGGACTGTCCACAGACGACAGTGCCGAGCTGGCCTCGCTGATAGAAAAGCTGCGCGAATCGGACGGCTGGCACGAGGCCATAGCGGGCCACCGTTGGAGCGACGCCTACCTGCCGGGCCAGGCCTTCGGCGCGTTCCTCAAAGACGAGCTCGCCCGTGTTGCCCAAGTCCTGGGTGACCTCGGCCTCGCCGGGCAGCAGCCCGGCTAAAGATCGTTAGTCGCCTATCTACCATCGTGGGGTGACGAGTCGGTCAACCGTGTTGATCCTGGTGGCCGGGAATGGCGAGCGGGACGCCGTCCTGGCTGCGGCGCAGCGGCTCACCGGGCGCCGGGCGACCCGCAGTTACGCGGGCGACCACACCGTGCTCAAGCTCGGCGCCATCGGCGGGGTGGGGGTCATGCTGGCGCAGATCGTGGTGGAGGGCTCGGCCGGGCCGGGCGGCAGTGAGCAGACCACGGCGAGCCTGCTGGCGGCGTTGTCGCCGGATTACCTGATTTTGACCGGCACCTGCCGCGCCATCCGCACGAAGGTGGCGGCGGGCGACATCGTGGTGGCCACGCGGTTGATCACACCGTATGGCGACCGGCCGGTGCCGTCGACCCTCCTGATCGACAAGTTCCAGGCGGCAACGGTCGACCGGCACGCATCGGCAGTCCACTTTGGACA
>JBIOYB010000239.1:0-6676 GCA_044869915.1 Allorhizocola sp.
TGAGCTCGCCGACGCGCTGCAGGTCACCCCGCGCAATATCACGGGGCTTGTGGACGGCTTGGTCGTGACCGGTTTTGTCACGCGGGAGCCGCACCCGACAGACCGCCGGGCGACGCTGGTGCAGTTCACCGAGCACGGCACCAAGACGATGACGGCGATGGCTCAAGACCACAAGGAGCTCGCGGACACTCTCTTCGCCGGCATGCCTGACTTTCGGGCGTTCACCGCGGGTTTGGATCACGTTCTGGTGCGCCTGCGCAAGGCGATCGAAGAGTTTGCGGAGAAGGAGGCGGGCAAATGAACATGGTGTTGACGGTGTTTCGCTATGAGCTGGGCATCTGGAAGAGCTTCCTGCGGTGGGTCTTGCGCCGCCCGGTCGCGCCGAAGGGGGAGCAGCCGTTCGGATACACCCAAGCGGTAACCCCGGTGCTGTGGGGTTTCATCGCCGTTTCCGCCATCGAGATCCCGGTGGTTCATTTGCTCATCCCATGGAAGACCGTGCAGGGGATCAGCCTGGTCTTCGGGGCCTGGGGCCTGTTCTGGATGTTGGGCATGATGGCCTCATTGAAGACTTACCCGCACACCATCGGCCCAGAAGGCATCCGGGTGCGCAACGGCTTCGGCACCGGCGTGTTCATTCCGTGGTCCAATGTGGAGGCGGTCCGGTTCAAGCACCGCAACCTTGAAAAAGGACGGACTATTCAAAGCCACGGTGACATCCTGAGTCTGGTTGTGTTCAGCCAGTCCAATGTGGACATCGTGCTGCACGAGCCGATGGTCATGCGCAAAGTGTCTGGCCTGACACCGGCGTTCACCGAGCTGCGCATCTATGCCGACGATGCGAGTGGCTTCGTCGCCGGTGCACGGCAGCTCCAGCCAGTCACGGCCGCATAATCAGGCGTCGCCAGGCCGGTCCCGGCCGAGGCGGGGCGCCTGCTCGGGTGTTCGTCGGCGTTGGAACAGCACGCCGCGAATTCCTTGCTCATCCACCACGGGCTACGGCCGCCCGCAAGCCCATCGTTTCTCGGGCGGCCGGGCCGAGGATGGTCATGTCATCATCATGGCAGCATGTTCACCTGATGGGACTCGGTGAAGTAGGCGGCGCTTTCCGCGTCCGCGGGGTAGTACGACTCGATCCCGATCTCGTCCAGGGTGATGTCCGTTGGGGTGCCAAACGTGGTGATGGTCGAAAACAGCCGTAGTTCTCGTCCGCCGACGCGGACGATCATCGGAATGACGACGTCCGATTCGATCCGTTGGCTTGCCGTGACGTCGGGCTCGGGCATCAGCAGTTCCTCGTAGATCGCGGTGAGCTCAGGGTCGGGAGCTGTCGCGAGTTGGCGCGTGATCCGGGCGCGGAACATCGCGCGCACGTCGGCCAGGTTGACGACCATGCCAGCGAACCCGCGGGGGTCCAGCCCGAGCCGGAGCAGGTTTATCGGCGGCTGCAGCAGGTCGGGAGCCACCTGCGCGAAGAACGGGTCGACCGCGCGATTGGTCATCACGATGTTCCACCGGCGATCGAAGACCAGCGCCGGATACGGCTCGTGTGCGTGGAGCACCCTGCGAATCGCGTCGCGGGCCGCCGACAGGGCGTCGTCGTCAAGTGGGCGCTCCGCGTATCGCGGTGCGAAGCCGGCGGCGAGCAAGAGCCGGTTACGGTCACGCAGCGGTACACGGAGCTGGTCCGCGAGTCGCAGGACCATCTCGGCGCTCGGCTTGGACTTCCCGGTTTCGACCAGGTCGCGGCGCTGTCCTCGGATGCCGACCTGCTCATCCTGGACGAGCCCACCTCCGGCCTGGACCCACTGATGGAGGCGGTCTTCCAGGAGACCATCCAGGAAGAGCGGCGCAAGGGACGCACGGTCCTGCTGTCCAGCCACATCCTGGCCGAGGTCGAGGCCCTGTGCGACCGGGTGAGCATCATCCGCCGCGGCCGCAGGGTGGAGACGGGCACGCTCACCGAACTGCGCCACCTCACCCGCACCTCGATCACCGCCGAACTCACCGGCCCCGTGCCCCGCCTCGCTGCAATGGCCGGCGTGCACGACCTGTGGACGCAGGACAACCAGCTGCGGTGCCAGGTCGACAGCGACGCGCTGGACCCGCTGTTCCGCGAACTCGTCAACGTCGGAGTGCGCAGCCTGATCAGCCAGCCGCCGACGCTGGAGGAGATGTTCCTGCGCCAGTACGACGACGACCCGTCGGGCCTGAGCAAGACCGAAACACCCGAGATTCTTTGACGCGGCCAACGGCGACCCGACCCAGCTGATGATGATCGGTCCGATCTATGACTCGTCCGCCGCAGGGCTCGCCGCCTGGCGAGTACGCGGGCAAGCCGCCCTACTCATCGCGTTGGCAAGCCTGTTTCTGGTGATCCGCAGCACCCGCGCGGAGGAGGAATCGGGCCGCAGCGAATTGCTGGGCTCGACCGTGGTCGGCCGGCACGCGGCGCTCACGGCCGCGCTGACCGTGGCGTTCGCCGCCAACCTGGTTACCGCGCTTGTCGTGGCACTTGGCCTCATCGGCCAAGGCATGCCCGCGCAGAGCTCACTGGTGATGGGCCTGTCGATCGCCGCTGCCGGTTGGGTCTTCGCCGCGGTTGCGGGCCTGGCGGCTCAGCACCGAACACGCTCGCACCGCCAGCGGTATCTCCGCTATCGCGATGGCCATCCTGTACGCCGTCCGCGCGACCGCGGATGTCGAGCAGCAACCCTGGGTGTCCTGGTTGTCGCCGTTCGGCTGGACCCAGCGCATGCGCCCCTTCGCCGGCGACCACTACTGGCCGCTCCTGCCGGTGATCGGCCTGGTTGTGCTGCTGCTGGCCGGCGCCTACCGGATGGCCGCCCGCCGCGACCTCGGGGCCGGAATCCTCCCGCCCCGGCTCGGTCCCGCCACCGCGACGCCGGGCCTGCGCACCCCGCTCGCCCTGGCCTGGCGACTCCAGCGCGGCACCCTGCTGGCCTGGGCCATCGCGTCCACGGCGTTCGGCGCCGGGCTGGCCGCACTCCACCGACGCGACCTCGAATAACCCGCAACACCATCGTCCGAGCAATCCGGAAAAGTCCAAACCTTGTAGCCGCGCTTGCCGATCCGGAACGCGGTGGGGAGGCAGCACCTGGCACAGAGCTTTGCGTAGTGTCCAACGGCCTGGGGAAAGCCCGAGTAGCGCCACGGTCCGCTGAATCGATCGAGTTGTAGAACTAGGCCGAACTCCTGGCCACGAGCGCGCGGGCCTGGGCGTCGGCGTGGGCGGTCAGGGGCAGGACTGGTTCCAGTACGGCCGCGTTGCGGCGCCATTTTCCGGGTTCGGGCGGGCTGATCGTCCATGCCGAAAGCGGCAGTGGCGAGTCCAGCGGTTCATCGTAGGACCAGCCGAGGGCGGCGCAGATCCGGCCGATCTCGCCGGTCGGGTCCGTGATCAGCCGGTGATAGTCGGTGGCGTGCCATCGGCGCGGGTCGAGCGTGGCCAGGTCGGCCAGCAGGATCTCGGTGGTGCGGCTCCACTGCACGGCCACGATCTCGGCGACCGGGCGGCCGATCAGCTGCCGCCAGCCGGGTACGAGCAGGAACGACCACGGGTGGCCGGTCCACCCGGGCAGGTCGGGGTAGGTGACGCAGCGGCCGGTCAGCCAGCCCTCCAGCATGCTGCCGAGCGTTTCGGCCGCGTCGCGGTACAGATAGATGAATTTGGCATCCGGGTATGCCGCAGCGAGAAACGGCAGCCGCAGCGCGTTACGTGGCGTCTTCTCCAGCAGGGTCGGGTGGTCATCCGGGCCGGGCGGGCGGCCGTCGCGGTTGCGCCACTGCGCCCGGAACCCGTCGCTGAGCCGGGCCACGATCTGCGGGGTCGCGTCGGCGGCGAGCAGGCGGCTGGATTCCCAGCCACGGTTCGCCGCGCGCAGTTCGGCAATGCCCTCGATGATCGCGTGGCTCTCGCCGCCGATCGTCCACGCCTGCGGCGATCTGGCGAGTACCTCGTACAGCAGCGTGCTGCCGGCACGCGGGGTGGACATGATGAACACCGGTTGGTGCAGGGCCGAATCGCGGCGATCCACCCACCAATGGTAAGAAGAAGTTCAATGTATCGACATCCCGGTGTCCGCGGGGCCCACACCTGACCGCGAACCCTACCCTCCCATGGACCCTGCTATGGACCCTCCCGTGAACGTCCTGGACCCCGAACACCTGATCGAGCACGCTGTTTGTGCCACCGGCCTGGCCGACTTCGGGCCGCCCGGATTCCGTGCCGGCCTGGACGAACTGGTGGCCGCGCTCACCCACGATCGGGGCCTGAGCCGCGAAGGGCTCGGGCAGGCGTACGGGTTCGTCCTCGCGCCGTTGACCAACCGGCTCCTCGTGGCGCGGCAGGCCGCCGATCACCCCGAGATCGGCGCGATCCCGATTGTCGAACCCGTGTTCATTCTCGGCCTGCCGCGCAGCGGTACGACCGCGCTGCACCGGCTCCTGGCCCGGCACCCCCGGATGCACGCACCACGATTGTGGGAACTGAATCAACCCGTGACCCCCGCCGGCATGAGCCAGGCCGATCTGATCCGCGCCAGCGACCACCGGATGGCGTTGATGTACCGGCAGGCGCCTGCCTTCCGGGCGATCCACCCGACGGCCGCCGAAGAACCCGAGGAGTGCACCTGGCTGCTGGCCAACGAGATGGCGGCCACGCTGTTCAGCGTCAACTTCGACATCCCGAGCTACACCACATGGCTGCTGGCACAGGACATGATCGGGGCGCTCGCGGGCCACCGCCGCCAACTGCAGCACCTGCTGTGGCGCCGCCCGGCCACGGGTACGTTGCTGCTCAAGGATCCGTACCACGGCCTGTGCCTGCCGGCGATCGACGCGAACTACCCCGACGCGCGATACATCGTCCTGCGCCGCGATCCGTCGACCGTGACCGCTTCGCTGTGCAGCCTCGTCGAGACGATCCGGCGCGTGACCCACGAGCGCGTCGACCTGGCCGCGATCGGCATGGAGTGCACCCGATTGGTGCGCACCCTCGTGGCCAGGCAGGAATCACTGACCGGCTCGGATCGCGCGATCCTGGTCGAGTACGACGATTTGCTGATCCGTCCTATGTACACAGCGGAGCGGGTGCTCGACTTCCTGCGGCTGCCGCTCGACGATCGCGGACGGCAGGAGATCCGGCGGTACCTCGCCGAGCATCCCCAGCACCGGCACGGCACCCACCGGTACCGCCCGGACCGCTACCTCCCGGTCTGACCGTCACGGGTGGTGGATTCCGCAACCCGGCCACAACCGGGGAGATCAACGCTTCGAGCCCACAGGAAAATAGGACATATGCGGAGCCGAGGTTTCGGCATGGGTCATGGAGGGATCAGCACGCTGGCCGCCACCTGCCGTGGATCATTGTCGTCGTGGTGATGATCACAATGAATCCGGTGGAAGGCACCGGGAACCCGATGGACTAAACACCCTGGCTATGCCACAAAGGCATACGACCGCCCCGGACGGCTGCGGTGATGAAAGGGAGGCCGTGATGGCACGACAGGACGCCAACGGTGACGGTCAGCCCGCTGACCGGGTGCCTGGCCGGGCGTGGTCGCAGCCGTGGCGCGCGATGGCTGCGCGGGTGATCGGCACAGAGCGTGACGACGGCCGGCCCACCCGCAGCCCTGCGGCGGCGGGAAAGGTGATTGACTGCGCTCTGTACGTCGACGGGATGCGCCAGGACGGTCGCGCCGATTACGCCGACGCGCACCAGCAGGCGGCCAGCATGCCGGAGGCGTTCGTATGGCTGGGGTTGCACGAGCCGACCGCGCAGCAGATGGCCGACGTCGCAGCCGTGTTCGGGCTGGACCCCATCCCGGTTGAGGACGCGGCCACCGCCGACGCCCGCCCGAAAATCGAACGCTACGGCGAGACCACCTTCTTCGTGCTGCGCACCACCCGATACATCGAACACCCCGAGCTGACCGAAACCTCCGAAATCGTGGAAACCGGACTGATCATGATCTTCGTTGGGGAGCGGTTCGTCATCACCGTGCGCCACGGTGCCCTCGGCCCGCTCGGCCCGGTCCGCGCCGACCTCAGGGTCGTTTCATGATCGGGTTTGATGTGGGTCGAGGCTGAGGGTATGGCTGTCAGGATGTGATGGTGGTTCTCGGTGTGTCGCATGTGGACAGCAACGAAACTCCGGTAGGACAAGGGGTCCTCTCACAGACTTCTCGCCACCGGAGTTTCGTTGTTCGTTCATTCTGTCATTGAAGTGCCCGCTGCGGGGTGGGTCTGGCCGTTGTCGAGTGGTGATGCCGTTGGTGGTGGGCCGCCGGTTCGCCCGGCCGAGTGCCGCGATCTGCTGGAACGGTTCCTTGTAGTGGGTGATGGCCGCTGCGACACCGGCCGGGATCATCCGGTGGCGGTGGTGCTGACGCTGGCCGCTGCGGCGGTGGTGGGTGGGATGCGCTCGTTCACGGCGATCGCCGGATGGGTTGCCGATGCGCCACCACGGGTGCTGGAGCAGTTGTACGCCCGGTGTGGGATGCCGGCGGCGGTGCCGTCCAAATGCACCATCTGGCGGGTGGTCACCAACGCTGACGCGGTGCAGGTCGACCGGGTGGTCGGTGGGTGGCTGGCCGAACGCGCCGGGATCGCCGTCGACCGTGGCCAGGCGGTGCGGGCTGAGGCGGTGCGGGCT
>JBIOYB010000240.1:0-8529 GCA_044869915.1 Allorhizocola sp.
GCGCGGGCACAATCCACCTCCTTATCTGCGGGAATATCCCCACTATATTCCGAGTGGGGATATCTCCACAACCCTCGGTGCGGGCATATCCCCACAGGCATGGATCGCTTCCCTGAGGTTGCCACGGGTTCAGTTGCATGATCAGTTGCAAAACCCACAGGAATAGGCGAGGTCATCTAGGGTCATCGGAGGACAAGCTTGCTGCTCAAGGGTGCTGAGGTGGCCCTCAGTACCCTTGCATAACCGGGCGGCTTTGCACCTTGTAAGCGGAAGGTTAAGGGTTCGAGTCCCTTACTGGGCTCGAGCTGGCCCACCCTGCTCGCCGATCTTCGATCGCCTTCGGCGTGGGCCGTTATTCCTCCCCCGGGGCCGAGCCCCGGGCACCCACGTGGCAGGTCGGCGCGCCCGCTCGCCGAACTTCGATCGCCTTCGGCGTGGACCGTTATTCCGCCCGGGGCTCCCCACCTGCTCGTCGACCCCGCTTTTCCGATCTGGTGGTCTCAGTTGACCGTGTCCAGTCGGCCGGTCAGTCCAGCACCTCCACGGTGTCACCGACGCTGACCGTACAAGCTTCGCGGGAAGGTCCGCCCGGTTCGGCCCGCACCGTCATCTGGAGACCGAAGAGGAGCTTCTGGCCGATGTTCCGCCGTGCGGCAAGCGTCCGTAGCGGCTCCCGCCCCCGCTCCCCGGTCTCCTGGTCGATAGTCGCGACCAGACAGCGGCCACACTCGTTGGCGCCGTGGAACACGGCCCCGCCGATCCTGATCAGCCGGCCGACCCACTCGCCCTCGGCCCACGGCGCGGCACCGCTGACCACCAGGTTGGGGCGGAACTGGATCATCGGCAGTGGCCCCTCGGTGCTGCCCGAGTCCAGCAGCCAGTCGTTGAACGCGTCCAGCGAGGCGGTGTTGGTCAGCAGCAGCGGAGTGCCGTCGGCGAAGCTCACCTCGGCGCTGGAGCCGGCCGCAACCGGCCAGGGAACGAGGTTGCCGGCGGGGTCACCGAGCCAGACCAGCCGGGCGGTGCGCCCCAACAGCCGCTTGAGCCAGTCGTCCGCCTCTGGCCCGGCGGCGAGTGCCAGTGAGGGCGGCCGGAACCGGTACACCCGGACCTCGATCGTCTCGCCGCCGGTCGGTTCGGCCAGATCGAGCGGGGCCAGCTCCGGCGCGTCCAGGGTCAGCCCGCCCGGCCGGGACACCGCCCGCATCGTCACCAGCTCCCGGTGCTGGCGCTGGGTCAGGCCGTTCCCTTGTTCGTCCACGATCAGCCAGCGCCGGTCGCCGTCCAGGCCCCACGGCTCGACGCGCGCCGTGTCGCGGTCCATCCGACGGCATCCCTTCACCGGATACGTATGAATCGATGCGACTCGCATCCGGTCAGGATGACATGACGCGGCGTGACGCCGGTACCCCTCGCTCCGGCGGCCACCCGTTACCAGGGGGCCGGCTCGAGCCGGCCCTTGCACTCCATGCCTCGTGGACGTGACCGCGCTCCCGCTGGTACAACATTTCCTGTGCGTGGGCGACAGCCGTATTGGCAAAACTACTGGTATCACTTGCGCTTCCGGGGAGAGGGCACCCCGTCGTTCGAGCCGCTGGGGCCGGGCGGGCCGGAGCAGGTGTCGAACAAGTGGCTGGCGACGCGGTCGGTGGACGAGTTCGTCGACTGGTTTCTCGCCGAGGCCGTTGACGAGCTGGATTCCCTGCGCGGCGAGCTACGCATGCTCGTCTACTCCGAGGCCGCACCTGGGCCGGGCACCGAACCGGTGCTGGTGCGCACGGTCGAGCTTCCGGGCCGGGGCTTGGGGCGCCGCTGATTTTTGTGCCCGATCGTGCCCGTTGCCACGGGAATCCGTGCTGAACGGCGGAACCTACCCTTCGGTGCCCTATTGCCATAGACGCCCGGCACGGATAGCATCGTCGACCGAGTGGATGAAACGTCCCGCCATCATGATGTGGGTCATCGATGGCGGGACCATCGCCAATTCATGCCGGGGTGTCTCACATCGCGTATTCGGCCGCCCCGCCCGGTGGGTCCTCGCCAACGAGGCCGTCGATTGATTCGCGGATGAGGTCGGCGTGGCCGACATGCCGCGCGTACTCCTCGATGAGGTCGATCAGCAGCCGGCGCAGGCTTGGGCTCCGCCCGTCGCGCCAGGTGAAGGAGGCGGGCCGGTCCAGGCCGCCCTCGGCGATGGCTTCCGCCACGCTGGCCCGCGAACGGTCCACGGCGTCACGCCAGAGTGATATCAGCTGCTCTGGGCTGTCACCGGCCGCCGAATGCCAGTCCCAATCCGGGTCGGCGTCCCAGTCCACGCTTCGAAACGGCTCGGGCAGCTCCCGCCCGTGCAGCATCACGCCGAACTTGTAGTGCTCGCACCCGGCCAGGTGCTTGAGCAGCCCGCCCAGGGTGACCGCCGAGGGGCCGAGCGTGGCCCGCATCGCGGCCGCGTCAAGCCTGCCGCACTTCCACTCGAAGGTTGCCCGCTGCCGCTCCAGCGAGCCGAGCAGGGTGTCGATTTCGGTGCCCGCGACGGGTGGTTCGAGGTAGGTCATGCCGATCACGGTCGCACCTATTCCCGACAGCCTGTGTCGTATAGGGCTATGGGATGAGGTCCTCGGGGAAGCCCTGCAGCGCGACGGGCCGGCGGAAGCGCTCGACCGAGGCCGGCCCGACAGAGGTGGACCAGGGCGCGGAGGTGGCGGGCCAGGGCCCGCCGTGGTGCATGGCGTCGACCACGGCGACGCCCGTGGGCACGCCGTTGAAGATGATGCGCCCGGCCCGGCCCATGAGCGCAGGCAGCAGGTCGCGCACCGAGTCTTGGTCGTCGTCGGCCGCGAGGATCGTGGCCGTGAGCGAGCCCTCCCAGGCCGGGATCGAGTCGCCGACGAAGATGACCGTCGACGGACCGAAGTGTTCCTCCAAAAACGACGGATGGAACTCGTGCGCCAGCAAGGCGAACGGCCGCGGGTCGTCATCGCCCGCGTAGACCCGCCCCAGCCCCGACGCCTGCTCCAGCCACGCCGCGTGGGCCGCGGCCATGCCCGGGGTCAGCATCCGGTGCGTCTTGCCGGACGCCACCGCCTGCGCCAGCGCGACCGCGAACTCTTCCGACGGCGTGACGACCAGGTTGGGCTTTGTGCACAGCTGGCCGGACGAGTTGGTGACCGAGGCCGCGAGCGCCGACACGTCGCCCTCATAGGACGGGAGCACGAACACCGGGTTGAGCGAGCTCATCTCCGCATAAACCGGGATCGGGTCGGGCCGTGCCGCCGCGGCGTCCATCAGCGCGCGCCCGCCGGCCAGCGAACCCGTGAATCCCACCGCCCGGATGCGCGGGTCGCGCACGAGCTCGAGCGACTTCTCCGCCCCGCCATACACGAGCTCGAACCCAGGCAGCGTCGCCGCGCCGATCGTCCCGAGCAGCCCGGCCGTCCGCGGCTGCGCCGGGTGGGCCTTGACGACCACCGGGCACCCGGCCGCTACCGCCGATGCCGTGTCACCGCCGAGCACGCCGAACGCCAGCGGGAAGTTGGACGCCGCGAACACCGCGACCGGCCCGACCGGCACCGGCACGGTGACGATGCCCGGCGACGTGCGCCGCGTGGGCGCCGCCGCATAGTCGCTGAGCAGCCGCATCTGGCCGGTGGTCCGCTCGAGCTCGGCGCGCAGGCGCGGCTCCAGCAGCCCGGTCTCCTCACCGATCACCGAGATGATCTCGTCGGCGCGGGACTCTAGCACTTCGGCGCATTTATACAGCGGTGTTGTCATCACGGAACGCTTTCGCTAGCGAGCGGAACAGTGGTGCCGGTTCTGTCGTCAGTCCCAAATGATAGAGGGCCAGGCCGGACGCGCCACCCAAGGCCAGCTGCCGCACGTGCTCGTGCAGCTTTTCCACCGACGCTCCGAACGGCGGCAGGGCCGAAACGTAGGCCTCCATGCCCGCCGGCACGCTCGAGCCGAGTGGCCAGCACGGCACGAGCACACTGTCCACATCAGACACCGCCTGCGGGGTCAGGCCCGGCGAAGGCCCGGTCGCCCAAGGGTCCGGCTGCCCGTGCAGCGTGACCGGCACGCCGGAAGGCAGCACCGCGAGCACCGCCGCGCGGAGCCGATCGGCCGCCTCGTGCCGCACCGCCAGCACCTCGCCGGCCGGCTCCCGCCCGGAGGAAAACCATTGCCGCACGGTCGAAGCCGGAACCCCACACGAGGAGCAGCAGCAGATCGAGAGCAGGTTCTGCTGCAGCGGCGTGAACGCGCCGTCGGTCTTCTCGTGGCAGCCCAGGTGAAACAGCCCCATCTGCCCGCACGACTCCAGCGAGACGCCGTCGACGGGCACGTCGCGCACCGCCCGCTCGGCCAAGTCGACGCAATAGTCGACCACATTTGGGTTTGACGGGCACAGCGCATACGGATATCGCTCGCCAAAGCAGTTGACCACCGTCAATGACGGATCGGCCCGCCCCACCCGCGTGCTGTGCGCCAAGACGATCCACGCGTTGACCTTTATCCCGGCCGCGCGCAGGATCCCGAAAGCGTCGCCGAACCAGTCGCCCTCGCCATACGAATAGGGCGATCCGGGCCTATACAGCGCGGCGAAAGGCACGTCCACCACCTTGTGCAGTGGATGATTGGGCGTCGCCGCGCGAGTCGTGTGATATGACGCCGCCAGCGTCACGCTGTCCACATCGGACTCCAGCACCCTTTCCACGAAGGCCGGATCCCCAATCACATCCCACGGATAGGCGTGCGCCGAAATCACCACATGGGCCTCTTCCAGCCGGGCTGGAACTGCCGGATATAACCGGTGTCGTCGCGCTCCCGGATGCCGCACCGCTCATAGTTTGATGCCAACCGCGCCAGCTGATCCCGGTCGAGCCGCACGCCCAATCCCGGCCCCGACGGCACCTGCACCGCACCATCCACAATGGACAGTGGGGTCTCCAGCACGTCCACCCCGAGCTGCCACGGCGTGTGGGTGTCGGCCGCATAGGCCAGCTCCGGCAGCGCACCGCCCAGGTGCGTCATCGCCGCCAGGCTGATGCCCAGATGACTGTTGGAATGCATCGACACGCCGATCCCCCACGTGCGGCAGATGGCGGCCAATTCGGCGCTGCGCCGCAGCCCGCCCCAATAGTGATGATCCGACAGCAGCACGCCTATCGCGCCCATCCCGAACGCGGTCGCGATATCCTCCGGCCGGACCACGCACATATTGGTCGCCAATGGCATCCTCGCCGTCGCCGCGACCGCCGCCATCCCCGGGATGCCGGGCGTCGGATCCTCCAAATATTCAAGCAGTCCATCGGTTTCCTCGGCCACCCGCCGCGACGTCTCCACCGTCCAGGTCGCATTGGGATCCAGCCGCAGCGGATGCCCCGGAAACTCCTCGCGCAACGCCCGGATCGCGGCGATCTCCTGGTCGGGTGGAAACACGCCACCTTTGAGTTTTATCGACTTGAAGCCGTACCGCATAATCAATTGTTTTGCCTGAGCGACAATCCCCGCAGGGTCAATCGCTTCGCCGTATGCGTCATCCCCCGGCCATTTATAAAACAAATAAGCGCTATATGGTACGGCCTCGCGTATGCGACCGCCGAGCAGATCCACGACGGGCCTGCCGATCAGCTGCCCCTGCAGATCGAGGAAGGCCACCTCAAACGCCGCCAGCACGCGCAACGCGGTCTTCTCGGGAGTCGAAGGCCCCGTGAGCCCGTGCTTGTCGGGCGCGTCCACACCCTCGAGCTCCCGGTGCACGAGCGCCGACAACCCGTTGGTGTCAAACGGATCCAACCCCACGACGAGCGGCGCCATCCGTCGCAGCAGCGCCAGGTGCCCGGAATCCCCATATGTCTCACCGAGCCCGACCAGCCCGTCGCCGCAGTCGACCTCCACGATCGTGCGCAGCGCCCACGGCTGGTGCACGCCCGACGCGTTGAGCAGAGGCGGGTCGGGGAAGGCGATCGGCGTGACGACCACATCCCGCACCTTCACAATGCCGCCCTCCCGCGCGTCAGAATGCCCTCCAACTCCACCACGTGCTCGGGCGTCGGGTCGATCAGCGGCGGTCGCACCGGGCTGAACCCGGCGCCCGCCTTCACCAGTGACACCGCATATCCGGGCACCTTGTCGCGCAGCGCGGCGAACGGCAGGTAGAACTCCTTGAGCAGCCGCCGCACGGTCTCACCGTCCCCATTGGACACGGCCCGGTAGAACCCGGTCGCGATCTCCGGGGCGAAACAGAGCACGGCCGACGAGTAGCTGTCGACCCCGATGGCCTGGTATGCCTGCACGGACAGCTCGGCCGTGGGCAGCCCGTTGAGGAAGCCAAAATCCGCCGCGCGCGGGTGCCCGCTCGTGCGCACCGCGGTCACCAGGCGCAGCATCGCGTCGACGTCGCCGCGCCCGTCCTTGATGCCCACCACGTTGGGCACGTCGAGCAGCGCCACGGCGGTCGCGGGGTCGAGGATCGCGTTGGACCGCTGGTATACCACCACGGGCAGCGGCGTCTCGGCCGCCACAAACTGGGCGTACCGCAGGATCCCCAGGGGCGGGCACGACACCAGGTAGGGCGGCAGGAGCAGCAGCCCGTTGGCGCCGCACTCGGCGGCTGCCCGGGCGAACTCCCGAGCGATCTGCGGCCCGCCGCCGCACCCGGCCACGACCGGCAGCCGGCCCGCTGCCACCTCGACCGCGGTCGTCACGATGTCGCGGTATTCGTCGACCGACAGGGCCGTGAACTCGCCCGTCCCGCATGCCACGAACAGCGCGGACGGGCCGTGGCTGATCTGGATCTCCACATGGCGGGCGAACGCCGCCAGGTCCACCTTGTCCTCCGGCGTGAACGGGGTGAGGGGGAAGGAGAGGAGCCCGTGCAAGCGCATGATCAGGTCCTGTCTACATATGTGGATAGCATCTTCTATTGTGGCATGGGTGCAAGGAGAAACTAGCGTCCTGTACCATGCCCGTCAACGTTGCGGGTTACTTAAGGTTGGTAGCCATGTCAGAGATCTCCCCGGTCAAGTCCGCCGAACGGACCGTGCGCATCCTGGAGACGCTCGCCGCGTCGCCGACCCGACTCACGCTGGCCGAGTTGCAGGCCCGCATGGGTTACCCGCGCAGCAGCCTGCACGCGCTCGTCCGGACGCTGCGCGAGCTCAAATGGGTGGAGAGCGACGACAGCGGCTCCTCCTTCGGCGTCGGCCCGCACGCGCTGATCAGCGGGACGGCCTACCTCGACCGCGACCCCGCGCTGCCGCACGCCGTCGAGGCGCTCGAGGACCTGCGCGCCGAGGTCGGCTACACCGTGCACTACGCCCGTCGCGACGAGGCCCACGTGCTGTACCTGGCCAGCCGCGAGTCGCGCGACTCGGTGCGCGTCATCTCGCGGGTCGGGCGGCGCCTGCCCACCCACATCACCGCGCTGGGCCAGGCCCTGCTCGCCGAGCTCACGCACGAAGAGGTGGACAAGGTGCTCCCGTCCACTTTGGAGTCCTTCATGCCCAACTCCATCACCGACCGGGCGGCGCTGCACGCCGAGCTGGCGGTCGTGCGCGACCGCGGATGGGCGATGGAGCGCGAGCAGGGCACGCCGGGGGTCGCGTGCGTGGCGGCCGCGGTGCACTACCGGATCCCGGCCAGCGACGCGATCAGCTGCTCGATGCCCGTCTCGGCCGCATCGGACAAGGAGATCCAGCGGGTGGCGAAGGCGGTCGTGCAGCACACCACCGCCCTGGCCACGGCCCTGCGCCGGGCCGGCATCCGCTAGTGAGGAATTGCGGCGGACCGCCAACACCGCGGATCCGCCAAGCAATACCATCCACCAGCGGCCGTTAGTACGCCTGCCCCAGCGGCACGTCACACCACTGCCCGCCCACCCGGTTGAGGATCGGATCGTTGACGAAATCGGGCTCTCCGTGCTCGGCGATCAGCTTGTCCGCATATTCCTCCGCGTCATCCTCGGGGAAGTATCCGATCGCCTCGCCCTCGGCCAGCGACCACCACCGGCGGGTGTTGCGGCTGATCCCCCACACGATCCGGAAGCCGGGCGACGGCGCCGACAGGCAAGCCTCCACGAGCCGTCCGCCGTCGGCGGGCGACAGCCACATCGCCAGCCCGCGCAGCCCCGGCGGCACCGGGAACCAAAGCCCGATCCGCAGGCAGATGACGTCCATGCCGAACCGGTCCACATACAGCTGGCCGCACGCCTCCATCGCCACCTTGCTCCACCCGTAAAGCGTGTCTGGCCGCCCGGGCCGATCCGGCGCCAAGGGTCCCTCCAAGCGCGTCTCAAACCCCGCCGCGTGGTTGGACGACGCCAGCACGACGCGCGTCACGTTGGCGGCGCGCGCGGCCTCGAACAGCACATATGTGCCGTACATATTGGACTCGATGACGTCGCGCACGTCGGACTCGCGGCTCTGTCCTCCCAAATGGATGATCGCGTCGACGCCCGCCATCGCGCTTTCCACGAACGACGGATCGGTCAGCGACCCGACCATCACCTCCTCGTTCGGCAGCACGTCCTTG
>JBIOYB010000241.1:0-30949 GCA_044869915.1 Allorhizocola sp.
TCCTCGACAACGGTTCCCCGGCAACGAACTCCATGACCAGAAACGCGGCTCCGCCGTCGATCTCGCCAAAGTCGTAAATGGACACGACGCCGGGATGCTGGACGATGGCCATCGCCCTCGCCTCGGCCAAAAACCGCCGGCCGAACTCAGCCTCGGCATGCAACGCCGGCAGCACCACCTTGACCGCGACCGTGCGGCGCAGAACCTCGTCAGTGGCCCGCCACACCTCGCCCATGCCACCTTGGCCAAGTAACTCGACCAGGCGGTAACGTCCAGCCACGGTTGCACCCACGTGCATGGCGGCTCCCTTCGGAAAAAGGGGCGACAGAGAAGAAAAGAAACCCCGCGGCCGGTCATGGTAGCAGCCACAGGGCGAACGTCCAGCCTTTCAATCCACGCGAAAACCCTAAGCTCATCACGGGTTTTGGTCCCCGCGCGGTCGTGGATCGATCTCCTCTCCGCCTTGTGCCGGCGGGAGACGCGGCCAGAATCTGTTGGTAGGCGACGCCTGGCGCTGGTCGCATCGGCAGCTGCCGTGGCGTCACGCCGATCGCGGATCCGGATGCCAGTGCCGGACGGGACGGCTTGGTTCGAGGTGTGCTCGGGCGTTTGCTCGCCTGTCTACAATCACCGCTATGGATGAACGAGTAGGCGGGCTTGTGCTCAGCATCCTGTGCGTCGTCGCGTCTCTTGCCGTTGTCATCGGTCTCATCCGTTTGCGGTTGCGGGTGGGCCGCCTGCACGGTCTGCCGTCCCGCGGACGACGTGGTGGTCCCCCTGGGTATGACGCCAACCCGCGCGAGTTTGACGACGCCTCAGACGATGGCGGAGACGACGACGGTGGAGACGGCGGTGATGCCTGACCACACAGTGAAGCGCATCGGCTGCAGACAATTGCGGCATCGCTACCGCGTGGTCGGCGACTTGGCCGCGAGCATCTGAGCGCTCTTCACCGGGCAAGCGCCAATGTGGTCCCGGGGATCGACGCCACGACGCTACGCGCCGAGGCACCGGATCACCTCGGTCAACGTCAACGTCAACGCCCGCCGGACCGGCACCTTGACGCCGCGCCTGATGGGCCGGCGGCAGGTCTCCCGCGGGATCCCGTTGCCATGAGCCAGCAACGCACAGGTCAACACCGCTTGCGGCGGCCTGGGCCGGCGTGTCCGAAGATAATCGGCGGGCAAGCCCGCGCCTCAGACGTGTTGTCGCGAAACGCGATCGGGCGCCTACTCCCAGCTGCCGCACCGAGGTGGGGTGGGTTGTGGTCAAAACGTTACCCACTACACCAAACTCCTCCCCGCGCTTGTGGCGCACCAGCTCGGGGGGCTCAAGCCGTATTCAGGGACATTCGTACCGGTCAGTTGACAGATGCGTTGACTGTTGCGATTTCTGATGGTCTTGGTCCATTGTGGACGCGATGAAGGTCGCGCCGCAAACGCAGCGACACTCGTCGTCATCGCATGCCCTGAGGAGGAGCGATGGGACCTCCGGGCAGGAAAGGCAAGGTGGGATGCGGGTGATGGCCCATGTCGGTTGCCATCAGCTGGTTCCGCAGGCATGAGCGATGGCTGATCGGCCATGTCGGTGCGCGAGCACCGTGACGGGCTAATCGGCGACGCATCTGAGTCTTTCACTATCAGGACGGCGCCTTCGTGCGCCGCGGGGAGGGAATACGTGAGACAAGCACTACGAGCGGCATCCCGGATCGGGGTCGCCGCTCTCACCGGCCTGGTGCTGGGCGGCATCGCCGCCACGCCGGCCCACGCCGAGCCCGGCGGTCAGATCGGGCCCCAGGTTGTCGGCGGCACACTGGCGCAACAGGGCGAGTTCCCATGGATGGTGCGCCTGTCCATGGGCTGTGGGGGCGCGATGTACACCCAGACGCTCATCCTGACCGCCGCGCACTGCGTGGCCGACCTGGGGACCGGCCCCAACACGTCGGTCACGGTGACCTGGGGCGCCGCCGACCTGGAGGACCCCAACCGCACCACCCGCACCTCCGACTACATCCATGTGGCGGACGGCTATTACGGCCACGGCAAGGACTGGGCGCTGATCCGTATCTCCCAGCCGATCAACAGCCCGCTGCTCAAACTCGCCACCGATACCTCGCTGCACAACGGGACTTTCACCGTCGCCGGCTGGGGCGCGACCTATGAGGGCGGGCCGCAGCATCAGTATCTGCTCAAGGCTGACGTGCCGTTCATCAGCGATACGCAATGCGCCAGCGCCGGCACCGGCGGCTACGCCGGCCTGGTCTTCGACCAGGAGATCTGCGCCGGCAACTGGAGCAGCGGCGGGGTGGACACGTGCCAAGGCGACTCCGGCGGCCCGATGGTCAAGCGGGACGCCAACAACGAGTGGGTCCAGGTCGGGATCACCAGCTGGGGCGTGGGCTGTGCCCGGCCCCAGAAGCCCGGCGTCTACACGGAGGTTCGCTACTTCGCCAACAACATCTGCGATGCGGCGGCCTCGCTGGGCGGATGCCAGGTCAGCGGAGGCCTGGCCGTCAGTTACCCCGGCACCCAGAACGGCGTGGCCGGCACGGCGGTTTCGCCGGTGAGCCACACCGCTTCGGGTGGGACCGCACCCTACTCGTGGTCGGCCTTTGGGTTGCCTGCGGGCCTGTCGATCGACCCTTCGACGGGTACCATTTCGGGCACCCCAACGGCCGCCGGGACATACACCGTGACCGTGACGGCGACCGACAGTTCATCGCTGACCAGGACGGGGCGTGCCCTGTATTCGTGGACAGTAAGCCCGGCGCCGATACCGGGATGCTACGGCGTGAACGGTAGCGACGTGGCGATTCCGGATGCGTCCACAGTGGATTCCGCCATCGCGATCTCCGGCTGCGCAGGCATGGCCTCCGCGCAGGCGACGGTGGAGGTCCACATCCTCCACAGCACGGTCAGTGAACTCGTTGTGACGCTGGTGGCGCCGGACGGTAGCACCTATGTGCTGCACAACCGGACCGGCAGCGGGCAAGACGACATCCACAAGACCTACACGGTGAACGTGTCCTCGGAAGCGCGCGACGGCACCTGGAAGTTGCAGGTGCAGGACGCGGCGGCGTCCGACACCGGACGCATCGACTCCTGGACGCTGACCCTGTAACCGCCTGGGAAATGGCCCCGCCCGTTTCGGGGCGGGGCCATACGGGACGTCGACGGTCCGCATATAGCGCGATGCCCCCTCGTCAAGGTAGTTGTCTACCGCGCAGGTATGATCCCCATTTCAACTCAGCGCGAGATGCGTACGCCGGCGGCGAAAATTAGATTCGCCCCTATGTCGCAGGTGCGTTTCTTTTCCCATTTGGACGACCCACAGCTCGAGCGGCACATGCGCCGCTCGCTGCGGGAGCAGGCAAACGGCGACCCCGATCCGGTCGCCCGCGACCTGGCCAAGGATCTGCTCTGCGGCGCCGTGACGCTGCGCCAGGCGGCCGAGTCCCGGGTCTACGGCGACCTGCTCGCCAAGCAGGCGCAGGACAACCTGGACTGGTGGAACGGGCTGTCCGACGAGGAGCGCGCCGCGCGCATGGCGGAGAGCAACGCCTACATGCGCGGTCTGATCGACGATGAGGGGGAGGAATCGCCGTGGCGGTGAATGTCGAGCCCGACGAGCTGCGCGACTACGGCAAGATGCTGGTCCGCAATGGATTGTCGGCGGAGAAGGCGCGGTCCTATGTGGACGAGTGGGCCGGCTCGGAAATGGAGGCGGTCGCCGCGGAGGGCCTGTTCGCCAAGATGCTCGACATCCACGATTCGACCCGAGACGCGGTCAAGGACAGCGTGCTCCAGATCGGTGTGCTGGTCCGCAACTCGGGACAGGAGCTGGAAAAGGCGGCCAAATTCTACGAGGACGCGGACGAGAAGGCCAAGCAGAACCTCGACGCGAAGGCCAAGCGGCTCATGTTCCTCGGCGGCAGCGGCACCACGACCCGGCCGGACGGCGCCAAGACCGCCAAGAACTACGCGGACGTCAAGGACACCGCGGAGATGTTCAAGGGCACGCCGGGCTACCACGATGTCGTCGAGAACGACCCGATGAAGCAGGGCTTCGTCGGCAACGCGGCCGATGTGCTGGAGCTCAGCAGCATCGCCAGCTGGATCTTCGGCACCATCCAGGGCCTCACCGGCCGCGATCTGCTCGACGAACTCACGAAGGAGTTCACCGGCGACTGGGAGGCCTGGGCCAAGTGCGCGGGCACCTGGCGGGCGCTCGGCGAATGGGTCGAGGCCATCGGCGAGAACATGGAGGCGGGCAACAACTCCATGGACGCCGGCTGGGAGGGCCGGGCGAGCGAGGACGCCTACGACTACTTCCGCAACGTGGCCTCCGGCCTCAAGTCCCTCAAGGGCGATTTTGACTCGCTCGGCAGCACCTACGATGCCATGGCCCAGTTCATCTACGCCTCGGCCGAGGTCATCAAGGACCTGCTGAAGACCCTGGTGGACGCGGTGATTGCCTACGCCACCCGGGGCTACACCGCCGTCTTCAGCGTCCCCGCTTTCGTCAAGCGCATCATCAAGCTCGTCAAACACATCGCTGACACGGTCGCCAACGCGAAGCGGTTCATCTCCGTGATGAAGGGCATCGCCGCCGGATTCAGCGGCAACCTGGGCAACTTCCTGGACCGGATGCCCAGCAGGGCCTACGACCTGGTGGGAGTCTGAAGTGGACGATCGGCTGAACTCCGTACGAGATCTGCTGCTGCGCCACACGTCGATGGTGGGCATCGACGAGGACGAGCCTTCGGAATACGACGCGGCACGCGGCCTGCAGGAGGTCGTGGGCATCCTGGTCGAGGAGCGGCTGCGCGGCCGGATGTCGACGGACGAGCTCTACCGGCTGCCGCTCTACAAGTAGACGCCGGATCCCGCGCGTCCAGCGCCCAAGAAGCGCGTGCGGCCCGGCCGGCGGCGTCCTGGTGCCGCAGGCCGCCGCCTGGCTGCGCCAATGCCAGTGCCCGCGAGCAGAACCTAGGCACGCAAACGGGCTCAGCCGGGAAGGCCGGTGAGCACAAGCAGGCGCGGCTCGGTGAGGTCTTCCATCGCGGCGGCGACATCCTCTCGCCCGGTGCCGGACTCTTTCGTGCCGCCGTACGGCATCTGCTCGGCGCGGTAGCTTGGCACGTCACCGATGACGACGCCGCCCACGTCCAGTTCGGCGGCGCAGCGAAAGGCGAGCGAGATGTCGCGGGTGAACACTCCTGCCTGCAGGCCATAGCGGGAGGCGTTGACCCGCCGGAGCGCCTCGTCGATCGAACCGACCTCGCTGATGGTGAGCACGGGGCCGAAGACCTCCTCGGCCTTGACCGCGCAGGTTTCGGGGGTGTCGGCAAGCACCGTGGGGGCAACGGTGCTGCGATCGCGGCCGCCGCCGGTCAGCAGGGTGGCGCCGGCGTTGACCGCGTCGTCCACCCAGGATTGCACCCGGCGGGCGGCGGCGTCGTTGATCAGCGGACCGACGTCGGTGGCCGGATCGGCCGGGTCGCCGGTGCCCAATGTCCGCACGTGGGCGACGACTCGGTCGACCAGCTGCGGTAGACGTCGCGGTGGGCGTAGACGCGCTGGACCGAGATGCAGGACTGGCCGCCCTGGTACATCGCGAAGGTGGCGATCCGCGCCGCCGCCACGTCGACGTCTGTCCAATCCGGACAGACCACGGCGGCGGCGTTGCCGCCCAGTTCCAGGGTCACGTGCTTGCGGGGCACCCGGTCGCGGATCGCCCAGCCGACCGGGCCCGATCCGGTGAAGGACACGACCGGCAGCAGTGGGTCCTCGACGAGCGCGGCGGCGGCATCGTTGGGCAGCGGCAGCACGGACCAGGCGCCGGACGGCAGGTCGGTCTCGGCGAGCAACTCGCCCAGGAGCAGCGCGGTGAGTGGGGTCGCCGGCGCCGGTTTGACCACGATCGGGCAGCCCGCGGCGATGGCGGGCGCGACCTTGTGCGCCACCAGGTTCAGCGGGAAGTTGAACGGCGTGATGCCGAGCACCGGCCTACGCGACACGCGCCGGATCAGGGCCAGGCGCCCGGCCGACGCGGCGTCGGTGTCCAGCCGTTGCAACTGACCCGAGAAGCGCCGGGCTTCCTCTGCGGCCCAACGAAAGGTGGACACGCCCCGCACCACCTCGGCGCGTGCCCACTTGATGGGTTTGCCCGACTCGGCGGTGATCAGTGCGGCGACCTCGGCGGCGCGCTCGGCGAGCCGCCGCGAGACGTGGTCGAGCGCGGCGGCCCGGGCATACGCGGGCAGCACCGCCATCGCGCTGCGGGCGGCCTCGGCACCGGCCACCGCCCGCCGCACATCGCCCGCGCTCGCGTTGCTGGTGGTGCCGGCCAGGCCACCGTCCCACGGGCTGCGCACTTCGACGACGTCCGGGCTCGACGCGGGTTGCCCGGCCACCCAATAGGGAGAAGCCATCAGTTGTCCACAATGGACTTTTCGAGCACGGACAGGCCCTCGTCCAGCAGCGCGTCCGGGATCACCAGCGGCGCGGCGAGGCCCGGCAGGAATCCTGGGGCGGGCACGATGAACCCGCCCTCGCCCTGGATCGGCTCGACCACAACGGCCGCAACGTTTTCCGCGCCAACCTGCTTGTCGATCCGGGTGGTCGCGCGGGCCGCCGCCGCCTCGCCGGTGAACCCGGCCGGGTCACGCAACGGGTACGAGCCGGGGACCCGGTACACCTCACCGGCGAACGGGCCGAAGCGGTGTTTGTACGGCATGTTCTTGGCGGTGAGCGCCATGGTGAGGTTGGTCCGGCCATGGTAGGCGTGGTCGAGCACAACGACTGCGGGGCGCCCGGTGGCGTACCGCGCAATCTTGACAGCGTTTTCGACCGCCTCGGCGCCGGAGCTGAACAGCGCCGAGCGCTTCTCGTGGTCGCCCGGGGTCAGCCGGTTGAGCTCCTCGCAGACCGCCACGTAGCCCTCGTACGGTGTGACCATGAAGCACATGTGGGTGAACAGCCCGGCCTGCGCGCGCACCGCCTCGGCCACGGCCGGGGCGGGATTGCCGACGCCGGTCACGGCGATGCCGGAGCCGAGGTCGATCAGCTCGTTGCCGTCCACGTCCACCACCAGCCCATCCCCGCCGTGCGCGGCGAAGACGGGAAGCGTGGAGGACACCCCGGCGGCCACGGCGGCCGAACGCCGGGCCTGCAGCGCCCGCGAGGCGGGGCCGGGAATCTCGGTACGCAGGCGTGTGCTCACGCGAGAAGCATCGACCGGCGGCCGGCGCAAGCGGCAGTGCCAGTTTGCACAGCTCGGCCCTGACTTCTCTACATAATGTCGAGTACCGTTGCCGGGTGCCCGTGACGCTGCGCCAACTCGCCGCCGATCCGCGCCTCGGCCTGCGGGTCATCGCCGGCGAGCGAGAGCTGGAGCGGCCGGTGAGCTGGGTGCATGTCAGCGAGCTGGCCGATCCGACCCCGTTTCTCGACGGCGGCGAGCTGCTCTACGACGTCGACGGCGAGCAGGACGGCTTCGACCTGGAGGTGGCCCGCCAGTCGCTTGCCGCCGGGCTGCCGCTGCTTGCCATCTGCCGTGGGCTCCAAGTGGTCAATGTGGCCCTTGGCGGGACCCTGGAGCAGGACATGGGCGGCCCGCAGTCCGAGCACCGCCACCTGGTCCACCCCATCACGCTTGTCAGCGGCGAGAAGGTCGAGGTCTCCTGCTACCACCACCAGCGCGTGGCGCGGGTCGGGGCCGGCTTGCGACCCACCGCGCACGCGGCGGACGGCACGATCGAGGCGCTGGATCTGCCGGACGCTCCCGGTTGGTTCGCGGCGGTCCAGTGGCACCCGGAGGACACGGCCGACCGCGATCCCTTCCAGCAGAACATCTTCGCCGCCTTCGTGGACGCGGCCCGCCGGCCCGTGACCTGACCCGGCTTACGCACGCGCGTGGCTCTTTGCCCCGGCGTATCGTCTGTGGCCAGACCTTTCCACAGGAAGCTGGAGGAAGCATGGCATTGGGGCGAGTGCTGGTGATCGGTCTCGATCCCGTCAGGATCCCGGGCTGGGATCCCGAGCCGGTCGCGGCGGCGATAGCACGCGGTCAGGCCCGTTTCGCCGATCATGGCATCGAGGCGGATATGTGCTTGGTGGCACCCGACGAGGGGGCCGGAGCGGCGATCGTCGAGGCGCTGACCGGAAAGGACTACGCCTGTGTGGTGATCGGGGGCGGGATCCGCAAGCACGAGCCGTTGCTCGAGTTCTTCGAGAAGGTGGTCAACCTCGTCCGCCAGCATGCTCCGGGCGCGGCCATCGCCTTCAACAGCAGCCCCGAGGACACCGCCGACGCCGCGCTGCGGTGGCTGCGGTAGCCCGGCCGGGTGGCGCCCCGGCCGGGCGAGAGTTCGACCGGGGCCCCGCCGATGCCGTTAGGGATTCAGGCCGTAGCCGGCCCGAAACGCGGTCCACAGGAAGCGGTGCCAGTGGCTCTGTGAGCTGGTAATCGATCCGCCCCAGCCGCTGTAGTACAGGACCGTGCTGGCGTGACTATCCGTTTGCGCGCGCCAGACGCCGTCGATCGTGGTGCCCATGCCATAGATGTAGTTGCATGCTGCCTGGACGGTCAGCACCTGGCTACGGGTGCCGGTGCTGAAGGTCGAATACGTGCCGTCGGATGCCTGGTTGTCCACATGGATGTGCGTCTCGTGAATAGAGTTGTACTTGTAGTGCAGCACGTAATTGAAGTACTTGTGCAGCAGGCAGATGCCACCCCAATACCACCGGCGGATCTCGTCCATGTGAACGGGATCGTTGCGCCACATGTGCCACCGGCCGTTGAGCGGCTCGAACCGGGTCCCGTAGACGGCGTTGTACATCTGGATCCCGCCGATGTCGGCCGCGCGGCCCAATGGGTGCATACCCGTAGTCTCTCCGTCATTGTGGGTGCCGGTCAGAAAGACATAAACCGGCGCCTGGAAGCTCCATGGTGTGTGGAGGAAATAGTCCTGCAACCATTCCTCGAGCTTGGCATAGAAATTCGGTTGGTAATCGAAGGTCGTCGGCGTCGTTGTCGTCTGGCCGGTGTTGAGGTTTATCCGATAGGTGGGCGAATTCGCGATCTCTGAGGCTGATATCAATGTGCCGTGAGCTTGGGCCGGTGTGCCGGTGAGCAGAGCGGCGCCGCCCAGCGCCAATGCGCCGGCACCCGCGCCCGCCCTGAGCAACCGGCGGCGTGACAGTGCACCAGAGTCGCGATGGACCCGAGGTGAAGGAACTTCGATCATTCCTTGCTTCCCTTCCACTTATGCCGACCGGGGGTCGGTCTACTGTGGACTAGCGTCAACGGAGGAGTTAGGTAAAATCGTGGGGATTTCTTAACGCCGCAGGTCATCGCGGTTGTGGCAGGCCGCTGCCGTTCACGGGGGCGAAGGTGGTGGAGTTTCTTCTGCTTGGGCCGGTAGAGGTGCGCAACGCCGGTGGGCTTGTCGATGCCGGGCCTCCGCAACAGCGCAGCGTGCTGGCCGCGCTCGCCGTGGATGCCGGCCGCCCGGTGCTGCTGGAGACGTTGGTCGATCGGGTCTGGGGCGCGACACCGCCCGAAGGGGCGCGGCGCACGCTTTACGTGTACGTCTCCCGAATCCGTCAGATGCTCGACGCGGCCGGCGGTGAGCCGGCGTCGCTGGTCCGGCGCTCCGGTGGATACCAGCTCGAGGTGGGCGTCGATCAGATTGACGCGCACCGGTTTCGGGCGTTGGTCGATCGGGCACGCCACCCCGGCTTGGCCGACGCCGACCAGGCCGACCTGACCGGCCAGGCTCTCGGCTTGTGGCAGGGCACGCCCCTGGGCAATCTGACGGGTCAGTGGGCCGACCGGGTGCGCGAGGCCTGGCACTTGCAGCGCATCGAAGCCGCCACCCAGTGGGCTGGGGCACAGCTGCGGCTGGGCCGGTCGCAAGCCGCGATCGGCCCGCTGAGCACCCTGGCCGGGGACTATCCGCTAGTGGAGGCGCTGGTCGGCGCGCTGATGCAGGCCCTTAGCGCCGTCGGCCGCGGCGCCGAGGCACTCGACCGCTATGCGCTGCTCCGGCAGCGTCTGGCCGACGAGTTGGGCGCCGACCCGGGCGGCGAGCTGCAGGTGATCCACCAATCCATCCTCAGGGGCGACGGCGCCAAGCGCCCACACGGACGGCGCAAGCCGGGCCCTCCGGAGGGCGAGCATCCACATGGTGTGATACCGGCACAGCTTCCGCTGGGCACAGCCGGCTTTGCCGGCCGGGGCGCGCAGTTGGCTGAGCTCGATCTGGCCGCCGCGGGTGCCCTCGCGGGCACAGCCGTCGGGCTCACTGTGGTGTCCGGGATGGCGGGTGTGGGAAAGACCGCGTTGGCTGTGCATTGGGCCCGGCGCATCGCCGACCGCTTCCCCGACGGGCAGCTTTACCTAAACCTGCGCGGTTTCGACCCCGGCGCGACGATGCTGGACCCGATCGTGGCGATGCACACCTTCCTCGACGCGCTTGGCGTTGCCCCGCAACGCATCCCGGCCACGCCCGAGGCACAGGCCGGTCTGTATCGCAGTCTGCTCGCCGACCGCCGCATGCTGATCGTTCTGGACAACGCCCGCCACGCGGACCAGGTGCGTCCATTGCTGCCGGGCTCGGCGGGATGCATGGTGGTGGTGACCAGCCGCAATGAGATGGTCGGTCTCGTCGCCGTCGAAAGCGCTTACCCGATCACGCTCGACCTGCCGTCCACAGTGGACGCTCGCGAAATGTTGACCCGGCGCCTCGACCGGCACCGCGCCGCCGCAGAGCCGCAAGCCGTCGGCGAGATCATCCGGCGATGCGCCCGGCTACCGCTGGCCTTGGCGATCGTTGCCGCCCGGGCGGCCGCACGGCCCGGCTTCCCGCTCTCCGCTTTGGCCGACGAGCTGGGCACCACCGGCACGGGCCTGGATACATGGTCCAATGAGGATATAGCCGTCGACGTGCGCGCGGTTTTCTCCTGGTCCATTCAGGTGCTGGACCCCGCCGCGGCTCGGCTGTTTCGACTGCTCGGGCTGCACCCCGGCCCCGACTTCACGGCTGCCGCCGCGGCAAGTCTCGCGGGCCTGCCCACCGAGCGGGCCAGGTCGCTGCTGGCCGAACTGGCCCGGGGCCACCTGCTCCTGGAGCACGTGCCGACCCGATACGCCTTCCACGACCTGCTACGGACCTACGCCATCGAGCTGACCCAGGCCTGCGACACCGACCCCGAGCGCACCAACGCCACACATCGGCTTCTCGGCCACTATCTGCACACCGCATTTGCCGCCGCTAAGCTGCTGAACCCGCACCGCGAGCCAGTCGCTGTCCCCCTACCGCACGACGGCGTTCTCCACGAGGATCTCGCCGACTACCATCAGGCGTCAACCTGGCTGAGCGCAGAGCATCGGGTGGTGCTCGCGATCCTGGAGCTGGCCATCGACAGCGGGCTGGACGCATATGCCGAACCGCTGGCCTGGTCGCTGACTGATTTCCTGCAACGAAAAGGGCTTTGGCAAGACCAGGCCGCCATCCACACCGCCGCACTGGCCGCGACGCAACGGCTCGATGACCGCCATGGACGGGCACGTGCCCACCGCCACCTTTCCCGCGCCTACATCCTGCTCGGCCGCCTTGATGAGGCCCACGAGCAATATGGGCACGCGCTAGATCTTGCCGAGCAGATCGGCGACACCGCCGGCCAGGCACACGTCCACCTCAACGTCGCCAATCTGCTTGAGCGGCAGGACCGCTATGTGGAGGCGCTCGACCACGCCAAGCTTGCCCTCAACCTGTTCATGACCGTCGAAAGCAAATCCAATCAGGGCAGAGCTCGCAACATGGTGGGGTGGTTCCACGCGAGGCTCGGTCACTACGCCGCGGCGCTGATCCAATGCCGACAGGCACTTACGCAGCTCGAAGAAGTCGACGACCGTCATGGCCAGGTGTTTGCCTGGGACAGCCTCGGCTACACCCACCACCTAGGCGAGCATGATCAGGCCATCGATTGCTACGAACACGCCCTCAACCTCGCGCGAGACTACGGCGATCGGATCCAGCAAGCCGAAGCGCTCACTCACCTCGGTGACACCCATCAATCGGCCGGCGACCCGGATCTGGCCCGCGCCGCCTGGCAACACGCCGTCGACATCCTCAACGAACTCGACCATCCGGACGCCGGCCAGGTCCGCGCCAAAATCCAAATGCTCCCCGTCGCCAGAGCCCGTGCCGGGCGCCTGCGCATCGTCCATCCTCGATCCGCATGACGTGGTGTCGGCGTGCTGAGCGTCGAGGGTGACGTGCGGGCGCTGCCCGCGCCTGTGCGCCACGCGAGTGGGGCGCCGACCCGGATCACTGTCCATAGTGGCCAATAGGACCAGGTCTTCGAGGCATAGGCGCTTCCCGCTCGCTGCCGCGCGGACGAACGCCGTGCTGGTCCGGTCCATCGGAAGGAGTAGGCTGGGGGTTGTCACCGGAGACGACGACATCCCATTTGTGATGCTGCCAGGCCGGCTTAGCTGGGATGTCATGTCAACTCCGGTCGCAACCTGTCCTAGCGTCATGCGCACCGCTCCGGCTTCGCCAAGTCAGCGCCGCGCCTGCACCTGGAGCTGACCGGCTCACATTAGGCATGCTCGACGGCCGCTCGTGGCCACGGTTGAGCATCCCGCCCGCTAAGCAGCTTGGTCTGATTCTGTTGATCGACGCGATCCGTGGCCAGATGCCACGGCCCGTGTGGGCTATCCCAGGCCGGCAAGACAGATGGCCCGGCACCAACGACATACCAGGAGGCGCACATGAGCCAGGGCAGGGGCACCCAACCTCGAAAACCGGCGGTTTCCGGTCCGATGGCGTGGGCGGGGCCGGCCGTTCCCGACCGCAGGCTTGCGAGCCTGTTCACCAGGCGGTCGACGGCGGCACCGGCCAAGGCGTCCTCCGTGGGCGTATTGGACACATATCCACCGACGTCGCACGGCGTTTCCGTCTTCACGGCATCCCTGGCAGCCGCGCTGGCCGACGGCACACGCGATATATCCGTTGATGTCGTCCAGATCGGACCGGTTCAGGCCCCGGGCGACGGTCCGCGCACCGGCGGAGAACCGGCCTGCGACATCGTGCCTGACAGCCGTTCGGCAGCCCGGGCGTTGAACAGGTTCGACCTGGCGATCATCCAGTATGAGCACGGGGGCTTCGACGCAACGGAAAGCAACCAGGTCCTCGACGTCTTGGAGTGGGTGCAGGTTCCGGTCGTGCTTGTCGTGCACACCGTGCCTTCCGACCCGACCGCACATCAGCGTTTCACGTTGGAAATGCTTATCCAATCCGCCGACGCCGTCGTGACCATGTCGCGGGTGGGCCGCCTCCGGCTGCTGGACGATTACCGAGCCGAGGCGCGCAGGCTCATGCTCATCCCGCACGGCGCGCCTGCCGCCGCCGACGGTCCACGCCTGGCCACACAGGGACGAAAGCCAATGGTGCTCACCTGGGGCATGCTGGGCCCGGGCAAGGGCATCGAATGGGGTATCGACGCGCTGTCGGCGATGAGCCTGTTGCGTCCGCGGCCAAGGTATGTCGTGGCCGGACAGGTGCATCCGCACATGTCACCCGAGGAAGGCCAACGCTATCGCGACTTCCTGGAGCAGCGTGCAAAGGCTCAGGGCGTGGCGCATATGGTGGAGTTCGAGCCCGGGTTCATCAGCCCGCAACGACTGCGAGGGCTCCTGGGCGAAGCCGATGTCGTGCTGCTCCCTTACGAATCCGACGACCAGGTCACCTCCGGTGTCCTGACCCACGCGATGGCCGCGCGGAAGCCGGTGGTGTCCACGGCGTTCCCGCACGCGGTCGAGCTGTTGGGTGATGCGCGGGGAGGGATCGTTGTGCCCCAGAAGGATCCGGCGTCCATCGCCGCCGCGCTGACCAAAATTCTCGTCGAACCCGGCGTAGCCGACGCGATGTCGGCACACAACGCGGACTTCACCGCCCTCGTGAGCTGGCCGACCATCGCCAGCCACTACCACCAACTGTTTGACGCGCTGATGCGCCGGCCGTCAACGCCAGCCCGATGACGAGTCCCCCACCCGCAGGCTCCCCGTCCCGAAAGGCTCGAGTCCACCATCATGCTGAATGCGAGTCGTGATACCGCACACCGCCCGGCAAACCTTGTCGCACAGCTCGCTTCCGCGGGACCGGCGGCGATGGACGGCATCTGGTTGCGCAGCGCACCGCTCGTGCCTGAGATCCGGCTGCACCTCGCCGATGATCCCGACGTGCTGTGGGCACGGCTCGGCGCGCAGCTCAAGGCGGCGGTGGCGCCACCCTATTGGGCTTCGGCGTGGACCGGCGGGCAGGCACTGGCTCGCTATGTGCTTGACAACAAGGCTGTCGTTCGCGGCAAACGGGTGCTGGATCTGGGTTCCGGCTCCGGGATCGTGGCGATCGCGGCGGCGATCGCCGGTGCCAAGTCGGTGACCGCCAATGACATCGATCCCATGGCCCTGAGCGCCATCCGCCTGAACGCGGCCGCCAATGAGGTGACGGTCAACCTCAGGTCGGCAAACATTGTCGACAGCTTGGGTTTGCAGGCTGATGTGGTACTCGCCGGAGATATGTTTTATGGCGAGGGCGTTGCCGACGGCGTGGTGCGATTCATCAGGCGCCAGCGGCAGTCAGGCGCCGAAGTGTTCGTCGGCGATCCCGGCCGTGGTTTTCTGCCCGAGATCGGCATGCAGCTGCTCGCGACGTATCTCCTCAATGGAGTGTCCTGCGACGCGCAATACGGACAGGCTCAGGTGTTCAGGTTGAGGTCCATCCCGCCGATCGCGGTGTAGGCTGAGGAATCAGGCGCCCTGGCAGCCGGCCGGCTGCGACCAGGGCTTCCCTGCCGAAGGGAAATGTCGTGGCCAATAAGTCGCCACAGAAGCAGCACTCCAAAAAGGACGCGGCCAAGACCTTGAAGGAGAAGCGCGCCGACAAGAAGGCCAAGAAGTCCCGGCAGCAAAGCACGGAGTAGAGCGCGCCCAGAGATGACGCGGCTCAGGTCTCGATCATCTCAGCCGATTCGGCGTTGAAGCCTGCAGATCAAGCCAGGTTCGGTCGAGGGAGTGGTGCAAATGGCCCGGTCGCCAAGCGACGCCGACCTTCGTGCGGTGCTCATCGCCTTGATCCGTCGTGCCGGCGGCGTAATTGAGATCACTAACACCGAGTTGTACGACGCCATGATCCCCGACCTTGGGGCGAGTGCTACCGGTTTCGTCGTGGAGGAGACCCCTGCTGGCATCCGGGTGGTCCTGACCGTGGACGAAAGTTAAGCGAGCTCAAAAAGAAACGTGCCGGCGGCGTCGCGTGTATGCACACTGCGAGCCACCGGCAAGGCGTCTACGCCTGCCGCAGAGGCAAGGCACGTGGACGTGCGGGCGAGGCGCAAAGCATCGCCCGCACAACCTTTTCAGATCGGGCTGTTCAGATCGGGCGGATGTTGGCCGCCTGCGGCCCCTTCTGACCCTGGGTCACGTCGAACTCGACCCGCTGGTTTTCCTCAAGCGAACGGAAACCGCTCGCGCTGATCGCCGAGAAGTGGGCGAACAGGTCGGATCCGCCGTCATCGGGGGTGATGAAGCCGAAACCCTTGTCCGCGTTGAACCACTTCACTGTGCCGACAGCCATGTCATTTCTCCTTAAAAGGCTGTAACCGGCTCGCTGTTTGCGAGCCATCGCCGCGTTGGCCCTTCGATCGAAATGACCGGCAAAACCAATAGCGCCCGGGGTCGCTGTGACCTTCGGGCGCCGGATGTCATGCAAAACCAAAACCGCAACATGCCGAGCATAGCACGCCCACTCACGTTTGCGTAGTCTGTCCCCATCGGCGCCAAGCGGCATGCCAAGCGCGATTGCGCTGCTTCGGGTAGGCTGACGACACGGCTCGCACCGTTCTGCCTCGAGCCGGTTTTGATCTTGATGTCCTGACATCGACCACCATGCGCCGCGACCATCCCGTCGCGCCGGGCAGGACAGCCCTTCCACGTTCGGAGTTTCCATGGCGGCACGCCGCCCCCGTACCACATCCAATGCTTCGTCCATTGCTTCGGCGGCCACCTTTGCCGACCTGGGCCTCCCCCAGCCCCTCACCCGGGCGCTAGCCGAGATCGGCATCACCGCTCCCTTCCCGATCCAGACCGCGACGCTGCCTGACGCGCTCGCCGGGCGGGACGTCCTGGGCCGCGGCCGCACCGGCTCCGGCAAGACTTACGCTTTCGTGTTGCCGATCCTGGCCCGGCTTGCCGCCAACGCCGGCTCGTCCCCACGCCTGCCCGGTCGGCCGAGGGCCCTGATTCTCGTGCCGACTCGCGAGCTCGCCACCCAGATCGAGGCTTGCATGGCCCCGCTCGCCAAGGTGCTCAAGTTGCGCACTTTGACCATATTCGGCGGGGTGAGCGCCGGGCCGCAGGCATCGGGCCTTCGCGCGGGCGTCGATGTCCTCGTCGCCTGCCCGGGACGGCTTGAGGACCACATTTCCACCGGCCGGGCCAGGCTTGACGCCGTGGAGATCACGGTGCTCGATGAGGCCGATCACATGGCCGATCTGGGCTTCCTGCCCGTGGTGAAGCGGATTTTGGAGCTGACGCCGCGATCCGGGCAGCGGATGCTGTTCTCGGCGACCCTCGACGCGGCCGTTGATGTCCTGGTCCGACGCTTCCTGGTGGATCCGGTGACACACAGCGTCGACTCGCCGCTTTCGCCGGTGACCTCGATGACCCACCACATGCTGCACGTCAGCCACGCCGACCGGTTGCCGGTGCTCGTCGATCTCGCCGCCGCCCCGGGCCGAGCGCTGGTCTTCACCCGGACCAAGCACGGTGCCAGGTCCCTGACCCGACGTCTTGTCGCGGCAGGTGTGCCAGCGGTTGAGCTGCACGGCAACCTCGCGCAAAACGCGCGCACCCGCAATCTGGACGCGTTCACGAGCGGCACGGCCAGTGCGCTGGTGGCGACGGACATCGCGGCGCGCGGCATCCACGTCGACGGGATCTCGCTGGTCATTCACGCCGATCCGCCGGTGGAGCACAAGGCATACCTGCATCGTTCGGGTCGCACCGCGCGGGCCGGTGCGCATGGCACGGTCGTGACCCTCGTCCCGGAGGACCAGATCTCGGAGGTCCGGGAGCTTGCCCGGCGAGCCGGGATCAAGCCGATCACGACCCGGCTGCGGGCCGGCGACCCCCTGCTGGCCCAGATCGCCCCGGGGGAGCGTTCGTTCGTCAAGCCGTCCGCGGCAGCCTCCCCGGACAATCCGGTGGGCAGCGATGGACAGCGGCGCGGCCGTGCACCACGCCGGACCGGTCGCGGCAGGAAGCCCGCGGCCACCGTCTCGGGCGCTCGTGCGGCGGGCCCGGCCGAAGCACCACCATCGCAGGCGGTCTCCGCCACCGGCGCGGCGGCCTTCTCGGCACGATCGCGCGCCGGACAGCGGCGACGTTGATTGGCTATGCAGGGCAGGCACTACCAAGGTTTTAGGGGTGGCCGGCCGGGTTTGCTCGCATCGAGCGATGTGGGCGCCCGTCTGGCCACCAATGAGCGCTGTCGCCGGTGGGGCTGAAGAAAGTACTCGGACGCCGGACGGCGTGCGTCCACAATCCGGTTAGACTTGGCGGTAAGTCCACCTACTGATTACCGATGAACCGGCCGCTCACCCCTTATGCGCCATTTCGCCACACACAGGCCGGCCCTCAACCGGAGATGATCCCCATAATGGCAATAGATCCTGCATCGGACGGTTTCACCTTCGTTCACTATGCTGATGGCTCCGTGGTCATCAGTCATGACGGCAACGCGGCGACACTTCTACGCGGCGACCGGGCCACTACGTTCCTCACAGAGGTCGCACTGGACGGTTTGCAGACGGTTGCCGCGCGCTGGACCAGCAAATATCGCCCAGGCGTGGTGTTTGTCGCCAGGACCTATCCCCGCAAGCCGGTCCGCAAACCACCACCGACATGAGCCTGTAGGACCGGGCTACGCGGGTGTCAGCCAGGCCAGAAGATATCCGGCGGAGTTCGCGGCGGCGTGGACGACAAACGGGGCGAGCAGTCCGCCGCCGATGTGGCGCACCAGGCACAGCAGGACGCCGAGCCCGACAGCCATAATCATCACCGCCGCCGGACCGAGGACCGGACCGGCGGGGCAAAACAGGCTGTGCACGGCCAGCTCGTCGCACTGGCCTTGGCGCAGGGCCGGGAAGATGTGAAACAACCCAAACAGGCCGCTAGCTCCCAGCACCGGCTTCCAGGACCACCGCCGCCCGTCGGCGCCGAGCAGTGCCGGAAGCACACCTCGGAACGCGACCTCTTCGAGCAGGACGGTGCCGAGCGGGACGCGGATGAGCACCGCCCACAGCAGGTCGGCCGACGTGATGCTCGCCGCCGGACTCGCGGTGAACACCTCTCGGATGGGCGGCAACGCCCAGCCGATGGCCAGGACCGCGGCCACCGACACCAGGCCGATCGCGGCCGCTAACACGGTGCGCCGGCCGAGCACGAGACCGACCGCCGTCGCAGTGGCGCCCGCGCTCAACGCAATGGCCACCAGCGCCACGGCCACGGCGGTGTTGACGAGCGGGTAGGCCCAGGCCGGGACCACCGTGCCCACCAGGATCGCGGTCACGCCCAGCAGCGCGACGCACCCGGCCAACGCGGCACGGAAGCGCGCCCGGTCCGGCACTGTATCCATGGGAACAGAGTAGGGACCAAGCGTCGGCCGCCGCGGCGCCGGTATGTTCTGAGCGCGAAGGGCTCATAGGACGCGCTGGGCACATGGGTGTTGTGCTGCTCGCCCCAGCAGACCACTCGGCGGAGCTTCTTTTCACTGTCGCCGGACGGCGATGCGGCCAGTCTGGCGTCAGCGAGGGTTCACTGTCCGGATTGGAGGGTGGCGACGCACGTGGGTGCGGTGTTCCACCGGTTGCCAACGGATACGATCGGCTGCGGATAGTTGCCCGGCACCGACTGCTCACAGTGCAGTGAGCGGATCGCCCCGACCGAGGCGTTGAGCGCCACAGTCACCCCGAGCACCGGGTGAGGGCTGGCCGCGATCCGGACCGCGGCGTAATAGCCGTTGCCCGTGACGGAGTTCCCGGTAATCATCACGCGGTCCATGGCGATGGTGGTGGACCGCAGGAGGATGCCGTGACCGTTGGGCGCCGGGTCCACGAGCGTGATGTCGTTGTCGCGGATGCCGATGTCGCGCACGGCCTCGGCGATGATCCCGCTGGAGTCCCCGTCGGCGATGATGGTGTTGTTGGTGACCGACATCTGCTGCGGCATGCCACCGCTGTGCGGCAGGATCCTGATCGCCGCCCCCGGCACGCCGTGGCGCCGGATCAGGTTGTTGTCGATTTTGACGCCGCTGGCGACATTGCCCGTCGCGATGACACCCTCGGCGGTGATGGCGGTGACGTCAAAGGTGTTGTCCGCCACGACGACATCCTGCGTGCGATACAGGGACAGGCCGCGCCCGGAGAAGGTGTTGCCGGTGATGGTCGCGTGGCGGCAGGAGGTCAGCGTCGCGCTGAACGTGGTGGGGCCGTCGGCGAACGAGTTGCCTATCAGCCGCAGGCCGTCGTCCCATCCGCCGCCGGTGGCCTCGCCGTCGAAGGCCGTGTCGCCGATCTGCCCGCCGAAGTGGTTGCCCAGCACCGCCAGCGAGTTGACGTTGCGCTGCACGGCGATCCCGGAACGGGCACAGTTGATGAACGAGGAGCCGATGATGGTCGCCCGGTTGACCTGAGTCTCCACGGTGTTGCCGGCGAGGCGGACGCAGTCGCCCTTGCGCATGCCCGGCGTGGGCGGGTGGATGAACCGTACGTCGCGCACGGTCACGTCGGTGATCGGCTTCGAGCAGGTCCCGTTGGCGTCGGTGCAAACCCCGGAGCCGATCTCGATGGCGTGTGTCTGCTCGACCGGAACCGGCGAGCAATGCTGCCAGCATCGCCGCTCCCACACCCACAATCCTCTTGCGCCCGGTCAGCCGGCTTCGCATGTTCATCTCTCCTGCTCCCTTCGTCATGTCGGTACGAGGTGTTCACCGTGCCAACACGACGCGGTCCGCGGGCGTAAGTCCGGACAGCACCACCGGACTCGCCACGAAAAGCCCTGACCAGCGTGGGTGATCGGACCGCCGCCTGCTGGACCGCGCCGGACACCGGACGGCCCGGCCCGGCCTTCTCACGTCTGTGATGGGTGAGTGAAGGCCGGTGATGGCCGACTGACAGGTGGTCTTTTCCAGACTCCTTCTGTGGCTAAATTTGGGGACTCATCCACGCGATCGATCGTGTCGTTGGCCGTCGTATGCGCGATGGCTGCGTCGGTGGTGACATTGGACGGTAGGCCGGCAGCGCCTGTCCAGCAGGCGCCTCGGCCGCCGGTGCTGCGGGAGGCACCGGAGGCGGCGACGGCGGTGCTCGCGGCACGGCGGCAGGGCTCGCGGGTCGAGGTGACCGGTGAGGGCACGGCAACGCGCACCGTGTTTGCCAATCTGGACGGCACACACTCCGCGGAGATCACTGCGGTGCCGACCCGGGTCAAGCGGGGCAACGGGTGGGTGCCGATCGACAACACGCTGATGTCACGACCGGACGGTTCGGTGCAGCCGAAGGCCGTCGCCGATGATGTGGCGCTGTCCGGTGGTGGGTCCGCGACCCCGCTGATCCGGCTGGCCGCCGCAGGCGCCGAGCTGGCGCTGTATTGGCCCGCAGAGCTGCCGAGGCCGCGGTTGTCGCAGAACACGGCGACCTATCCCGACGTCCTTCCCGGGGTCGATCTCGTGATGCGTGCCGAAACACACGGATATCAGCAACTGCTGGTGGTCAAGACCCCTGAAGCCGCGCGGAACCCGGCGTTGGCGCGCATCGACCTGCGCATCGGGGCGCGCGGCGTGCGGTTGTCCGCCGACGAAACCGGTGCGCTGCAAGCCGTTGACGCGGAGGGGAAGCCGGTCTTCACCGCGCCGCGCTCGGTGATGTGGGACTCCAGCGGGCCCGCACGTTATGCGCCGGTGGGGGTCACGGCCGATGACCGTGTGCTGACATTGGTACCGGATAAGGAATTCCTCGCCGATCCGGCCACGGTCTATCCGGTCACGGTCGACCCCACGCTCAGGACGTTCGAGAGGAACAATTGGGCGACGGTGCTCAAAGGCTTCCCGAACCAGTCGTATTGGCGGACCAGCGGCGCCGGACAGGGCGTGGTGCAGGTCGGCCAGTGCTGGGACTTCGAGCACGAGTGCGGCGGCGTCCTGGAGGCGCGGGCATACTTCCAGTTCGACACCTCCTTCCTGGCCGACAAGGACCTCGTGGAGGCGACGTTTCGCACCGCCGTGGTGCACAGCCCGGATTGCGGCGGGCAGGCCCACCAGCTGAAGGTGGTTCACCACACGCACACGATCGTGCAGCAAACCACCTGGAACAACCAGCCGCCCAGCAGCCCGTGGACCAATTTCACCGCACCCACCACATGCAATCCGGGCATCGGGCTCAACGTCTGGGGCGCGCTCAACGGCGTCGGCCTGACCACCTTCATGCTCGGCGCGGTCAACGAGAGCGACCCGTGGGCGTGGCGCAAGTATGACCCGGTGCAGACCAAGGTGACCGTGGTGTGGAACCGGCCGCCGAACGGGCCCTCGAACCTGCGCACCGATCCGCCGTTGAAGCCACCGTGCCGCTGGTGTGGCGGCAAGTCCTTCTCCGCCGACCGCAGCGTCATGCTGAGCGCGACACTGTCCGATCCGGACAGCGACATGGTCTATCCGAAGTGGTGGACCAAGCTCACGGGCGAAGAGGTCGAACTGACGGTGGGCAGGTCCCAGAGCTCCGGAGCCAACCACGATCTGGTCGTCAACTTTACGGACGCCGATCACGACAAGGAGTTCCAGTGGACCGTGCAGACTCACGATACGGTCAAGGAGTCCGGCGCGGTCGGTCTCGCTCCGTTCATCATTGACCTGAAGGGCATCGGCGTAAGGCCGTCGGTGGTGAGTGCGGCCTATCCCATGGACAACGCCTGGCACGGCGCTGTAGGCGCACCGGGCGCGTTCACCTTCGGTCCGGGCGCGCTGTGCGATGCGAAGAACACCAACGGAACCTGCGACATCAATCACTATGTGTACTGGTTGGCCGGCGAGCCGGAGCGCAATATCGACGGGGACGCACTGGGCGGCAGCGCCACGGTGACGATCACCCCATGGACCCATGGGCCGGTGACACTCTACGTGCAGAGTGTTGACCGGGCGGGGCACAGATCCGAAGCCATGCCACACATCTTCCGGGTGCGAGACAGCGATGGACCTCGATCACAGTGGTCGTTTGAGGGCAAGCCCAACGACAGCGCCTATGTCGGCGACCTGCACGGCACGCTGGGCGGTGACGCGAGCTACACCGATGGCGCGGTCGGCACGTCGGTCTATCTGAGCGGGAAGGCGGACAACAGCAGCATTTTCACCGCGCCGCACGCGTTGCGCACCGATGCCAGTTTCTCGGTTTCGGCTTGGGTGCGCCCGGATGAGCTTCCGTCCGATCGCAGCATGGCTGTGCTGAGCCAGGACGGCACCAACAACAGCGGCTGGTATCTGTCCTACGCGCACGATGTCCGGAGCTGGTCATTCATGATGACCGAGTCCGATGAGCTGAAGTCTCCGATTTCTTCGTGGCGGGTGAAGGCGCCCGCGTCATTGGCGCCCGTCGCCGAGTGGACCCATCTGACCGGTGTGTACGACCGCCTGGCCAACAAGATTCGGCTCTACGTCAACGGGGCGAAGGTCGACGAGTACACGCTCGCGGCCAACTTCAAGCCCTGGGACGCCCCGGGATCGCTGATCGTCGGGCGGCTCAAGTGGCAAGGCACGATGGGATATCCGTGGCACGGCGGGATCGATGAGGTCAAGGTGTTCGACCGGGCGATCTCCGACGCCGAGGTGCTGGCGATGGTCAGCCGGGACAATGTCCAAACCGGACGCTGGAGGTTCGACGATCCGAAGACGGTCGCCGGCCAGCGCAACACCACGGCCCGCAACGCGGTCACGGGTGGCGCCGACGGTGTGCTGGCGGGCGGCGCCGAGTTCGTCGACAACGGCGATCTCGGTGGGGCGGTGAAGTTCAACGGCGTCGACGGCCAGGTGACCGCGGCCCGCGCGATGCACACGGATCGCAGTTTCACGGTCTCGGCGTGGGTGTATCCGACAGCCTTCCCGACGGCGACGCCCTACCGGTCGATGACCGCGGTCAGCCGGGACGGCACGGCCAACAGCGGCTTCTACCTTCAGTGGAACCACGCCGGGAAATGGATGTTCATGACGGCCGGCACCGACCTGCCCGGGAACTCGCAGTGGTATGCGGCGGCGGCCAACGATGTCGTTCCGCAGCTCAACGCTCCGACTCATCTGACCGGGGTCTACAGCGACGACGGGGTCACCCGGAAGCTACTGATCTACGTCAACGGTGAACTCGGCGGTGAAGCGGTGCTTCCCGTGACGGCGCCGGCGGCGTGGGACGCGACCGGCCCGCTGGCGATCGGCAGGGCCAAGGCGCTGGGCAACCTGAGCGACTTCTGGAACGGCCAGATCGACGAGGTCCGTACGTACAATCGCGCGCTCGCGGCGCAGGAGATCAAGGCGATCGTCGCCAAGTCCGACGTGCCGGCCGGTTCGTGGAAGCTCGACGAAAACACCAACGACTCTCCGCCGGGGAACCGCCACGGCACGTGGGCCGGAACCCCCGCTTGGGCGCAGGGGCAGAGCATCGACCCGAACCCGGCCGATCAGGCGGCACGGTTCACCGGTTCCAACGCCATCCACGCCTCGAAAGCGGTCGACACCACGGAAAGCTTCACGGCCGCCGCCTGGGTGAAACTCGATGCGGCGACCGGTTGCCACTGCACCATCCTGTCGCAGGACGCCGTCAACAACAGCGGGTTCGCGATCACCGTCGGAGCCGACGGGAGGTGGAGCATGTTCGCGGCCACCACCGACCCGTTCGGGCGAGCTTCGGATGGCCACTACGCGATCGTCGGTGATGCGCAGCGGGCACAGGCCGGCGTGTGGACGCATGTGGCCGGGGTGTACCACAAGCAACGCGGCAAAATCGAGCTGTACGTCAACGGCGTGCTGATCGCGACCGGCGATCACAGCGGTGGTGTCAACGCCACCGGCGACTTCCAGATCGGTCGAGCGAAGTCGTGGTGGCAGGACAGGCACACCTACATCATGAACTTTGCCGGCGCGATCGACGATGTGTCGGTCTACAGCCGACCGCTGTTCGCCGATGAGATCCAGCTGATGGCCGGGCGGGACCTGTCCCTTGTGCACAACTGGAAGCTGAACGAGGGGAGCGGCACGTCCGCGGCGGACTCGGTCGGTCTGCGCGGCGGGACCCTGAGCGCCAGCACGGCCTACACCGCAGGGCGGGCCGGCAGCGCGATCCGCTTTGACGGCACGGGCGACGCGGTGTCCACCACCGGTGTCGATCTGCAAACCGACAAGAACTTCACCGTGACGGCGTGGGTCAAGCTCGACAACCGCGGCCCGAACCCACCGCTGGGCAAGGTGGTCGCGGTCAGCATGGACGGCGGCGCGGCCAACAACAACGTCACCAAGTTCCGGCTCGGCCACAAGGTCGACAGCAATCAGGCGCCGCCACCGGGCAAGTGGATTTTCGAAATGCCCGAGAGGGACGGGACGATCACCGAGGCGGCGATCTCGGTGAAGCCCAGTCAGCTCAACGCGTGGGTGTTCCTGGTCGGGACGTATGACGCCGCGGCCAAGCGGCTTTGGCTGCGGGTCTATGACGACGACAACAACGTCGACGCCGACCAGGGCACGCTGATCACGCCCTGGCGTGCCACGGGCGGGCTGCAGATCGGCCGGACAAACCACAACGGCACGGCGGGCGAGTTCTGGCCGGGCAGCGTCGATGACGTCCGGCTCTACACGGGAAACCTGGATCCGGTCCGGATCGGCGAGATATTCCGTTCGTACCCGGCTGCGACCCAGCCGTAAAGCGGGGATGGAGACAGTGCAGACAATGAGTCGACAGTGGACAGTCCAAAGTGTCGTGCGGGCACTGGTGATAGTGCTGGCAGCCCTTCCGGTGCCGGTGTTGATCGCCGATGCGGCCAGTGCGGCGGGGCCCTCGGTGGGGCTGCCGGAGATTACGCCTGTCCCGGTCCAGCAGCAGCTGTGGGCGCCGCCGCGTCCCGAGGACGAGGCGGCGCGGCGGGCGCTGCGAAACGATCAAGGTTCGCGCACGATCCATCCCGGTTCGGGCACGCCGACGGCGACATCGCTGGCGCCATCGGCGACCTGGGAGGTGTCCGGGCACACGGGCGACTTCACGTGGTCGTATCCGTTGCGCGTGCCCCCGGCCGCGGGCGGGCTGGCACCGGATCTCGCCCTGTCCTACCGCTCATCCACTGTGGACGGCCGGACCAGCGTGACCAACAACCAGCCGTCGTGGATCGGCGACGGGTGGGACTTGTCGCCGGGCTACATCGAGCGCACCTACTGGGGTTGCGCGGACGATGACGTGCAGACCGGGGATCTGTGCTGGCGCAGCAACAACGCCACCGCCACATACGGCGGCCGTGGCGGGATGCTGATCTGTTGTGACGGCAGCGGGAAGTGGCGGGCCAAGAACGACGACGGCGCGCGGATCGAGCGGCTGTCCGGCGCGGCCAACGGCGACGAGGGCGGGCTCCCGGCGGACCGGGGCGAACACTGGAAGATCACCACGGTGGAGGGGACCCAGTATTGGTTCGGGTCCCAGGCGGACTCCCAATCGACCTGGACCGTTCCGGTGTTCGGCGACGACGCGGGCGAACCGTGCCACGGCGGGTCGTTCGAAACCTCGAGCTGCAAGCAGGCCTGGCGGTGGAACCTGGACAAGGTGGTCGATCGCCACGGCAACGTGATCCGCTACTTCTACGAGGTCGAGCGCAACAAGTACGGCATGAACATGAAGGACGCCGCGGTGTCGTATGACCGTGGCGGCACGCTGCACCACATCGACTACGGCTTGCACGAGACCGTCGGCGGGGCGGCCGGCGCACGGGTGGACTTCGCGGTCGCCGACCGCTGCGTCCCGGGCAGCGTGTGCGTGCTCGACCGCAAGGACAACTGGCCGGACACGGCGCTCGACAACAGGTGCGAAGCGGTGACCTGCACCAAGCACGCGCCGACGTTCTGGTCCACGAAACGATTGGCCACCATCACCACCAGCGTGCGCCGTGCGTCGGGGCTCTCGCCGGTGGACCGCTGGGAGCTGGATCAGCTGTATCCGGATCCGGGTGACGGCGAGAAGCCCGCGTTGTGGTTGAAGAGCATCAAGCACACCGGGCTCGTCAACGGTTCGCTGGCGCTTCCGTTGACGACGTTTGAGGGGCATCAGATGCCCAACCGCGTGTACGCGCCCAGCGACGGCTTCGCGATGCTGAACCGCTACCGGATCACCGGGATCGTCTCGGAGTCCGGTGGGTGGACGTCGGTCAACTACCAGGCGGCGGATTGCCGCCAGGGGAGCCTGCCGGCCGACGCGTGGACCAACGAAATGCGGTGTTTCCCGGTGCAGTGGGCGCCGGAGGGTCACGAGCCGCGGACACACCATTTCCACAAGTATGTGGTGGCCTCGATCATCCAGTCCGACGCGATGTCCTCCAGCACTCAACAGGTCGTCGAGTACGAATACCTGGATGGGGCCGGGTGGCATTGGGACACGTCGGAGTTTGTCAAGGAAGACAAGAAGACGTGGAATGAGTTCCGCGGGTTCAAGCGGGTCCGGATCCGCACCGGGGCGCCGCAGGACCGCGATCCCGGCCGCAGCCCGATGGCTTTGACCGAGCAGCGGTTCTACCGCGGCATGAACGGTGACAAGTTCGGGGCCGACAAATTGGGCGTCCGGTCGGCGACCGTGTCCGATTCCGTGGGCGGGACCGCCCGCGCGGACGACGACTGGTTGCAGGGCTTTGGGTTTGAGACGACGGTGTACGAAGGCGACGCATCGCCGGTGGTGTCCCGGACCGTGATCGATCCGGTGGTGCAGGGGCCGACCGCCACGCGGGATTCCTTCAAGGCATACATCGTGGGGGCGGGCGTCCGGCGTGACTTCACGGCACTCAAACCCGATGGCTGGCGGGAAACCAAGACCGTCACCGAGTACGACGATCGTGGGTTGCCGAAAAAGGTCAACGATCTGGGCGACACCGGGCAGGCCGCAGACGACCGGTGCACCACCACCACCTATGCGCGCAACGACGGCAGCTGGGTGCTGGACCGGCCCGCGACGGTGAAGACGGTCGCGGTCAACTGCGACACCACGGCCCGCTTCCCCGAGCACGCCATCGTGGCGTCCCGGTTCTCCTATGACGGCAACGCCAACCTCACCAAGACCGAGATCGCCAGTGCCTGGACGTCGGCGGACCCGGACTACGCCACCACCGCCACCGCACGCTATGACGTGCACGGCCGGGCCACCGAAACCACCGACGCGATGGGCAGGACGTCCAGGATCGAGTTCACGCCGGCTACCGGCGGGCCGGTCACAGGCACCAAGACCACCAGCCCGGCGACCGTGACGCTGCCCGGTGGGCTGGTGACCACGACCACGCTGGAACCGGCGTTTGGTGAACCGTCCAAAGTGGTCGATCCCAACGACCGCACCATCGAGATCGCCTATGACGCGCTGGGCCGCGTCAGCAAGGTGTGGCTACCCGACCGGCCAAGGGAACCCCGAGACGGTGAGCCAGGCAATCCCAAGGGCAGTATCGAATTCTCGTACCAGGTCCGCCGGGACGCGCCGTCGGTCGTGACCACCAGCAAAGTCGGGCCAAACGGCATCCACGTCAGCAGCAACACCCTGTTCGACGGGTTGCTGCGGCCGCGGCAGGTGCAGACCCCCGCGGTCGGCATGGACAAGGAACTCAAGGTGCCGGTGGAGGAGGGCCGGCTGATCGTCGACACCCGCTACGACTCGCACGGGCGGGCCTACAAGACCACCCAGCCGTACTTCAACTCCGCCGCCGTGGACACGACCCTGTGGGTGGCCTCGGACACGGAGGTGCCGGGCCTGACCCGGACGCGGTTCGACGGAGCCGGCCGTGCGGTCGAGTCGGTGTATCAGGCCGGCGCGATCGACAAGTGGCGCACGGTCATGAGTTATGACGGCGACCGGGTGCACACCACGTCACCGGCCGGCGGCACCGCGACCACCGTGATCAGCGATGCGCGCGGGCAGACCACCGAGCTGCGCCAGTATCACGCCCCCACACCGGACGGCGCCTACGACTCCACCCGTTATCGGTACACGCTCGCCGGGCAGCTGGCCGAGGTGATCGGGCCGGACGGCGCACGCTGGCGCTACGGCTACGATCTGCGCGGCCGCAAGACCACCGCGGAGGACCCGGACGCGGGCACCTCAACCATGGGCTACAACAACACCAACCAGCTCACCTCGATCAGTGATGCCCGCGGCGCCACGCTCGCGTATGCGTATGACGAATTGGGGCGCAGGACAGCGGTCCACCGGGACAGCCTGACCGGTCCGATGCTGGCGCAATGGACCTACGACACAGTGAGCTTCGGCAAAGGGCTGCCCGCCACCTCGACCAGATTCGCCGGCCCGCAGCGGCATGCCTACACCACCTCGGTGGATTACTACACGGCGTTGAGCAAGCCATTGGCGACGTCGGTGACGATCCCCGCGGTCGAGGGATCGTTGGCGGGCACCTACACCACCTGGCTGAGCTACGGCGCGGATGGCAGCCTGACCGGCGAGCGGTATCCGGCAGCGGGAGACCCGGCGGCCGGTGGTCTCGGCGAGGAGACGGTCAGCTACCTGCTCGACAATTGGGGGCGCCCGACCTCCACCCGGACCGCGGTGGGCGTGCAGCTGGTCGCCAACACCCTCTACACCCGTTACGGCGAAACAGAACGCCTCGAGCATGGGTCGCGCGGCAGCCGGGCGTGGCAGACATTTCTATACGAGACCAGCACCCGCCGGCCGAACCGCATCGTCGTCGATGCCGAGGTGCCGGCGCCGATCCAGGCCGACCTGCACTACACGCACGACGCGGCCGGCAACATCACCTCCATCGCCGACGTCATCCCCGGTCAGACCGGCGGCGACGTCCAGTGTTTCCGGCACGACCAGCTGCGGCGGCTGACCGAGGCATGGACCCCCGACCAGACCGCATGGTCCGAAAACGACGGTTGCCTGCGCGGGCCCGGCGAGGGCGGTCTGCATGGCCCGGCACCGTATTGGCACTCCTATGAGTACAGCGCGGGTGGGAACAGGACCAGGGAGACCCAGCGCAGCGGTGCCACCAGCACCACCCGCACCTACGCCTACCCCACGAGCGGCAGCCAGCCGCACACGCTGCGGACGGTCAGCGGGCCGGCGGGCACCGAGACCCTCGACTACAACGCGGCCGGCCAGACGACGCGGCGGGCCCGGCCCGGTACCGAAGAAATCTTCAATTGGGACGTCGAGGGCCACCTCGAATCCGCCGTCAACACCACCACCAACCAGACCACCTCGTTCGTCTACGCCGCCGACGGCTCCCGGCTCCTGCGAAGGGATCCGGCCGCCACGACGCTGTACCTGGGAAACCAGGAGATCCGCCTCGCCGCCGGCGCCACCCGGCCCACCGTGACCCGTTACTACACCCACGGCGGCAAGGTAATCGCGATGCGCGAACGCGGTGGCGCACTGACCTGGCTGGCCGGCGACCACCAAGGCACCAGCCAGGTCGCCATAGACACATCCACGATGACCACCACCCGCCGCCGCCAGCTCCCGTTCGGTGCCCCCAGGGGCGTCGCACCCAGCTGGCCGGGCGAACGCGGCTTCGTGGGCGGTGCCCTCGACGCGAGCACCGGCCTGACCCACCTCGGCGCACGCGAATACGACCCCACCACCGGCCGTTTCATCTCCGTCGACCCCGTCATGGACCCGGCCGACCCGCAACAGATGAACGGCTACGCCTACGCCAACAACAACCCCCTCACCTTCAGCGACGCCTCCGGTCTGTGGCTCATCGGTGGCGAGGACAACCAGGGCAACCAGTACGGCATCAGCTACGGCAACAACGGTTCAGCGACGACCATCGGCTCGCAGAAGGCTGTCGACGGCGAGGGGACCAACAGGCCTCCGCCCCGGTCCGGCTGCGGAGGACGCGGCAACTGCGGTCGCCGGGATGGCTGGACGAAGCAGACCACACCGAAAACCGACGACCGGCGAAGCCTGCTCAAGTACTTCGGCAACTACATGCTGACCGCTAGCGATGATCTCGCGCCCGGCAACTACTGGTTTCCGCAACAGGGGGATGACGTCATTTGTTTCGGGCGCTTCGCCTGCATGAAGGCATACCAGGAGCTGATCCGGAACCCGGACAACGTCCAAGGGGCCAAGGACATCGCCGCAAACTACTGTCTGGACAATTTCGATGAATGCCGTGAGCGCGCCGAAACGTACTACCTGGGAAAGGAGCTCCTACACACCTATACGCAGGTGATGTACGGAGTTGTGGTGCGAGGCGCTCCGATAAGGGGAGCCGGGCCGGCGGCGTCCGCACCGGCTGTCGAAATGGTGACCGCGGGTGGTGTGTCGACGCCCAGGGCCGCGCTCCAGGAGATGTCCGCCTATGCGGCCCAAAGATGGCATGCCGAGGGGGGCATGGTCCGGATCACCAACATGCCGCAGATGCGCGGTGGGATATACGAAGGCTCGGGAGGAAGGTCCGTGAACATCCCAGGGGCGACTCATCTGTCCTCAGGGCACTGGTCGGGTCGGGTCGTCTACAGAGATCCCAGCGCACCCTGGCAGGGAATCCAGTCCTTCGAATTCAGGTCCGGAGCGACGCTTGAGTTCAAGCCGATAGATGTCATAGGCATCTACATCAAGTAGGAAAGCGAATTGAATCGCGGTCCCCG
>JBIOYB010000242.1:0-40018 GCA_044869915.1 Allorhizocola sp.
GGCGAGAACAGCACGACCGGGTAGGTCTTCTTCAGCCACGGGCGCGGTCGAGTTCCCGGACGGGCGGGTGGTCCCGTTCCAGCCCAACGAGGAGGAAGAGGCGGAGGGGGAGGAGTCCGAGCCGGCCGACCTGACGTGGCTCGACGAGGCCAACCGTGAGGCCCTGGCGGTGCGCGTCGGCGACGTGCGGTTCGTGGTGGACAGCCTGGGGGAGATGAACCGGGGCACGTCGTCGGTGGCGGGTCTGCCCGATGGGCTTGCCGGTGCGATGAATCTGGACCGGATAGGCATCTTCGGCCACGCGCTGGGCGGGACCACGGTCGCGCAGTCGATGCTGGAGGATCAGCGGCTCAGTGCGGGCGTGTCGCTCGACGGCGCGATGCCACCCGCCGTGCGAACGTCCGGATTGGACAATCCGATCATGTTCATCGCGTCCGAACAGCCCGACCCGTATCACGCCATCGAGAGCTCGTGGCAGCAGACCAACCAGCGCGGCTGGCATCGCGGTCTGCGGATGACCGGCACCGGGCACAATTCGTTCACCGACTTCGAGGTCTTCTGTGCGCAGGTGGAGTGCGGGCTGCCCTTGGAGAGCACGCTGGGGACCATCAACTCCGCTCGGGCCGTCGAGGTGCAACGGGCTTACCTGACAACGTTCTTCAACGGACAGTTGAAGAACGGCAGCCTCGGGATGCTCAGGGAGCCATCTCCGCGGTACCCAGAAATCGTTTTTCTGAATTGATGTCTTCAATGACGTCGCAGGTGCTGGCGACCGGATCGAGCTCGTTGAGCGCGGCGGCCAGGCGTTGCAGCAGCGACTTCAGGGTGGCCTGATCGCCCGCGGGAAGCGTGGACAGGATGTGCGTCTCGAGGCGGCCCAGGCGATCGCACAGCTCGGTGAGCACGGCACGGCCGTGGTCGGTTGCCACGATGAGGCGGGTGCGGCGGTCGGCCGGGTCGGCCTGGCGCGCGATCAGGCCGGCCCGCTCCATGTCGTCGAGCAGGTAGGTCATCACGGTCCGGTCGATGCCCAACTGTGTCGCGATGGTGCGCTGATTGCTGGGTGTGGCCGCGGCGGAGGCGGTGAGCACCTGGAAGCCGCGGTGGCCGCCCGGGATGCCGGCGGTCGCCTGGCGGGCGGTCTTGACGTAGGCGCGGAAGATGACGCCGAGTGCCCAGCCCAGGTCGGTGTCGAGGTCGCTGTTCACAACCCCTATTATGCGGTACGACATATCGTCTGTCACGCAGACGGTCTGCGTGGCATACTTTGGGGCATGCCTGACTACGGTCATGATCTTCTGTTCGGTGTCTTCCTGCCGCCACTAGCGGCCCGGGCCGACGATGTGCTCCGGATGGCGCGGCTCGCCGACGAGCTCGGGCTCGACCTCGTCACGATCCAGGACCATCCCTACCAGCCTGCGTTTTTGGACACCTGGACCCTGCTGTCGGTGATCGCGGCGCAGACGGCGCGGGTGCGGGTGTCGCCCAACGTGGCCAACCTGCCGCTGCGGCCGCCCGCGGTCCTGGCGCGCAGCGCGGCCAGCCTCGACATCCTCAGCGGCGGGCGGGTGGAGCTCGGGCTGGGCGCGGGCGGCTTCTGGGATCCGGTCGTCGCGATGGGCGGGCCGCGGCGCGAGCCGGGCGAGGCCGTCACGGCGCTGGAGGAGGCGATCCGCGTCATCCGGACGCTGTGGACGCCGGGGCGGACGCAGCACATCGAGGGATCGCACTATCGGTTGGCGGGCGCCAAATCCGGGCCCTATCCGGTGCATCCGATCGGGATCTGGCTGGGCGCGGGCAAGCCACGCATGCTGCGGTTGGTGGGGCGGCTGGCCGATGGCTGGTGGCCCAGCAGCCCGTGGGCGCCGCCGTCGGCGCTCACCAAGCTCAATGGCACCATCGACGAGGCGGCCGTCGCCGCCGGGCGCGCGCCCGCCGACATCCGGCGGATGTACAACCTGGGCGGGGACTTCAGCGCGGAACAGTTGGCGGAGCTGGCCTTGGGTGAGGGCATGTCGGGCTTCATCGCGATGCTCGACCTCGACGACGAGACGGCGCTGCGCCGGTGGGCGGAGGAAACCGTGCCGGCCGTGCGCTCGCTCGTCGCGGCACACCGCTCCTCGGCCCCATCGACACCGGCCGCATCGCCACTCGCCGGCCCGGTGCCCGGCACGCGGGCTTCCGATGGCCGGGCTTCCGATGGGCAGGCTTCCGGCACGCGGGCTTCCGATGGGCAGGCTTCTGACGGGCAGGCCTCCGGCGGCTCGGCAGGGGTGGTGCGGCCCTTTCGGGCGCGGCAGCGTGCCTCCGGCGAGCTCGGCGTAGAGCCGACACCCGATGACGGGCGGCGGCTGACCGAGGTGGCGCTCTGGGACGAGTCAGCGCGGCCCGAGGCACCCAAACCCGAAGGCGTGGTTGACTATTCGGCGTCGGGACGGGCGCAGGCCCGGCATCTGATCGAGGTGCACGACCACCTGCGCGCCGAGCTCGCTCAGCTGCGCGATGTGATCGCGCAGGTGGCCAAGGGTTCGGTCGATATCGAGGATGCTCGATCCCATATCAACACGATGACGATGCGGCAAAACAACTGGACGCTCGGCGCCTACTGCGAGAGCTACTGCCGCGTGCTCACCATGCACCACACTGCCGAGGACGCGTTGCTGTTCCCGCAGCTGCGACGGCAGGAGCCCGGCCTCGCCCCGGTGGTGCGGCGGCTCGAGGAGGAGCACCACGCCATCGCCGAGGTGCTCGAGCGCGTCGACTCGGCTCTCGTGGCGCTGGCCGCCGAGCCCACGCGGGTCGGAGAGCTCCAGCAGACCGTCGACATCCTCACGGACGCCCTGCTCTCACACCTGTCATATGAGGAACGCCAACTCGTCGAGCCGCTCGCCCGCCTGCCGATCCGGTTGTAGGCGTCGCACGGTTAGGCTGGCGCCCATGGGGTTGACGATCACGAGCCGCAACGCCCGATTCCAGCAGTGGCAGGCGCTGCTGAGCAATCGGGCCAAGCGGCACCGGGCGGGCGAGTTCCTTGTGCAAGGCGTGCGGCCGATCACGCTGGCGATCCGGCACGGGTGGGAGATCCGCGCGCTGCTGCACCGACATGACGGCGCGCTGTCGAAGTGGGCGCTGGAGCTGCTCAACGGCGTTGACACGGTGCACGTTTCGATGTCCGACGAACTGCTCGCGGAGCTCGGTGAGCAGGAAGAGGCGCCCGAGCTGGTGGCCGTGGTCGGGCAGCGGGGCGACGACGTGCGCCGGATCGGCACCGGGCTGGTCGTCGTGTTCGACCGGCCGGTCTCGCCGGGCAACGTGGGCATGCTGATCCGGTCGGCCGACGCGTTCGGCGCGACGGGTGTTGTCGTGACCGGACATTCGGCGGACATCTACGATCCGCGGGCGGTGCGGGCCAGCACGGGATCGCTGTTCGCCTTGCCCGTCGTGCGCTTGGATCGGTACCAGAAAAAGGGATTTGTCATCGGTCTTGATGAGAGCGGGACGGCGGAGCTGGCAGATGTCGACCTGCGCGGCCCGCTCACGCTCGTCATCGGCAACGAAACGCATGGGCTGAGCGCGAATTGGCGGGATGCGTGCGATGTGCTGGCGCGGATCCCCATTGGTGGCGCGGCGAGTTCGCTCAACGCGGCTGCGGCCGGGTCGATCGCGCTCTATGAGGTGGCCCGGCAGCGGTCGATGCGTGGGTAACCGGGATGACTGTCCAATGTGGGCAGTGTGGGCGCGCCCGGCGAGTAGGATCAAGATCATGGCTAGAGTTTTCGTGGAGCGCACCGAAGAGGGCTATGTCGGCACCAACGAGCGTGGCGCACGGGTTTCCATCGGCTCATCCGATCAGGAGGGCGTGTTCTCGCCCGTCGAGCTGCTGCTGGTGGCGCTCGGCGGGTGCGAGATCGTCACCATCGAGCCGTTGACCGCCAAACGCGGACACCGCCTGGTGAAGCTCGCGGTGCGGGTCGAGGCGGGCAAGGTCGAGCCCACCAAACTCGGCCCGATCACCGGGACATACGAGATCGAGCTGCCGGAGGGCGACGAGAAGGCGGCCGAGGTGTTCAAGGCGGTCGCGCATCGCGTGCACGAACACCACTGCACGGTCGGCCGGGCGCTGCGGGAGCATACGGAGACGATTCAGGTGCTACCAGTATAAAAACGAGCCACGTAACCCCCTAGTGGTCTCGTAGCCGACAACGCTTGGCAAGGCGGACCAAAACGAGCTACGCTTTCGCGCAACGCTCGTCTCTGACGGCTTCCCCCGTGGCCGCCTGAGACGGGCGTTCTACTTTGCGCACGTGACCCCGTTTTGTCAGACCCCCGGCCTAGGGTCGCAAACATGAATCCAAGACTGAACGCGATCGGCATCATCGTGGCCGACATGCAGTTGGCGGCATCCTTCTACGCCAGACTTGGGCTGGAGTTCAAGGTGGAAGATGACGGCACGCACGCGTCATGCCTGCTGCCCAGCGGGCTCAACGTCATGCTCGACACCGAGACTCTGGTGGGGCAGCTTGTTCCGGGTTGGACCCGCCCGGTGGGTGGGCACGCCTTCGCGCTGGCCTTCGAGTGCGCGACCCCGGCCGAGGTCGACGCCAAGTTCGCGGAGCTGGCCGAGGCCGGGGCGCAGGTCGTGCGCGAGCCGTGGGATGCCTTCTGGGGCCAGCGTTACGCCTCGCTGCGCGATCCGGACGGCAACGGCCTCGATCTGTATTGCCCACTTCCCCGATCGGGCACGTGACGGACCCCGGCGCTATCGCGCTGCCCGCCTCGCCCGGGTGGCCACCCCAGCTTTTTCGGGCCGCCACCTGACTTTCTTCACGCCACCGCCGACTCCTTCAGGCCACCCGACTCCTTCGGGTTGCCACCCTGACTTCTTCGGGCCGCCACCCGACTCCTTCGGGCTGCCGCCCGACCCCCACGTGACCCTGCTCGACCTCAACGAGGATGCCGCCTGCGAGCCGGATCGGCAGATCCCTTGCGAGGGCACGGTCGTACTCCACTTTTTCACCAAGGACGTGTCCGAGGCACAGGTCGACAACGGCCAATACGGCGCAGGAAACCTTGTGGTGCGCGGATACTTCGCGCTGTCCAAACGCGGCAACCTCGGATCCCTTCCGCCCGGAGCGACCGCCATCTACCTGACCGCAGTCCCGCCACAAGACGTCCCCAACCCCTGACCCCACCCCACCGTGCACCCCAGGGCGGTGATCGTGGTCTCGCGCGCCTGCGTGACCTCCAACTCCGCACGCATGTTCGGTCGCCTGCCGGGCCACGGCTGAAACCGCCAGCGCTGGCTGTTTCAGCGCCTGGCTCGGCAGTTGCGGCAGGCTCGACCCTCGGCTGCGCCAAACGATCGCATCCTGCCTACACAACCCGGAACACATCCAGTCGATGTTCATCGATCTGTAGGAAATGGACTACTGCCACCGAATTCGCGCGCTCGCCTCGCTCATCCCACATCGGGTGGCAAGCCAGGCTGGAGCAAGCGGACCTGGTGCTGGCGGGCGGGTCGAGGTGCGGGGGCGGGTGTAGGCCCAAGCAGTATGGATGAGCGGCGGTGAAGTGAGCGGCGGGTGAACGCATGCGATCGGCACAGACGATCAGCCCGGCGGCTCGGCCGGAGCGATGGCAGGCGCGTGGTGGCAGGCCGGTGGTGCGAGGGGCTGTCGGGTGGGCAGGCGCGTGGTGGCAGGCCGGTGGTGCGAGGGGCTGTCGGGTGGGCAGGCGCGCGGTGGCAGGCCGGTGGTGCGAGGGCCGGCCGGGTGGGCAGGCGCGCGGTGGCAAGCCCATGCGCGATGAACGATGGTGGCAAGCGCGGTCGCGGGCTGGTGGGTAAGCCGGTGTGGGAAGGCAGCCGCCTCGGTCCGAAAACGCGGCTGAAGGGAATACGATCCTGCGCCGATCTGGGGCCATGTCTCAGGCGACCGGCTTTGCACGACCCCTAGCGGGAGTTTCCGGGATAAGTTGATCTGACGGCGTGTTTCGGCTGTGGTGTTTGACTTCCGGTCCTTTCAAGTGTATTACCCACATATGGCTTCGGTGATTGAGAAGCGGCGTGCGGACGGCCGGACCTACTACTACCTGGTGGAGTCCGCCCGGGTCGACGGCAAACCCCGGATCGTGTCGCAGCAGTATCTGGGCAGCGCCGAGGAGGTGGTGGCGAAGCTTTCCGGCGCGCAGACCGGAATGCCGGTGCGTAGTCAGCACAAGACCTTCGGTGATCTGGCCGCGGTCTGGTCGGTGCTGCAGCGTATCGGTGTGGCCGAGGTCATCGACTCTGTGGCGCCCCGCCGCGCCGACGCAGGCGCCACCGCCGGCACCTATCTCGCGTTGGCGTGCGCGAACCGGGTTGTCGCACCGTGTTCGAAGCTTGGCTTTTCCGACTGGTGGGCCACCACCGCCGGCTCTCGCTGGGTGAAGACGCCCGAAGCGGCGTTGGACCACCGCCGGTTCTGGGAAGCGATGGACCGGCTCGGCGAGGCCGATCTGAAGGCGATCGAAGTCGAGCTGAGCCGGCGGATCGTCACCGAGTTCGACCTGGACCTGTCCGGGCTCATCCTGGACATGACAAACTTCGCCACCTACATCGATTCGGGCAACGACAAGGCCCCGATCGCCCAACGCGGCAAGGCCAAGCAGAAACGAGTCGATTTGCGGCTGGTCGGTCTGGGCCTGGTCGTCACCCGCGACGGTGCCATCCCGCTGCTGGCCCATACCTACCCCGGTGACCGCCCCGACGTCACCCAGTTCCCTGTGCTGCTGGATGAACTGACCGCCCGCTACCGAAAACTGGCCGACGTCGCCGATCTCACCCTGGTCTACGACGCCGGACAGAATTCGGCCGACAACCACGAACGGGTAGAGGCGTCAGGGATGGGATTCGTTGGCTCGCTGCCACCGTCAGACCATCCCGGCCTGCTTGACATCCCCCGCAGCCGATACCGCAAAGTCGACGCGAAAACATTCCCCGGCCTGACCTATGTGGACACCACAGTGACCGCGCTCGGGGTCACCCGCCGCGCCCTGCTCACTCACTCCGACACGTTGCACGCCGGGCAGACCCGCGGCTTCGACCAGACCCTGGCCAAGACCCAACGACGCCTAACCGAACTGGCCGAACGCCTCGCCCGCGGCCACACTCGCCGGCCCCGTACCAAAGTCGAAGCCGACATCGCCGCAATCTGCAAACCCCGCTGGGTCAACCAGGTCATAACCACCACCCTGTCCGGTGACACCCCCGCCGACCTGCGCCTGACCTTCGCTGTCGACGACAAGGCCCGCGCCGCGTTGGAGAAACGACTGTTCGGCAAACGGATACTGTTCACCAACCGCGACCATTGGACCCCCGCCGAGGTCGTGGCCGCCTACCGATCACAGTCCGAAGTAGAATCCGGATTCCGCCAACTCAAAGACCCACACGTGGTCTCGTTCAACCCCATGCACCACTGGACCGACCAGAAAATCCGCGTCCACGTCTTCTACAGCGTCCTGGCCTTGACCGTCGCACATCTGATGCGACGCCAAGCCGAACAAGCCGGAATGCGCCTGTCCGTGCGTGAACTGCTACACGAACTGTCCGGCATCGGCGAAACCGTGCTACTACACCACAACGGCAGCAAAGGCCGCCCCCGAGCACAACGACTGCTCACCGACATGAACAAAACCCAACGCAACCTCTACGACCTGTTCGGCCTGGACCGCTACGCACCCACCCGCTGACCAGCCACGTGGGTAATACACCACACACCGCTGAAACAGCCCGCCACCAGCAGAAACCAAGCCAAGATCACGCTAGCCCGGAAACTCCCGCTAGGCGGGCGCGGGTGGCGGGCCCGGGTCGGTGGGTGGGGGTGGCGAGGTGGGGGCGGTCGGGGTAGCGGTTTTGCGTACCTCAGTGAGGATGGCCTTGACCGCGGCCGCGATCGGGATGGCCATGAGCGCGCCGACCAGGCCGAGCAGTGTGCCGCCGAGGAGGCCGGCCAGGAGCACGAACACGGCGGGCAGGTCCATGCGCCCCTGCATCACGCGCGGCGCGATCACGTAGTTTTCGAGCTGCTGATAGACCACGAAGAACAGCAGCACGAGCGCCGCGTTGGGCCAGAGTCCGTTGGCGATCGCGGCCACGACCACGCACACGAGCGAGCCCAGTGTGGCCCCGATGAGCGGGATGAACGCGCACAGGAACACCAAGAGCGCCAAAGGTAGCGCGAACGGCACGCGCAGCACGGTCAGCCCGAGGTAGGCCACGGCCGCCGCGATCGACGACACCAGCAGCCCGCCGATCATGTAGCTGCCCACCTTGTCGACGACCACATCGACGATCTGGTGCGCCCGCTCGTGGAACCGCCGCGGGAACAGCTTGGGGACCCACCGCCGGATGCGCGGCAGGGCCGCCATGAAGTAGATGGTGAGCACGAGGACGAGCAGCGTGGAGGCCAGCACGCCCAGGAAGCGCCCGAAGAAGTTGAGCACGCTGGTGCCGATGCGCTGCGGCAGGTCGGCGGCGAGCCGGTTGAGGTGCTGGTCGAGACCGTAGCGGTCGGACAGCTCGCGCCACGTCTGCGACCGATCGTCCAAAGCGGACACGTAGCCCGGGATCTTCTGCGAGATCTCGGAAGCCTCGCTCACCAGCGGCGGCCCGACCAGGGCCATCACGGCCGCGACCAGCAGGAACGCCGTGAACAGGATGATCGTCACCGCGTATGGCCGGCGCACCCGGTGGCGCACCAGCCAGCGTGTGGCCGGGTCGAGGCTGACCGCGATGAACAGCGCGACCATCGCGAGCACGAGGATGTCGCGCACCGTCCAGATGGCCAGGATCGCCACGAGCACGCTGACCACGCCCAGGGTGGCGGCCACGCCCCAGCGGAACATCGTGCCCGGACCCGGCAACCCGCCACCACCCGTCCTATCCATGGACTCCATTATGGGGCTGCCCTCCGACAGTTCCATCGCATCAGCGCGAGATACCCCGACATGGCCATGGGGAAGCATCTGTGAGGAGGGAGGGGAGCATCACTCCCCGATGGAGGTGGGGTCCGGATATGTTGGCGGCATGTCCCGCCGACTCGACTGGCCTGGCTGCCGAAATGTCCGCGATCTGGGCGGCCTGCCCACCCGTGACGGCGCTGTCATCCGCCCTCGGGCGCTGATCCGCGCCGACAGCCTGGACCGGTTGACCGACGACGGGCTGAGCCGGCTCAAGGAGCTTGGCGTGAGCCGCATCCTGGACCTGCGCAATGCCGACGAGGCGGTGGTTTCCCCGCACCCGTTCGCGGGTGACGACAATCTCTACCGGCTCGTTCCCATGATTGATCCGCGCCGCGAGCGATTGCGCGACCGCACGGCCGAGCGCACGCTTGGCGACATCTACGCCAGCAGTCTGCACCGCAACGCGCGGTCCATTATGGACGGATTGGCGGCGATCGCGGACGCGCCGGACGGCGCGGTTGTCGTGCACTGTGCCGTGGGCAAGGATCGGACCGGCATGATCGTCGCTCTGGTGCTGAGCCTCGCCGGTGTGGCCGACGACGTCATCGCCGAGGACTACGCGCTGTCGGGCGAGTGCCTGCGCGACGAGTTCGAGCAGTTCCTGGCCGGCGTGGCGGATGACACCGAGCGCGCGCGGGTCCGCGAGCGCATGAGCTGCCACCCGGAGACCATGCTGCACATGCTGGCCCACCTCAGGGCGCATTACGGTGACGCCGAGGGTTACGCCAAGGCCCACAAGCTGGACGCGGATCGCCTCGACCGCATCCGCCAGAGGTTACGCGCCGACACATAAGCAGCCGCACCGCACTGTGCCGCGCCGCACTGTGCCGGCGAGCGGAGCCGGGTCCGGGTCCGGGTCTGGGTCTGGGTCCGGATCGGGTCCGGCGAGCGGATCGGGTCCGCCGAGGTCATGCGCCCGCGCCAAGCAGCCGCGCCACGCCGGGCGTGCGGCTCGGGTCGGGTCGGATCGGGTCGGATCGGGTCGGATCGGATCGGATCGGCCGACGTTATGTGCCCACGCCCAGCAGCCGAGCCGCGCTGTGCCAGCAGACCGCGCGCAGCCAGTCGTCGCCGAGGTCGAGCCGCGCCAGCGCCTCGATCTGGTGCGCATAAGAATAGGGGATATTCGGGAAGTCCGTCCCGAGCAGGATTTTGCCCCCAAGGCCGAGCTCTTTGACCAAACCCATTTCCTTTTTCGGGTACGGCGCGAAGCCTTCCACAAAATCGGTAAAGGCCATGGTCGTGTCCAGGTGTACGCGCTCAAACCGTTGCGCCAGCTCAAGAAACTCCGTGTATTCGGGCGTGCCCATGTGCGCGATGATCGCCGTGAGCCGCGGGTGCCGCGAGAGCACGTCCGCGATCGGCCCCGGGCCCGTGTGCGCACCCGGCAGTGGGCCCGACCCGGCGTGCGTGATCACGGGTGTCCCCGTCTGCGCCAACAGCCCCCACACGGGGTCGAGTAGCTCGTCGCGTGGGTCGAACGCGCCCACCTGCACGTGCACCTTGAAGATCCGCGCACCCTCCGCCAACGCCTTCTCTACATATGTAGAGATGCCGGGCTCCGGATAGAATGTGGCCGATGGGATGCAGGCCGGGTTGGCCCGCGCGAACTCCAGCGCCCACGAGTTGAGCTCGGCGGCCATGCCCGGCCGGTGCGCGTAACTGAGCGCCGGGTAGGCCCGCACGCCCATGTCCGCCAACAGTTTTACGCGCTGCGCATCCGAGCCGCGATAAGTGACCGTCCAAAAGACACTGTCAAAATAGGACCAGACCTTGCGCAGCATCCGCTCCGGATAGAAATGCACATGGACGTCGATCAACCCGGGAAGCCCCAGCTCGCGCCAGAACTGCGGCAACTCGCCATCGCGCAGCACAGCCGCTATATTAGGTAGTTCTGAGCAAAAGAAAAAGACGCGTTAAAGCGTCTTGGTAAGTTGCATTTTATGGGACTGGGGGCGCACTTGTCAACGGATGCCATCGCCGAAGAGCAATGGACCATCTCGAAGCTTTACGCACGCCTCGACGAGCTGCGTGAGCAGGCCAAGCGCAGGCTGGGCGAGAGCCTGCGCGGCCCGAGTGGGGGCACCCATCAGGCGCGATCCGAGCGCGATTCGACCGCCGCTATGTATGCGCAGCAAGTCAGGCAGTGGGAGGCGGCCGAGCACGGCCTGTGTTTCGGCCGGCTCGACTATCGTCATGACGACTATCTCCATATCGGCCGCATCGGCCTCTTCGACGAGGACAACGATTTCGAGCCGCTGCTGGTCGATTGGCGCGCCCCCGCGGCACGCCTGTTCTATCTGGCCACGGCCGCCTCGCCGGAGGGTGTGCGCCGTCGCCGCCAGATCCGGACCCGCCTGCGCCAGGTGATCAGCGTCGAGGACGAAGTCCTTGATCTGAACCAGGCGACTCAGACCGGCGGCGGCAGCGAGGGTCTCGTGTCCGAGGCCGCGTTGATGAGCGCGCTCAGCGCGGGCCGCACCGGCCGCATGCGCGACATCGTCGAGACGATCCAGGCAGAGCAGGACGCCATCATCCGGTCCGACCTGCGCGGCGTGCTCGTGGTCCAGGGCGGCCCGGGCACGGGCAAGACCGCGGTGGCTCTGCACCGGGCGGCCTACCTGCTTTACACCTACCGAGACGCGCTCCTGCGCCAGGGCGTGCTCATCCTGGGGCCCAACGAGACGTTCCTGCGCTACATCTCGCAGGTGCTGCCGGGCCTGGGCGAGACCAGCGTGCTGCTGTCGACCCTGGGCGACCTCTACCCGTCGGTCACGGCCCGGCGCGCCGAGCCGGCCGAGGTCGCGGCGCTCAAGGGCGGCCTCGACATGGTCGGTGTCCTTTCCGGCGCCTTGGCGCAGCGTCAGCGAGTACCGGATGAGAAGTTGGAAATTGTCTTGTCTGACACCCATGCCGGTTTCGGCTACGAGCGGGCGAGGATCACCGTCGAGGCGAGCATCATCGAGCAGGCACGCGACCGGGCGCGCCGCTCCGGCAGGCCGCACAACCTGGCCCGGCCCATTTTCGTCGACGCCGTCGTCAGCGCGCTGGCGCAGCAGGTGGCCGACGAGATCGGCGATGATCCCTACAAGGACGATCCGCTGGGCGAGGACGACGCGCCGGGCGTGGGCCTGCTCGACGCCGCCGACATGGCGGTGATCAAGCATGAGCTGCTCGAAGACTCCGAAGTGGACAGGGCGCTCGACGCGATGTGGCCCAGGCTGAGCGCCGAGCAGCTGCTGACCTGGCTCTATGAGACGACCGACATCGAGGCGCTGCGCCGCGCGCCCGGTGGCGGCTGGACTCCGGCCGACGTTGCGCTGCTGGACGAGGCGGCCGAGCTGCTGGGCGAGAGCGATCAGGACGCCGCCGCGCGCGAGGAGCGCTTGCGCCGCCAGCGGATCGCCTTCGCCGAGGGCGTCCTGGACATCGCGTCCGGCTCGGGTTCCACCGACGTCGATGTCGACGACGCGGCCGAATTCCTTGCGGCGGGCGACGTTTTGACGGCCGCCCAGCTGGCCGCGCGGCACATCGATGACGAGGTGCTGACGGCGGCGCAGCGGGCCGCGGCCGACCGGCGCTGGACGTTTGGCCACGTGATTGTCGATGAGGCGCAGGAGCTTTCGCCGATGGCGTGGCGGCTGCTCATGCGGCGCTCGCCCAACCGGTCCATGACGATCGTCGGCGATGTGGCGCAGACGGGTGACCTGGCGGGCGCCTCGTCGTGGGATAGCGTGCTCACGCCCTATGTCAGCGACCGGTGGCGGCTGGCCGAGCTGACCGTCAACTATCGCACCCCGGCCGAGATCATGGCGTTTGCGGCGGCAAAAGCGCTGGCGCACATCGACCCCGAGCTCGAGCCGCCGCGTTCGGTGCGTGAGACCGGCGTGCAGCCCACCGTCTACAAGGGAGTGTCGGACTGGCGCAAGTTCATTGAGGAAGACAGCGGCCTGGTGGGCGTGATCCTGCCGGCGAGTCTGCGGACCGGCGACTTCGATCTCGACGAGCGGGTGTCGTGCCTGACCGTGCGGCAGGCCAAGGGGCTCGAGTTCGATTCGGTGATCGTGGTCGATCCGGACCAGATCGTGGCGGAGTCGCCGCGCGGCTACAACGACCTCTACGTGGCCCTGACCCGGGCCACTCAGCGACTCACCCTGCTGTATGCCTGACCGGATGCCTGATTGGTCCTAGTTGGCGCGGGTGCGCTGCGCCGGCATGGTGGGGCGGCGCACCGCCAACCGCGTGTTGCCCGGGGTGGGCGCGCTCGCTTTGGCGGCCGCGGCGTCGGTGATGCGCTTGGCGACCTCGGCGGTCAGGCGGCGGTTGACGGCGGTGGCCGACAGCGTGGGGTCGTCGCGGAGCTGGGCGTCGCGCTCGTCCGACAGCGAACGGCCCCACAGGCTCGCCGCCGCCGCGATCACGATGATCTCGGCGACCCCCATCCGGCGGGCCAGCTTGGACTCGGACGAACCGCTTCCGGCCTCGGCCCGCCCGAGCGTGCGCACGTCGACGTCGCTGAGGTTGGCGGCCCGGACGGCACGCATCTTTTCCACCGCCGCCGCGTTGGAGGCCACGAGCATGGCCGTGGCGTCCGCCGCGACATCGCTCTGCTGGCGCTTGAACGGGGTGCCGACGACTACTTCGCGTAGATACGACGCCGACACCGGCGACCCTCCCGCAGTGGTCAACGTCACGGGCGCCTCGCCCATCAGGAGATCGGAAAGGGTGACCCGGCAGGCGAAGGCCGCGCTCAGCACGATCGGCATGGCGATCAACTGTTCGCTGGTCAGCGCCTTTTGGCCCTGCTCAATCGACTGCAGCCAGGCGGGCGTCCAACCGAGACCCATAGCGGAGGCGGCCTGCACGATCCGGTCGATCGGGGCGTGCGCCTCGTTGCGTAGTCTTGACATATTGTTGGCGATCAGCTCACGGACAGTTACTGCAGCCTCGACCTCCACAGGCGGCCTCATTTCCTCTGATGCAGTTTTCCAAACATCCCACTATCGTGACTCGACGTGACGCTGAGACGAGTATTCGCCACGGTCGCGTTTTCTACTGTCTTAACCCTCGTCTTGGGTGACGTGTCGCCGGTCCACGCGCAGCCGACGCCCGCACCGCCCAACGAGGTTGGACCGCCGAGCATAGCCACCCTGCGGGATAATCTCGAGGTCGCGGTGACGCAATACATCGAGGCGGAGCAGAAGCTGGACGCGGCCAAGGCCAAGCAGGGCGAGGTGCAAAAGCAGCTGACCTTGGCCGAGCTGGACATGGCCCGGGTCAAGCTCGCGGTCAGCAAATACGCTGCCGAGGCCTATCGCACGGGCCCGCTCGGCACGGTCGGCATGCTGCTGCAGTCGCACTCTCAGGACGACTTCATCCAGCGGGCGTCCGCGCTGAACAAAATGGCACAGTACGATCAGGCGCGGATGGCGCAATACCTGGCGGCCAAGAAGCGTGCCGAGGATGCCCGGGCCGAGATCGAGAAGCTGATCGCCGACCAAAACGCGGCCCTGGCGGAGATGAAGCGCCGGCAGACGGCCGCCACCACGGCCCTCGCCTCGGCGGGCGGCACGCCCGCGCGGTTCGACGTCGACCCCGCGACGCTGCCGGTCGCCAACCCGGCGCCGCGCAACTCGGACGGCAGTTGGCCTTCGCAGGGGCGCACGGTCGACGACCCGACCACCGGCAGCAAGATCACGCCGCGGCTTTTGCACGCCTACAACGAGACCCGCCGGCTGGGCTTCACGCGATACGTTTCGTGCTACCGCTCGGGCGGGCCATACGAGCACCCGAAGGGGCGCGCCTGCGACTGGGCGGTCTCCAACGGCACGTTCGAAGGGACGGCCAAGCCGGGGGCGGACAAAAACTACGGCGACCGGCTGGCGTCGTTCTACGTCAAAAACGCCAAGGCCTTGGGCGTGATGTACGTAGTCTGGTATTGCACTATCTGGCTCTACTCCACCCAGGAGTGGCGCAAGTACAACTCGAGCGGGTCCAGATGCGGCGACACAGCCAACGTCGACCACACCAACCACGTACACTTGTCCGTGTATTGAACACGCTGCTCACCGTCGTATTGGTGGTCGCGGGCGCGCTGGCCCTGCTGTGGCTGGGCCAGCGCAAGCTGATCTATTTCCCGAGCACCGATCCCGTGCCGCGCGACGTCACGCTGCACACCTCCGACGGGATCGAGTTGGGCGCGACCCTCGTGCGGCCGTCCTCAACCAAAGACCGGGGCATCGGTGTGCTCGTGGCCAACGGCAACGGTGGCGACCGCAGCGGGCGGCTCACGCTCGCGCAAGCCTTGGCGGGCCGCGGGTTCACGGTGCTGCTGTTCGACTACCGTGGATATGGCGGCAACCCCGGCAGCCCCAGCGAGGCGGGGCTCTATCGCGACATCCGGGCCGCATACGCCCACTTCACGACGTTGTTTCCGCCCGGCCGGATCGTCCTGTTCGGAGAGAGCCTGGGCACCGCGGTCGTCACCGATCTGGCCGCCGAGGCGCCGGTCGGCGCCCTCGTGCTGCGTTCGCCGTTCACGGATCTGGCCGCGGTCGGCGGGCGGCACTACCCCTTCTTGCCGGTCAGGCTCCTGCTCCGCGACAAATACCCTTTGATGACAACCATTTTGCGGGTACGGGCGCCAGTCACGGTCATCTACGGTGGCGCGGACTCGACCGTCCCGCCCGAACAGAGCCGTGAGGTGGCCTCGAAGGCGCCCCGGCTGGCCGCGCTCGTGGAAGTGCCGGGGGCCGACCACAACGACGAGGCGTTGTTTTCCGGCCCCCGGCTCATCGACGCCGTAGTCGCGTCAGCTGCCGAAATATGAGTATGTGCTGTCGATGATGGTGTAGCTGTTGGCCGAGACCTGCTCCTCGATGGACACCTTCACGTGCCGGATGGTCGTGCCCGCGTAGTCGTCGCGGTCGACGGTCCATTCGTGATGGGAGTTGTCCAGCGCGCAGACGGTGCCGCCGTAGACGGTCGTGATGTAGTCATAGCCCGTGCCCGCGTCGGGGCCATCATCGGCGTAGTAGTCGATGCGCATCCGCACGCAGTCGCCCGCGGCGCTTTCCATGTGCAGGTTGCCCCGCAGCCACGGCCGGATCTGGCCGCCGCTGAAAATCCAGTCGACCGTGCCCCAGCCGATCGGGTTACCGTTGGCCCAGCCCGAACTGCCGAACCCGATGCCCCACACGCCGCCGCCCTCGCTCTCGGCCACCTTCACGGTCGTGTCGGTGAACGCGCTAAGCGTCGACCAGGCCGAGCCCACGATGTCGTACGTCGCGTCGGGCAGCTGCACCTCAATCGACACCTTCACCTTGCCGACGTTGTCGCTCGTGTACGGGCGCAGGTTGACGCTCCACGCGTTGTAACCGTTGTCGGGCGCGCACACCGTGCCGCCGTAGCGGGTCGTCAAGAAGGCCGTGGCGCTCGTGTAATAGTCGATGCGCATCCGCGCGCACTCGTCAAACACCCCGGCCAGATGGATGATCCCGGTCAGGTGCGCGGTCACGTCGTTGTCGTCGACCAGCCACTCCACCGTCCCGTTCTCGCTCATCTCGTTGCTCTGATACACCCCCTTGCCAAAATCGAACCCAACCACGTCAACCTTGACCCCGTCGGTGTCGAGCGTCCGTTCGTCGGCATGCGCGGGCGCCGCGAGCGCGGCCGTCATCAGCGCGGCGGCAAGCCCGGTCAGCCCGGCCCGCCGCATCCATCTCAGTTTCGTCATGCCGCATAGGCTGCCGACGTCGATCACGGTGGCGTCACGGCCGCGTACCGTTGGCGCGACGGTCCCCCGGCGACCCTTCCGCGGCCCTTTGTGCCCCGGCCTGACCGTTCGGCTTCCGCTCTTATTTACCTCGGTCCGCGATACGCATTCACCGGTGCTCCCGCGGAGGACCGGTCGCGCCCTGCGGATCGCCGGCGGCGTTTTCCTGCCGCGATCTTGAAAGCACGCTCTTCGCTTTCAAGATCGCAAGGGAAGACGCCGCCTTCAAGGGCGATTCCGCCGCGACTTGCTTTAGCAGGAGCAAGAATTGCAGCGGCCTTTCCTGCCAGGTCCGTGGGTGGCCGGCAAGGCCCACAAAAGCAGACGTGCGTCATGTGCGCGCGGCTCGGACTCGCCTCGCGCGGGCCGTGACGACGATCTGTGAGCCCGAGCGCGCCCGTGGGTTCCTCAGCGGGGCGAGAGCACGAGGACGCGGGAGTCGACCTGCGGCGGCGGGGCGAAGGCGGTGCGCGGGAGTGGGCGGCCTGCGGACAGGTGCCAGCGGCCGCGCCCGTCCCACCGTTCGATCGCCCGGTGCACGAACGCGCGCTGCAGCACCAAATGCGCGCTGAGCAGCCGCGACGAACGGGACGTCAGCGCCCGCAGCAGCGAGCTCGATAGCGTGTATGGCGGGTTGGACACGACCCGAAAAGGCCTGTGCGGCAACAATAACTCGCGCGCGTCGGCGTGCACGACGGTGACCGGATCGCCCGCGAAGCGGGACCGCAGCGCGGTCACCCGCCCGGGGTGCAGCTCGATGGCGAGCACGCGTGCGCCCGCCCGCACGAGCGGCGCGGTCAGCGCGCCTGTGCCGGCGCCGATGTCGAGGACCAGGTCGCCCGGGCGGACCCCGGCGTCGGCCACGATGCGTGAGGCCCAGTCAGCGGTGAGCGGATGCCAGCCCCATGCCCGACGCGACCCTCCGCCGGCGCGCACGGCGCACCATCATCATGAAGATCGACATAGGGCCGACTCTACGGTGGCTTGACCGGTACCCACAAATGGTTTTAATAAGCATCATGACCAAACCGCGCGGCCTCATCATTGTTACGGCCGTCTATGTGCTCGCGGCCCTGGCGGGCTGGGCGACCGTGGCGCTGCTGGGCGCCGGCCGCCCTCCGCTCGAGTCGTTCTTCTATGCCGATGTGGTGGCGACGGTGGTCGTGTTCGCGGGCTCGATGGTGCTGTCCAATTCGAGCGTCTACGACCCGTATTGGAGCGTCGCGCCGCCGCTGATCGCGGGCGCGTGGGCACTATCCGATGTGGACGGGCTGACCGTGCGCGAGATCCTGGTGCTCGTGCTGCTGCTCGCGTGGGGTGTGCGGCTGACCGCCAACTGGGCGACCGGCTGGGGCGGGCTGGGCCACGAGGACTGGCGCTACGTGCAGATCCGCGAGCAGACGCGCGGCCGTGCGCCGTGGTGGCTGGTCACGTTTGCGGGTATCCACCTGATGCCGACCCTGGTGGTCTATCTCGCGCTCGTCTCGGCCTGGCCCGCGCTGACCGGGCCCGGGCCGCTGCACTGGCTCGACGCCGTCGCCGCGCTCGTCATGCTGGCCGCGATCGCCCTCGAAACAGCCGCCGACCTGCAGCTGCGCCGGTTTGCCCGAGACCCGGCCCATGCCGGCCGCACTGTCGACATCGGACTGTGGCGGCGTTCGCGTCATCCCAACTATCTCGGCGAGATCGGCCTATGGTGGGGCCTGTGGCTGTTTGGCCTGGCTGCCGACCCGTCGTGGTGGTGGACGGTCATCGGCCCGCTCGCGATGGTCGCGCTGTTCGTCGGGGTGAGCATCCCGTTGATGGAGAAGCGATCGCTGGCCCGGCGCGCCGACTACCCGGCCTACCAACGCGACACCCCGATGCTCTTGCCTAAACTGTGGCGATGACGACCGGCGAGCTTCACCATGTCGAGCTGTGGGTGTCCGATCTGGCCCGCGCGACCGCCTCGTGGGGGTGGCTGCTCGAGTCCATGGGATACCAAATCACCCAGCAGTTTTCCACTGGGCGCAGCTACGGGCTGGGCGGGACCTACATCGTGCTCGAGGAGTCTCCCGCGCTCCACGGGCGCGAGCACGACCGCATGCGGCCGGGCCTCAACCATCTCGCGTTCCACGTCGAGGACACGCAGACCGTCGACAAGCTGGTGGAGCAGGCACCCGAGCACGGCTGGCGCCTGCTGTTCGCCGACAAGCACCCATATGCGGGCGGGCCCGACTACTACGCCGCCTACCTCGAGGACGCTGACGGCTTCGAGGTCGAGCTGGTGGCCGCCAGCGACTGACGCGCGGCCATCAGCGCGAAGCCGAGCAGGTTGAGGCCGCGCCACCGCGCCGGATCCTGGGCCCGCGGATCCGTTGCCGCGAGCCCGATGCCCCAGATCCTGTCCGTCGGGCTCGCCTCGACCAGGATCCTGTCCCTCGTACCAGATAAAAATGTTTGTAAATCAGCATGCTGGCCAAACTTGGCGATGCCGGCGGCGACCACGATCTCGAATCGCCGCGCCGCCCAAACGGCTTCGTCGAAGCCGCGCACCTTGCGTCCCCACGCTTTTGCCTCGCTCGGGCTCTTAGCGGCGAGGGTCGCCCGCGCCGCCGCCTCATCGCCGAACAGCATCGCCTTGGACCACATCATGTAGTGCTCTGCCGTCGCATAGCGCAGACCATCCACTTCGAACGGTGCGGGCCACCATTGGCTCAGGCAACCCGCTCCGACGCTGCCGTCACGCTGCGGCTTGTGGCCCCAGAAGAAGAGATATTTGACTTTTTGGGTGCGGGTGGAAGCCACGCGAATCAGCTCGTCCACCGATCTGATGTCGGTCACGAGCCCAAGCCTAGGCGAAGGTCCACTCGGGCAGGGGCTCGCGGGCGGCCAGCCAGTCGGCCGGGATGCCCGCCGCGCCCACGTGGGCGCCGACGATCCCGCCCACGATCGCCGAGGTGGTGTCGGCGTCGCCGCCCGCCTCGACGCACGCCTTGATGGCGGCCGGATAATCGTCGAGGAAGCGGGCGGCCACCCAGGCCGTGAACGGCACGGTGTCCTGCGCGGTGACCTGCTCCCCGTTGCCGAGCTCGGATGCCGCCTCCATCACAGGCAAGTGCAGCATGCGCCGCGCCCGCGCGAGTCCACGCCGGACTGTCGATTGTGGAGTGTGCGCCAGCACGGAATCCAGGAACGGCCCGGGTTTGGGCCGCGCACCGGCCATGCGCGCCGCCGTCTCATGTGGACGGTCGATTGGAGCCTGGCCGACGGGCGGGTGCTGATCGAGGGCCCGATCGTGGTCGTGACGCTGGTGCCGCTGCGCTGGCAGCGAAGGCTCGCGGTGATCCCGGCGCTGGTCGGCCTTTACGCCGCATACGTTTCGCGGCCGGCTCCGCCCTATTGGGACGACGCGCTGGCGCACTGGCTCCCGGTCGCTCTCCTGCCGCTGCTCCTGTTGCTGCGCAAGCGGATCCGCATCGCGGTGAGCGCGGTCGCCGTGTCGGCGTTCATCGCGACCATGGTGTGGACCAGCCTGCTGCCCGAGCGGGTGGGGCACGGCGGCCATCATCATGGGGTCAGCGTCGCCCAGCTGACCGGGGTGCGCATCGTCAACCGCAGCCACCAAAACCATCCCATGCACCTGCACGGCCACACCCTGCTCGTGCTGTCGCGCGACGGCCGGCCGACCACCGGAAGTCCATGGTGGACGGACAGCCTCGACGTGCGGCCGGGCGAGATCTTCGAGGTCGCGTTCCGCGCCGGCAACCCGGGCGTGTGGATGGACCACTGCCACAACCTCGACCCCGCGGCCAACGGCATGGTGATGCACCTGGTGTACGACGGCTACACCTCGCCTCACGAGTCCGGGCACGCCACCAACAACCACCCCGAATGAGGGAGACTTGATGTTTACGGTGTACACGTATACGGTGTACACGTGTCGGGTACAAAGATCAAAATAGCGGCCGTCGCGCGGGAGATCCTGGAGGCCGAGGGTGCCGAAGCGGTGAGCATGCGGCGGATCGCGAGCGCCATCGGCCTTTCGCCAATGGCGCTCTACCGCCACTACGCCAACCGTGAGGACCTGTTGACGGCCGTGGCGGAGGAGACGTTCGTCGAGGCGGCGGCCGAGCTGCGCGCCCGTGCGATGCCCGACGACATGCGGGAGGCGCTGCGCGAGATCACCGACGCCATGCTCGACTTCGCGCTCGCCCGGCCGCGGCTCTACGAGTTCATGTTCACCGCGCGGCGGGCCGGCGCACGGCACTATCCCGACGACTTTCGCGCCGGCCGGTCGCCCACGGCATCGCTGCTGATGCAGGTGCTCCAACGGGGGTTGGCGGCAGGCCAACTGCTGCCGGACGACGTCTGGGAGGTCACGCTGACCTGCTCCACCCAGCTGCACGGCCTGATCCAGCTTTATCACGGCGGGCGCATCGCACTGTCCGAAGCGGACTTTCGCGACCTGTGCCACCGCTGCATGACCCGTCTCGTCGAAGGGATCGGAGCCTGATGGCCCGTGTTGTCGTGTCGATGGCGTGCCTTGCCGCCTCGTCGGTGTTGTACTACGCGGGCACGGGTTTGCATCCCGTGCCGTGGCTGGTGTGGTTGGCCCCGTTGCCTGTGCTGTGGGTGGCTTTGCGGGTGCGGTGGCAGGCCGCGTTCGCCCTCGCCGGGCTCGCTTGGATCGCGGGCGCCACCAACGTCTGGACCTACTTCGTGCGCGACATCCAGCTGCCCGTGCCGGCGGCCGTGGCCTTCCTGGCGCTGGGCGGGGTGGCCCTGGGGGCGGCGGCCCTGGCGTTTCGCGCGCTGATCCACGACCATCCGCTTGTCGCGGTGCTGGCCGTGCCGGCCATGTGGGTGTCGGCCGAATACGTCGTGTCGCTGGTGCTGCCACACGGTTCTTGGTGGAGTCTGGCTTACACCCAAGCGCCGCTCCCTGTGGTCATGCAAACCGCGGCGGTGGCGGGCACGCCGGGCATCAGCTTTCTTCTTTTTCTGGTACCGGCGGCAGCCGCGGCAATCATCCACATTGGACCGAGGCGGGCGGTTGTCGCGACCACTGTGCTGACGATCGCCGCCGCGGCGGTCTTCGGCACGGCACGCCTGGCCACCACGCCATCGGCGGCCGGCGGCGATCCGGTCGTCCGAGTCGGCCTGCTGGCCATCGGCCATCCCGGCGGGAATGCGGTCCGCCTGCCCGGCGCGGGCACACCGCTTCTCGACGCCTATCTCGCCGGCGCCCGCGATCTGGCCCTTGGCGGCGCGACCGTCATCGTGGGGCCGGAGGCCGTCTTCCGGCTCACCGAGGCCGACCTGCCCGAGCTCACCGGGCCATTGACCGAGATCGCACGGCAGCATCGCGTCACGGTCATCGTCGGCGCCATCGTGGAAGGCCGGCAGGTGAACAACACCGCGGTCATCGTGGGCCCGGACGGCGACCCGCACCGATACGCGAAGCGGCACCTGATCCCCGGCCTGGAAGACGGGATCACCCCGGGCCAACGGCCGGAGCTGTTGCCAGGTGAGCCGACCATCGGCGTACTCATCTGCAAAGATATGGACTTCACCGACCTGCCCCGGTCCTACCGCCGGGCGGGAGCCGCACTTTTGGCCGTGCCGGCGTGGGACTTCGACCGCGACGGACCGCTGCACGCGACCATGGCCATCACGCGCGGCATCGAGACCGGCACCGTTGTCGCCCGCTCGGCCCGCACGGGCACCCTGACCGCCAGCGACACCCGTGGCCGGGGCATCGCCGAGGCCGCCTACGATCCGCGCGGCACAGTCAAACTCGTCGCGGACCTGCCCCTGGCATCGTCCCCCACGCCATACACGTTGCTCGGCGACTGGCTTGCCTGGCTATGCCTCCTCGGCACGATCCTCGCCACAGCCCTGGCCACAAGAAAACGCCGCCCACGCACCACCACGCCCACCACCGCCAGCCCTGCCCAATCGGCGCATCCTGCTGCGGCGCACCTTTGACGCGCGGCCCTGATCGCGTAGTCCAGATCGATCGAATCTCTAGTGCTCGGGTGGGAGACGGTAGACGGACACGTGGGACCGTGACTCGGCGGTGAATTCGGCTCCGGCCCAATCCGCATGCCGGGACTCCAGCTCGAATCCGGCCAGCTGCCCCATGAGGTCAAGCTCGGCGGGCCAGATGTAGCGGTGTGGCGAGCGGGAGAGCCGGGCCTGCCGGTTGCCGAGTCTGTCCTCGTCGAACCGGAAGTGGTGTGACACAGCATGCTGGCGCAGCACATCGTAGGTGTCCAAGCCGATGTATCCGGGCTCGGCGTGCCACACTGTCGCCTGCTGCCCCGGCGGCAGCTTGCGCAGCTCGGGCACCCACAGCTCGATGACGAACCGCCCGCCCGGGGTCAGGTGGCGTGCGGCATTGCGGAAGCACGCGACCTGCTCGGCCTGGGTGAGCAGGTTGGAGATCGTGTTGAACACGAGATAGGCCAGCGAGTATTCGCCCGGAGCGACAGTGGTGGCCATGTCGCCGACGATGACCGGGATGGTCGCCTCGTCGGCCTTGGTCCGCAACTGCTCGACCATCGGCATGGACAACTCGATGCCGGTGACGGGCACTCCGCGCTCGGCGAGCGGGATGGCCACGCGGCCGGTCCCGATGGCAAACTCGAGCGCCCGCCCGCCGCCCGCGAGCTCGGCCAGCCGGTCCACGGTGGGCCCCAAGACCTCGGGCGAGAACATGCCCGTGCCCGGTGTGTCGTAGCCCTGGGCGGCCTCGGTGTCCCAGATTTCGTCCTGTCGCATAGGCTCCACAATTGCCGTGGAGCCTACCCACCGTCCAATGATTAACGGCCGAGGAAAGGATTCGCGTGCCTGAGATCCATCTGCTGCCCGATTCGGACTGCGAGTGGCCGGGATCGGAGGACGACGAGCCGGATGACGAGCAGGATGAGGAGTCCGAAGACGACGGCGAGTCGCCCGAGGACGTGACCGTCATCGTGATCAGCGATGGGGAAGGTTCACCCGGCGAGGACGCGCCCCTGGTCTGGGCACCGGCACCGGACCCCGGCGAACTGCGCGAGATGTTGGCGGAGGATGGCGACGACTATTGACGCGGCCGGTTCACAGCCCCAGGCCGAGATAGGTCAGCGGCCCCGGCTCCGGCACGTCGATGACGTGCATGCCGATGCGGTCGTAGAAGGCCCGCGCGGCGGTGTTTTCGGTGACCATGCCCAGGTGCAGGGCGGGCACACCCGCCTCGCGCAATGCCTGCGCCAAGCGGTCGATCAGCTTGCGGCCGTGGCCCTGCCGCTGATATGCGGGAAGCAGGTCGATGTGCAGGTGCGCCGGATAGCTCTCCAGCTCGGGCACGATCATCCGCTCGGGCTGGTGCAGCAGGCGCCGCATGACCTCGTCGGTCTGGATGGGCTCACGGGTCAGCGGCGGATAGCGGCCGGACACCAACGGCAGCCACTCCTCGCGGAAGCGTTTGACGAACGTGGCCGTGTCGGCGGTGCCCAGGACATAGCCGGCCGGCCTGTCGTCGGCGTCGGCCAGGACGAAAGCGAACCGCGGCTCCAGATGGGCATAGGGAGCGGCGAAGATCTCCGGCAGGATCCCCGGGTCGCGATAGTGCGGGCGCGCATCCCCACCGTGGTGTGCGGTGAGGATGCATATCTCGTCGAGGGCCGCGCGGTCGCCGGGCCGATAGGGGCGGATGATCGTCACGCGATCCAAGCTAGCCCTTCACCGCGCCGGTCGCGAGGCCCCCGATGAGCTGGCGTTCTGCTATGGCGTAGAAGGCAAGCGCCGGCACCATCGACAGGGTGACGTAGGCCAGCACACGGGCGGTGTCCACCGAGTATTGACTCTTGAACTGTTGCACCCCAACGGGAAGCGTCCAGAAGTCGGGATCGTTGAACACCACCAGGGGCAGGAAGAAGTTGTTCCAGCTGGCCACGATCGCGAGCACCGACACGGTGGCGAGCGCCGGCTTGGCCATCGGCAGCAGGATGCGCCAGAAGAAGCCAAACCGGCCGCACCCGTCGATGATCGCTGACTCCTCGATCTCGGCCGGGATGGCGCGGAAGAACGAGCGCAGCACGACGATCGTGACCGGCAGCCCGAACGCCGCCTGTGGCAGGATCACGCCCAGCGGGTTGTCCAGCAGCCCCAAGGAGCGTAAGAGGATGAACAGCGGCAGGATCGCGACCGCGAACGGGAACATGAGCCCGAGCGCAAAGAGCGTGAACATGAACTCGCGCCCGCGGAAGGCGAAGCGCGCGAACACATACGCGGCCAGGGCGGAGAAGCCGACGACGATCAGCGTGGTGGCGAGCGCGATGAGCGTGCTGTTGCCGAGCTGTTGCCAGAACACGCCGCTGCCCAGGATGTCGGTGTAGTTGGCCGGCACCCACGGATCGGGGATGCCCAGCGGGTTGACCGACAACTGGCCGTTGTCCTTGAACCCGCCGAGCACGCCGAACCCGATCGGTACCACAATAAGAGCACCGACCACGATCGAAACCGCATGCAACACAAGCTTTTTCATCGCGAGGTCACCGCTCCCTCAAGGTCGCGCTTGAGCACGTAGCGCTGATAAAGCAGGGCGAACACGAGGCTGATCACGAACATGGCGATGCTGATCGCGCTGGCGTAGCCCACCTCGAAGCGCTTGAATCCATATTGGAACATCGTGACGGCCATGACCTCCGAGGAGTGGATGGGGCCGCCTCCGGTCAAGACCCAGACCATGTCAAACAATTGGATGGTACCGATGACGCTCAAAAAGATCGTGAGGCGGATCGTCGGTCCTAGCAATGGCAGGGTGATGTGCCGGAAGGTCTGCCACGGCCCGGCGCCGTCGGTCTGGGCGGCCTCATGCAGCTCGCGCGGGATGTTCTGCCGGCCCGCCAGATAAAGGATCATGTGCAGTCCGAAGTACTTCCACGAGATCACGAGGAACAGGGCGAAGAGCACCATGTCGGGGTCGGCCAGCCACAGCACGTTGTCGAACAGACCCTGGGTCGGCGACAGCACCATCGTGAACAGCACGCCGGTGGTCACCTCGGACAGCACGTAGGGCGCGAAGAACAGCAGCCGGTAGATGGCCCGTCCGCGCAGCTTCTGGTTGAGCAGCAGGGCCAGTCCCAGGGCCATCGGCAGCTGCACGCCGATCGACAGTCCAATCAGGATCAGCCCGCGCTCCAGGTCGCCGAGGAACGTCTCGTCGCCGAGCATCCGCACGAAGTTGTCGAGGCCGACGAAGTTTTGCGGCAGCCCGAAACCGTTCCACTTGAACAGGCTCGTGTAGGCCGCGACCCCGATCGGCGCCAGCACGAGCAACAGGAACAGGATCAGGGCCGGCAGCATGAACAGCAGTGCCACCGGCCCGGATCCCGAGCGCTTCTTCACCTGAGGCTCACTGGCTCTTGGCCGTCTTGGTGATGGCCGCGGCCACCGCCTCGGGTGTGGCCTTGCCCGCGACGAGCTCCGCGACGCTGTCGTTGACCTGCTGCCCCACGGCCGGCGGGTATGCCTGGTCGAGGTAGAGCTGGAAGCCCGTCGCCGTGGCAAGCGATTTGGCGACGGTGGCCAGGTTGGCGTCCTTGATCGCGTCCTCGGCGCCCTTGGTCACCGGCAGCACGGCTCCCGTCGCGGTCGCCTTGCGCTGGCTGTCGACGCTCAGCAGGAACTTCACGAAGTCGACCGCGGCGGCCGGTGCGTTTTTGCCGATGGCGAAGCCGTTGCCGCCGCCGAACGCGTCGGTCGCCTTGCCCTTGCCGCCGGAGACGGACGGGAACGGGAAGAAGCCGAGCTTGTCGCCGAGCCCTTCCTTGTTGGCGGACTGGGCCTTCTCCACGGAAGGCGCCCACTGGCCCATCAGCTCCATGGCGGCCTGGCCGTTGCCCACGGCGGCGGCCTGCCCGTCGGGCGTGTCATATTTGGCGGCCAGGAAGCCTTTTTGGAACGGCTGCAGGTCGATCAGGGTCTTGAGGTGCGCGCCGGCCTGCACGAAGTCGGGCTTGTCGAACGAGCCGTCCTTGGCCGCCTGCTTGAGCGTGTCCAGGCCACCGACACGCATCGCCAGGTAGGCCCAGTAGAAGTGCGCGGGCCACTTGTCCGCGCCCGCCAGACCAATGGGCGTCAGCCCGGCGGTCTTGAGCTTGCCGACCACGGTCAGGAACTCGTCCCAAGTGGACGGTGGGGCGGTGATGCTCGCCTTGGTGAACAGCTCTTTGTTGTACCAGAAACCGACCATCCCGATGTCGAACGGAATGCCGTATTGCTTGCCGTCGATCTGGTAGGGCTGCAGTGCCGCCGGCGTGATCGTGTTGGTCCACGAGGACACGTCGGCCGTGATGTCCTTGACCAGACCCGCGTCCGCCTGTTGCTTGAGGACGCCGCCGCCCCACGAGTGGAAGATGTCCGGCGGGTTGCCGGCCTGGGTCACCGTGGTGAGCTTGGATTTGAACGCCTCGTTCTCGTACGGCGTAATGACGATCTTCACGTTGCTGTGCGTGGACTCATACTCCTTGGCGAGCTCGGCCCACTTGGTCAGCATCGGGTCGGTGTTGGAGATGTGCCACCAGTTGATGGTGGCTGGTCCGTCGCTAGGGGTGTTGCTCTCCCCGGAGCAGCTGGGCAGCAGCATCGAGGCGGCGCCGGCACCGGCCAGCCCCAGTAGCGATCGGCGGTTCAGAACAGTCATGAGCCGTCCCTCTCAGGTCCGGATCCGAAACTTTCTGGGGAACTCCGATAATTATCGGTCGCACGTTACGTGGCGATTACGGGCCGCGTCAAGGGTGTGGCGCGACCGTTACGCAGTTGCCGCTTCCGTCACTTCGTGCAGGTGGGGTCAGGCTTTCCTTGGCCTGACCCCACCGGTTTGGCCACGCGGGAAACGTCGACTCGGTTGACCCGATCTCGACGGCCCGCCGAGGCCGGGCAGCACCGGTCAATCGCCGAAAGTTACGACGCCGTGCAGGTGTATCCCGACGGGACCGCGGTGTTGCCGCTCGGGCGGCTCACCTGGAAGCCGAATGTGGTCGACTGCCCGGCGCCGAGGTTGCCGTTGTAGCCCGCATTGCGCGCGGTCACGGCACCGGAAGTGGGCGCGATGGTGGCGTTCCACTGGCCGGTGAGGGTGTGCCCGCTCGGGAGCGTGAACGTGACCGTCCACCCGGTGATCGCGCTCGTGCCGGTGTTGGTGACCGTCACGGGTTGGACCACATAGCCGCCTTGCCACTGGGTTTGGACCGTGGCGACCGCCGTGCATCCGCCACCGCCCGGGTTGCCCGGCAGGGTGGTGACGTTGACCGTGGCGGAGTTGGCCGACGTGTTGCCGGCCGCGTCGCGGGCGCGCACGGCGAACTGGTAGGCCGTGGCGGGCGTCAGCCCAGTGACGGTCGTCGACGTGCCGGTCACGGTGTTGGTGACGGCGCCGTTGCGGATGATGTCGTAGCCGGTCACGCCCACATTGTCGGTCGACGGTTGCCACGAGAGGCTGACGCTGTTGGATGTCACGCCCGAGGCCGTCAGGCCGGTGGGTGTGCTCGGCGGCGTCGGATCGACCGGCCCCCCGCCGTCGAGCGCGTTGTGCACGGCCGTGTAGGCGGGCTTCTGGCCGTAGTTGGCGTCGTAGATGAGCGCGTCGCCCTGACCGCTGAACGTGCTGGGCACCCACGAGTACTTGTCTGTGAAGCCCCAGATCGTCACGCCCGCGCACGCGGTCGACTGCAGGCAGCCGTTGAGGATCGTTGTGTAGTACTGGTTCTGCGTGCTGATTTCGTTGGCGTCGGCGGGGAGCGGGATCCGCACGTCCAGTTCGGTGATGCGCACCTGCACACCGAGCGCCGCGAAGCGGGCGATGTTTTGCGTGTACTGGCCCGGGAATCCAAATTGGACGCCGAGGTGGGCCTGGAAGCCGACGCAGTCGACGGGGACGTTCTGGGCGCGCAGCTGCTGCACGAGGTTGTACATGGCCGTGCTCTTGGCGTTGATGCCCTCGACGTTGAAGTCGTTGATGCACAGGCGGGCGTCGGGGTCGGCCGCCCGGGCAAACCGGAAGGCGTCAGCGATGTAGGTCTGGCCCATGGCATTGAGCCAGAAGCTTTGGCGGAAGCTGCCGTCCTCGTTGAAGACCTCGTTGACGACGTCCCACGACTCGACGATCGGGTTGCCGGCCCAGCGGCCGACGACGCGCGTGATGTGGTCCTGCATGGCGGTGCGCATGGCCGTGCCGCTCAGGCCCTGGACCCAGCCGGGGGTCTGGCTGTGCCACACGAGCGTGTGCCCGTGCACGCGCTGGCTGTTGGCCTGGGCAAACGCGACCACCTGGTCGGCCTGGGTGAAGGTGAAGTTGTTGTCGGACGGCTCGGTGGCATCCCATTTCATCGCGTTTTCCGCGGTGACCTGGTTGAACTCGGCGGCAGCCACGTTTCGGTATGCCGCTTCGTTGGCGAGCGGGTTGGAGCCGGTTGTGGCCGCGGCGTAGCCGATGAACTTGCCCCGCGTGGCCGCGTGTGTGCGCAGCGGACCGCTGGCCAGGGCCGGCTCGGCGCCGGTGACTATCGCGACCGCGAACCCGGCGAGTAACGTCAGCACCGCTAATGGCACCAACTGTCTGGATGGGACGGACATTTTGGGACCTCCCTTGATGGGGCAACATCGATGGAAGCGCTCCCATTGTCCGGGCGCACGTGGCCTGCGTCAACGCGCTACCGGAAGTTCTCGACTGCCGGTCGGCTAGCGAGCTCCCGGGTCACTCTCGGAAAACCCGTGCCTCCGGCGGGAGACCTCAGAGTCTCCGGGAAGAACTGGGGAAGCCCGCGCTTTTAGCCAACGGCCTTTGGTGGGGCGGTGCTGTCGCGGATGACTAGCTCGGTGGCCAGCTCGATGCGCGGGCTCTCGATCTTTTCGCCCTGGGCGAGGCGCAGGATCGTGCGTGCGGCGAGCAGGCCCATCTCGGCCAGTGGCTGGCGCACCGTGGTCAGCGGGGGCGACGACCAGCGGACCTCGGGGAGGTCGTCGAAGCCGATGACGCTGACGTCGTCGGGCACGCGCAGGCCGCGCTGGCGCACGGCTTCGTAGACGCCCAAGGCCATCTGGTCGCTGGAGGCGAAGATCGCGCTGGGCGGGTTGGGCATGGCCAGCAGCGAGCTGCCGCCCGTGAAGCCGGACTCATGGTAGAAGTCGCCCTCGCGGACGAGCTCCTCCTGGACCGGGATGCCCGCGGCCTCGAGCGCCGCGCGGTAGCCGTCCATGCGTGCGCGGCTGCACAGCAGCCTCGGCAGGCCCGCGATGAAGCCGATGCGGCGGTGGCCCAGCGAGATCAGGTATTCGGTGGCGCGCAGGCCGCCGGTCCAGTTGGCCGCGCCGACCGTGGGCACGTCGAGCGAGGGCACGCCCGCGGGGTCGACGACCACGACGGGCACGTTGAGCCGGCGCAGCTCGGCATGCAGCGGCGGGGCCAGGTCGGACAGCACGAGGATGACGCCGTCGCTGGCCCGCGCGCGCAGGTTTTGCATCCACTGCCGGGTCGGTGCCGACCGCCGGTGGATGGCCGACACGACCGTGCCGATGCCCGATGAGTGGGCGACCTCTTCGACGCCCCGGATGATCTCGACTGCCCACGGGCTGTCCAGATCATTGAACACCAGGTCAATCAGGCTCGCGGTCATGGACGGCCGGGACGAGCGCCTGCGGTAGTCGTGCTGGGTCAGCAGCTCCTCGACCCGCTGCCGCGTGCCGGGTGCGACGTCGGATCGGCCGTTGATGACCCGCGAAACCGTGGGCACGGACACGCCCGCCTCGCGCGCGATCGCGGCGATGGTTACCTTGCGCTCTTCGTCGATGGCCACCGCATTCCCTCCAAGTGCGTGAACCTGGGGTTCAGCCTACGTCCGAAAGTTTCGGTCGCGTACCCCCGACTGTAGAGGGTTGACCGCCGGACGTGTTGGCTTTACCTTTCCAGACAACTAACGGAAATGTTCCGGAAATTTCGACGGAAGGAACCCGGTGGTGAATGCGACGAGACGTCTCTGGGCCGCGGGCACGCTGGCCGTAGTTCTACTTTTGCCGATGAGCTCACAGGCTATAGGAAGCGCCCCCGATGTCGACGGCATCGCCGGTGGCGCGCCCGGGACGCTGCGGCACCTGGCCGCGCGCAACGACCTGAACATCGGGACCGCGGTCGACATGGCCGCCCTCGCCAACGACCAGGTTTACCGCGACCGGATCGCGCGCGAGTTCAACAGTGTCACCGCCGAAAACGTGATGAAGTGGTCGGAAATCGAACCCCAAAGGGGGCAACTCAACTTTGCCCCAGCGGACGAACTCGTGGCCTTCGCCCGGGCCAACCACCAGCGAGTTCGCGGGCACACTCTGGTCTGGCATAACCAGTTGCCCGGGTGGCTGACCTCTGGCGTTGCCGATGGCAGCATCGCTCCCGAGGAATTGCGCGGCATCCTGCGCCAGCACATCCTCGATGAGGTCGGCCACTTCCGCGGCAAGATCTATCAGTGGGACGTCGTCAACGAGGTGATCGACGACAGCGGCAACCTGCGCAACTCGATCTGGCTGCAACAGTTGGGCCCCGGCTACATCGCCGACGCGTTCAGGTGGGCCCGCCAGGCCGATCCCAAGACCAAGCTGTACCTCAACGACTACAACGTCGAGGGCATCAGCGCCAAGAGCACGGCCTACCACAACCTCGCCAAGCAGTTGCTCGCAGAGGGCGTGCCCGTGCACGGCTTCGGGGCGCAGGGCCACCTCGGTGTGCAGTTCGGGTTCTATCCGGCCACCGCGGTCGCCGAAAACCTCAAGCGGTTTGAGGCGCTGGGCCTCGAGACCAGCCTGACCGAGGTCGACGTCCGCATGGTCATGCCGCCGGACAATGCCAAGCTGCAGGGCCAGGCCCAGGGTTACAGCACGCTGATCCAGGGCTGCCTGCTCGCCCGGCGCTGCACGTCGTTCACCGTCTGGGGCTACACCGACAAATACTCGTGGATACCCGGGTTCTTCACCGGACAGGGCGCGGCCAACCTGCTCGACGAGAGCTTCAACGCCAAACCGGCGTATGACGAGATGGTCGCGGTGCTCACCCTGGGCGCCAGGTAGCAGGCAGGCAGGGCGTGCACAGGATGGCCGGGTTGCAGGAGGCGATGGTGAAGGCCCACCGCTTCGCGCATCCCGGCCATCACGCGCGAGGAGCGCTTGAGCGATGATCCCCAAGCCGGCCGCGGGGTTTGCCGACGCCGTCGCTGTGGCACGTCGGGCGGACGTGCGCGTGACGGTGCTCGGCGGCCTCGCGGTGCTGTGGGAATTTTACGTGGAATCTGGCGTGCTTCACCGGCCGGGGCGGGCGTAGGGTGGTCGAGCCCGGCATCGTGGAGCTGCGTGTTGCGGCGTCGAGTGATTGAGGGAGTGTCCATTGCAGACAGTTGAGGTCGCTTTCGTTGGCACGGGTGGGATAGCGGGGCTGCACGCCGCCTCGCTCGACCCGCGGACGCGACTGGTCGCCATCGCCGAGGTGTCGGATGAGGCGCGGGAGGCGTTCGCCCGCAAGTGGAGTGTGCCGCGAGCCTATCCGTCGCTGTCCGACCTGCTGGCCGCCGAGCAGCCCGACCTGGTGCACCTGTGCACACCGCCGGGTGTGCACCACGACCAGGCGGTGGCGTGTCTGGAGCGGGGCATCAAGGTGCTGTGCGAGAAGCCGCCCGCGCTGTCACTGTCCGAAATGGACTCGCTGGCCACGTTCAACGGGTTCGCGACCGTGTCGCAGCACCGGTTCGGCGCGGGCGCGGTCGCGCTGCGCGAGCTGGTGGCCGGCGGCGACGCGCGGCTCGGGCGGCCGATGACCGCGGTGTGCCACACGCTGTGGTATCGGCCCGACGACTACTTCGACCCGCCGTGGCGCGGGTCGTGGGAGCACGAGGGTGGCGGCCCGACCATGGGGCACGGCATACACCAGATGGACACGATGCTGTCCATCCTCGGGCCGTGGGAGTCGGTCGTGGGCGTCGCGGCCCGGCGGGCCCGCCCGACCGCGACCGAGGACGTGTCACACGCCATCGTCACACTCGAAAACGGTTGTGTCGTCAGCATCGTCAACAGTCTGCTGTCGCCGCGCGAGACGTCCTACCTGAGGTTCGACTTCGAGCACGCGACCGTCGAGCTGACCCACCTGTATGGTTATGGCGATGACAACTGGGCTGTGACCGGCGACCCGTCGCTCGCGCCACTGCTGCGCGGGCGCGGCAGTGGGCACTCCACGCAGTTCGCCGCGGTGGTCGACGCGCTGCTGGCCGGCGAGCCGCTGCCGGTGACGGCCCCCGACGCACGCGGCACGCTCGAGCTGATCGCCGCCATCTACATGTCCTCCTATCTCGGCCGGCCCGTGCACCGGGGCGAGATAGGCCCCGACTCGCCGTTCTATCACCGCATGGATGGAGGTTTCGGTGTTGCAACTAGTCCATGATTCCGACGAGTCGCTGTCCATCGACCACGGCAATCAGCGCCTGCTGACATATGCATACCAGCCAAATACGCCCCAGCTGGAGTCGCCGCGGCCCTACTTTCATCCCGTGCACACGCTCGGCGGCGAGCTCGTGACGCTGTTCCGGCCCGAGGACCACGTGTGGCATCGGGGGATCGCCTGGTCGCTGCCCAATGTGGGCACGGCCAACTTCTGGGGCGGCGTCACCTACCTGCGCGACCAGGGTTACGTGCAGCTGCCCAACAACGGCGCCATGCGGCACGAGGGGTTCCTGCGGCTGTCGCCGGCGACCGTGGCGCACCGGCTGCACTGGATCACCGAGCAGGGCGAGGTGTGGTTCCGCGAGCTGCGCCGGTTTGATGTGAGCGTGGTCGAGTCGGCGGGGGCGTGGGTGCTGGCGTTCGCCACGGCCATGACCAACGTGAGCGGGCGCGAGATCGTCATCGGCAGCCCGACGACGCAGGGGCGCGACAACGCCGGCTATGGCGGTCTGTTCTGGCGCGGGCCGGAGTCGTTCGTGGGCGGCCGGGTCTACGTGCCCTCGGGCGTTGGCCGGGACGAGTTCATGGGGACGCGGGCGCCGTGGATGGGACACACCAGCGGGCGGGCAACGCTGGTCTTCGTCGACGCGCCGGAAAATCACGGCCACCCGACACAGTGGTTCGTGCGCTCCGGCATGTTCGCGTGCGTGTGCCCGGCGCCGTTCTTCAGCGAGGAGGTGCGCGTCGCTGACGGCGAGAGTCTGTTGCTGCGCTATGCGGTCGTCATCGCCGACGGCGACCCCGGCCTCACGGGCGTGGCCGACCTCGCGGCCCTCGGCGGCGCCACACTGTCCATGCTGGACGCCGACCTGCACGTCCCTGCGGGCTGACGCGGCGGGTCACTCTTTTTCACGCGGTGCCGCGCGGATGCGGCGGGTCGCCCTGCTGACCCAGCGGGTAGCCCTTTTCACGTGGCGGGTCGCCTTGCCCACCCAGCGGGCCGCCTTTTCACGTGGCGGGTCGCCTTGCCCACCCAGCGGGTCGCCTTTTCACGTGGCGGGTCGCCTTGCCCACCCAGCGGGTCGCCTTTTCACGTGGCGGGTCGCCCTGCTCACCCAGCGGGTCGCCTTTTCACGTGGCGGGTCGCCTTGCCCACCCAGCGGGCCGCCTTTTCGCGTGGCGGGTCGCCCTGCTGACCCAGCGGGTCGCTCGGATGCGGTGGGCGCTCCGCTAGGCTCGCAGGCGTGATGGAGCTCGATGACGTCGAGGGTGTGACCGTGGTCAGGCTGGCGCACGGCAAGGTGAATGCGCTGGACATCGAGTTGTGCCGGGCGATCACGGAGACGTTCAAGGAGATCGACGCGGGGCCGCATCGGGGTGTGGTGCTCACCGGCGCGGGCGCGGCTTTTTCGGTCGGGGTCGACCTGTGGCGCATCGTCGACGGGGGCGCCGATTATGTGAGCGAGTTTATTCCGGCGCTGGTCGACGCGTTCGCGGCGGTGTTCCTGTGCGGTGCGCCGGTGGTGGCGGCGGTCAACGGGCACGCGATCGCGGGCGGGTGCGTGTTCACCAGCTGCGCCGATTATCGCGTGATGACGACCGGCAAGGGTGGCATCGGCGTGCCGGAGTTGCTTGTGGGCGTGCCGTTTCCGACCACCGCGCTGGCCATCCTGGAGCATGCGGTGGGCGCGCGGCGGGCCAGACAGCTGGCCTACAGCGGCCAGGTGCACCCGAGCGCGGAGGCGCTGTCGCTGGGCATGGTCGACGAGCTGGCCGAGCCGGAGGCGTTGGTGGGCTACGCGGTTTCGCAGGCGTCCCGCCTGGCGACCACGATCCCGGCCACGACATTCCGTGCCACCAAACAGCAGCTAAACCGGTTGCCCGGCCCGTCGGCCTACGACGCGGATGTGGTGCGGCTGTGGCAGGAGCGGGTGGCCGACGGCTGGATCGCCGGCTACATGGCCCGCACGGTCAGGCGTTGACCGCCCTGCTCGAGGCCGTGCGGTTGGCCGCGTCGCTGCAGGCGTGGCTGGGCCGCACACTGTCGTTTGTGGACCGTGACGCCGATCAGGCCACGGAGCTTGTGATCAACGGGGTCGTCGGCTGGGGAGAGGGCCAGGGCTGGCGGGTGTATCGCAAGGCGCGCAGCGTTTTCCCGCTGCCGCCGCCATACGACGACCGGCACTCGTTTGTCGACGTGGGCATCGCGCGCACCGATGCCGCGCCGGTCGTGGTGGAGGTGGACCGGTCGGGTCGCAAGCGCACCTTGGAGAAGCTGGCCGCCGAGGCGGCGGCCGGGCGCGTGGCGCTGTGGGTGCGCTGGGGGACGGGCCCGTTCACCGACCCGATACCGCCTGTGCTGCTGGTGCCGTTTCGGGTGGTGGCGCGCCGGGGCGAGCATGGGCACCGCGTCTTTTCGACCCCGGGGGACGAGCTGCCCCCGCCCGAGCACAGCGCCGTGGACCTGACGGGGAGCGAGCAGGCGGACCTGTTCGGCGGCGAGGATGACTAAGTATCCCGCTGATGTGGGTACCAACGACAGATGACCACCAGCGATCAGGTCGCCAACGTACGCTATATAGTTGACGATGTTCAGGCCGCCATTGACTTCTACACCACGCACTTCGGTTTCACCGTGCGCAGCAGCGCCGCGCCCGCCTTCGCCGATGTCGTGCGCGGGCCGCTGCGCCTGCTGCTGTCGGGGCCACAAAGCTCGGGCGCCCGGCCCATGCCCGACGGCGCCAGGCCCGAGGCGGGCGGATGGAATCGCATCCAGATCACCGTCGAGGACATCGACGCCGAAGCCGAGCGGCTGCGCGCCGCCGGCCTGACCTTCCGCAACGACATCATCAGCGGGCCGGGTGGCCGGCAGGTCCTGATCCAGGATCCCGCCGGCAATCTCATCGAGATTTTCCAACCCGCCGCCAGGCACTAGCCTCAGCCGATCAGATCCAGCCGCACGGCCGCGTCCCGGGCGATCAGGAAGCCCACGATGCCGACGATCCACGCGAGCGTCTCGCTGCTGGACATCCAGTTGCTGATCCGGGTCAGCAGCGGCTCGATCCGGCGGCCCGCTGTCAGCCGCAGGGCCATCAAAACCAATGCGGGCAAAACCATAACGATGCAGTACCCGGCCAGCACCACCGCGTTCTGGCCTATCGTCAGCGCCGCCGTGGTGATGAGGCCGATCGCCGCGAGGTAGGGCAGCATCGTGCCGACCTCGAGCACGGCCGCGGTGAGCGCGAGGCCCATCAGCGAGACGATCCCTCCCTCGGCGCCCAGCGCCCGCTCGCGCCACCGCGCGATGCGCCCACTGCTTGAGCCGTGTTTGTTTTTGCCGAGCCGGAAGCTCAGGAAGAACAGCGCCACGCCGACCACAAGCTGCGCCCACGACGCGCCCGGGGTGTCGAGAAACGCCGTGATCTGTGGCATGGCCGCGGACAGGCCGAGCGTCAGACCGATGCCGACGGCGAAGTAGAAGCCCGCCACCGTGCCGAGGAAGACCAGCATCCGGGCTACCCGCACCCGGCCCGGGTGCAGCAGCAGCCAGATCGGGATCAGCAGGGTGCCGAAACTGGTGGAGTCGATGAGCGCGAGCACCACGAGCGAGCCGAGGAACGCCAAATCCATGAGCCCACGGTGCGGCACGGGCCCGCCCCGCCGCGTCGGCCGAAGTATGGCATCGGCGCGGGCGCGTACATCCTTCGACCGACGCCGCCCGGGTGTCCGTGTGCTGAGATGGTGATCGTGAGTCCGGCGTGGTGGAGAGCGCGGTGGCGGGCCAGCACGCGTTTCCAGGACGTCGTGGCGGCCGCCGCCACGTTCGCGGTCGGGCTCATGCTCAACCTGCTTGGCCTGACCCGGATGTATGAGGATGCGCGCCTGCCCGCCTTCGCCGGCGCACCCGCGTGGTGGCAGACCGTGCTGCTTGTGGCCGGCTGCGTGGCCATGCTGTTCAAGCGCAAGCATCCGATGCTCGCGCTGGGCTCCGGCGTGCTGTTCGTCGCCGCCGACGCGTGCCTGGGCGGCAGCGTCGCGATGGTGCTTGTGCTGTTCGATCTGCTGTTCTCGGCGGGGCTTTACGCGGGCGCGCGGGCGCGCACGGCGGTGATGACGGCCGTCGTGGTCGTCATCGGCACGGCGTCGGTCACCGTCGGGCTGGCGCTGGCCGATCTGCGCGCGTCGGTGTTCATCGCGTTGCAGCTGACCGGTTTGCTCGTGGTGCCGCTGTGGTGGGCGGCCAACCTGCGCCAGCAGCGGGAGCTCGGCCAGCTCAACGCTTCGCAGGCGCGGCGCGAGGCGATCGACGCCGAACGGTCGGCGATGGCGCGGGAGCTGCACGACGTCATCGCCTCGCACCTGTCCACGACCGCGATCCATTCGGCGGCCGTGCTCGCCCTGCCGGCCGACCCGGAGCGTGACCGTGCGGCACTGCGTGCCGTGCGGGAGAGCAGTTTGGCCGCACTGGAGGAGATGCGCTCGATGATCACCCTGTTGCGCCGGGCCGACCGCGCCCAAACCGTTGCGGCGGCAGGACTTGAGCGGCTACCTGAGCTGATCGCGTCGGCGCGCTCGACGGGCCTGGACGTGACCCTGGATCCCGTCCCGCGGGCGATGGTCCCCGCTCTCGTGGACCATGCCGGCTATCGGATCATCGCGGAAGCGTTGGCCAACGCCCGCAAGCATTCCCCGGGATCCAAGGTCACAGTGGCGATGCGGTCTGTCGATGAACGCCTGGACGTGACCGTCACCAACACGCTGACCCAGCCCGTCCCGCTCGGGCACCACGCGCTCAGCGCCGGCACCGGCCTGTGGAGCATGAGCGAGCGGGCCGGGCTGCTCGGCGGCACGGTCACCGCCGGGCCCGAGGGCGACGTGTGGGTGGTGCGGGCGAGCCTGCCGCTGCACGGAGCCACCGCATGAGTGTCCGCGTGCTCATCGCCGACGACCACGGCGCGATCCGGGCCGGGCTGCGCATGGTGCTGGAGGCCGCGCCCGACATCGAGGTCGTCGCGGAGGCGGGCGACGGCGAGGTCGCGGTGCGGCAGGCGCGGGCGCTGAGGCCCGACGTCGTGCTGATGGACATCCGCATGCCGGGCACGGACGGCATCGAGGCCACCCGCGCCATCACCGGTGCCGGGCTGTCCGAGGTGCTGGTTTTGACGACCTTTGACATTGATGAGTACCTGTTCGGCGCGCTGCGTGCGGGAGCGGCCGGCTTCCTGCTCAAGACGGTCGAGCCGGCCGCGCTGATCGACGCCGTGCGCCGTGTCGCGGCGGGCGATGGCGTGCTCGCGCCGGAGGTGACCCGGCGCCTGCTCACCGCGTTCGCCGCGAAGGCCTTTGTGGAGCCCGCCGATCCACCGCAGCTGCGCGGTCTGACCCCACGCGAGCGCGACATCCTCGCCGCGCTCGGCCGCGGACTGTCCAATGCCGACATCGCGGCCGAGCTCACGATCAGCGAGGCCACCGCCAAGACGCACGTGTCGCGGGTGCTCGCCAAACTCGGCTGCACTTCCCGGGTCCAGGCCGCCATCATCGCCAAGGAGGCCGGCCTCGCGTAGGCGAAGCCGGAGTCATTCGGCGCGGCGCAACACCTTGCCGTGGCCCAGACATCCGGAGGAAAGGCCATCCGGGGTGGACGGCATCTGAAGGTCCACAGCTTCGCCCGGTTGCAGGAGTGGCGCGCGCAGCCCGGGCACCCCGTCCACGGCAGCCGCCCAGTCGATGCTCACCGCGACGGCGTCTTCTTCGCGATCCCAAATCTCCTCCCGGTGCGCCTGGGCGGCCGGCAATGAGGTGCCGTCGCGGAAGCGCACCCGGAAATGGGGCAGCAGGTCGACCCCGTGCGAAAGCACGCCGTGCTGGACTGTCCACAGTCGCCAGACGAAGTCGCCGCCGACGTGCTCCAGGGCCAGACCGAGCGCGGTTTCGTCGGCGCCCTCCCGGACGCAGATCTGTTCCTGGATCAGACCTTGCAGGTGCAGCAGATCGGTGTCCACCCAGGCTATGTCGAGCCGGCGCCATCGCGAGGCTCCGGAGGCTTCCAGGACATAGCAGCTGGGCCGGCGGTCGGGCAGGTCCCGCACCGGTCCCACCGAGTTGTCCGCGGGGAGCGCCGCCCCGGCCACACCACACGCGGCGAGCTCCATTGCCCAGGTGCCACCGCCGCCGTACAGGAGCAGCCGGTCGCCCTCCGGATCGTGCACGACGCGGCCCGGGTGGTGGGCACGGCTCGTGTGCCAGGCCGGTCCACCGCCCGTTGCGGTGAACCCATGTCGACTGCTCGAAACCGGCGCGCCACAGCACGAGCTCACCGGCGCGTTCGTCCCAGCACAGGCGGTCGTGGCCATAGGCGTATGACAGGTGGCCCACGCGCTCGTCGGCCGGTGCCAGGCGTAGCATCCGGCCGCCGGTTTCGGTGCGATACAGCTCGCCGTCGCCGCCGGGATCGTCCACAGTGGACAGGAGCACGCCGCCGGGCAGGTAGCCCAATAGCAGCGCGCCGCCGGAAATCGGGTCGTGGCAGGCGGAGATGCCGCGCAGCCCGCCGCTGCCGAACGGATGGCCGGCAAAGATGCCGTCGTGCCGCTTGACAAACCGCGTGCCGTCCCACGCCCAAAGCTCCCGCCGGTCAACGCCGACGCCCTGGACGAACAGCACCACCGCGGCGCAGGCCCGGTCGTAGGCCAGGGCTCTCGTGTGCGAGTACTGGATATGGGGCGGCCTGATCCGAGTCCAGGCCTTGAAATTCGGCGTGTGCAGAATCCAATCGATGCGCGAGCCGGTCACAGTTCCTTTGAA